>JBBRTJ010000060.1:0-23405 GCA_038244535.1 Acidimicrobiales bacterium | reverse complement strand
CGAAGTGGCGAGCCTCAAGGCCCCAACTGCACCCACGCTCGCTACTTCGCCCCACGCCCGCCCCGACCCCGCAACGCCGGCGCGAAGTGGCGAGCCTCAAGGCCCCAACTGCACCCACGCTCGCTACTTCACCCCACGCCCGCCCCGACCCCGCAACGCCGGCGCGAAGTGGCGAGCCTCAAGGCCCCAACTGCACCCACGCTCGCCACTTCCGCCAACATCACGCAACGTTGCAGCAGGCACCGGCCCGCGCGATGTCAGGCCGAGGCTTGGTTGGGCGCGGCACCCTCGACCGGGGCCGGGGTGGCCGGCTCACCTGCGGGTGTCGGCGTCGGCACCTCGGCGACCGGGGTGGGCGCGGCAGTGGGCGCGGCAGCGGCCGGTGCGGTAGCAACGGGAGCGACCGGTGGAGGAGCGGGAACGGGGGTGTCCTCGCCGGACATCCCCTTCTTCAGCTCGCGCTGGGCCTCACCCAGTGACTTGGCCAGCTTCGGCAGCTTCGAACCGCCGAACAGCAGCAGCACGACCAGCAGCACGATGATCAGCTCGGCGGGTCCGATGTCCATTGGTCGTCCTCCTCGGGGATTACGGCTGCTTTCGTAGCACCGTTGCGCCCACTTCAGGGCCTCAGGGGGCGGTCACCTGGAACGCACCGCGCATGAAGGGGTGTATCCGGCAGAAGTACGCGTAGGTGCCGGGCGTCAGCGCTGACGGGATCGCCCAGGTCGTGCGGTTGGCCGTGGGCGGCCCCCCAGTACCGAGTTCGCCCGAGTCGAAGGGCACATCGGCGTCGGCCAGCGGGCTGGCGATGCCAGTCGCCCCGTTGCAGGGCAGCTTGCACGCGGTAACCGTGTGCCAGATCCCCTTGGCGCGCGACGCCTCGAGGTTGTCGAACAGCACCGGCTGCCCTTGGCGGAGCTGGGGGATGGGGTGGTTGCCCTCGCTGGTGTCACCCACGGCGTAGGTGAAGTCGTCGATCGTGATGCGGTCGGGCGCCGGGACGGTGGCCGCGGTGCGGGCGTCAGGCAGGCCGGCAGGCTCGCCGCCGTGGTGGTCGTTCTCGGCCAGGTGCCCGTGGGTGAGCTGGCCGGGCACGTTCACGTTGGTCGTGAAGGGATCGGCACCGGTGCCGGCGTCGGCCATCCAAGCCACCATGATCCCCATCGACTCGTACCACGAGGCCCGCGCCGAGTCGTAGGTCACACTCACTCGCAGCACGTCGCCGGCCTTGACCGCCACCCGCCACGACGCCAGCGTCGCCGTCATGGCGACGTCCCAGCTCACGGCGCCTGCCGGCTCGAAGTAGTGCGCCTCGGACCGGAACAGCAGGGCGGTGCGGCCGGCGCGCCTCAGTTGGAGATCGCCGTAGAGACCTCCGGGGTGGAGGTGCACGGCCGTGCCGATGAGCACGCCGGGGCGGGCGACGACCCACTCGTTGCGACCACCGGTTCGAGGGTAGGCCGGGTCGTTGTCCGGGTACGTGTAGCGCCCTGCGGTGCCGCTCGCCTTGAGGACGTCGAACACCGGGTAGGCGCTGCCGTTCTGCACGTCCATCCACACTGGGTGCACCGGCACGATCCCAGCCGCCTGCGGTGCTCCGTCGGGGATCAGGTCGAGGTCGTAGGTGATCCAGAGCTGCTCGGTGGTGGGGAACAGGTTGTGGAGCATGTAGCTGAGGACCCAGCGGTCGGTGCGCTCGTAGCGGTAGCCGAAGCCGGCTGGGAACGAGGTGATCGTCTTCTCCTCGCCCGCAGCCAAGAAGCGCTCCGGGAGGCCGGACGTAGCGTCCTGGCGCGAGGCGTTGAGCCAGACGCCGTGGTGGAGGTGGATCACGTCGACGGGCGGGACGGACCCGTCGGCCCGTTCGAGGTTGGGCGCCATCCGCACGATCCAGCCGCTCTGCGTGGGCTGCGGCATCGACGGCGCGAACTCGATGGCGTTCTGGCCCGAGGCCACCGTGAAGGGGCCGGTGCGCATCCGCAGGCGCGTGGCCCCGGCCTGCGCCGGTTCGGCCGCGGTCGTGGTCGTGGTCGTGGTGGGCACCACCGAGACGGTGGTGGTGGCGCCAGCGGTCGAGGTGGTGACGCCGGGAAGGGCGACGGTGCTGGTGGACGCGCTCACGGCCGAGGTCGTCGAGCGGGCCACGACCGCCGATCCCGACGCGCATCCCGCCGCCAGCAGAAGGCCCGCGCTGATCCCGCCCCACGTCACTCTGCGGTTGCGGGCCGTTCCCCGGAGCTTCCCCATGAGGGACGCACCGTACCGCCGCGGGCGCCCTCAGGGAGGGCCAGGGAGGCTCACGCCCACCACCGACTACGAGCGGCGCAAGGCCCCGGTAGCCGCACGAGCCGCCTGCGTGGCTCGGCGGCGGACCGAGGCGAGGGCGCGCTCGGCCCACACGAACTCCCGAGCCAGCACAGCAAGGCCGGCCGCGATCACCAGAAGTCCAGGGCCGGGGAGCACCAGCATCGCCACGCCCCCGATGAGCAGGGCGCCACCGGCGATGCCCACCACGAGCCGACGGCTGCTGCGCACGAGGAACCGAGCGGCGCGGCCCATGCGGCCGACGCGCTGGGCGAACGGGCCGTCCGGTGTCGGGTCGGTGAGATCGTCGAGGGCCGCCGACTCCTCGATCGCCATCGCCAGCGATTGGTCCACCGGCACGAGCGCGCTGGGATCGATCCGCTGCTGTCCGCCGGCGCGACGGCGTAGGACGAACTTGCGGACCTCCTCGACCCAGAGGATCGACGACGCCACCGCGATGGCGATCCCCCACTGGGTCGCCGTGAGCGCCACGGTGTCAAAGAGCCGCTGACCGGCGCTGAGGTGCACGGCGGCGACCTGCAGCACCACGACCCCGCCAAGGGCGACCCACAGCGTCAGGTTGCGCAACGTGTCGGCGTGGAACACGGTGCTGCGCTCATGGCGGGCGTTGAGCGCGTTGGCGACCTGGAACAGCACGAACGTCGTGAACGCCATCGTCAGCGCCGTGGCCTCGTCGTAGGCCGATTGCGCCCAGGCCAGCACGCCGAGCGTCCCAGCGGTCATCACGAAGCCGGACAGCACGAGGACTGACAGGCGGCGACTCGACAGGATCGCGGCCTTTGGATCGCGAGGCGGGTGGGCCATCGCATCGGCCTTGGGCGGGTCGACGCCGAGGGCGATTGCCGGCGGCCCGTCCATGATGAGGTTGACCCACAGCACCTCGACGGCCGTGAACGGCACCGGGAGACCGACGAGCGGCGCTCCCACCAGGCTGCCGATGGCGCCCAGGTTGGTGGCGAGCTGGAAGCGGACGAACGTGACGATGTTGGCGTAGATGGCCCGCCCCTGCTCGATGGCCCGCACGATGGACGACACGTCGTCGTCGATGAGCACCATCGAGGCTGCTTCCTTGCTCACCTCGGTCCCGGTGATGCCCATGGCCACGCCGACGTCGGCCTGCTTCAAGGCCGGGGCGTCGTTCACGCCGTCGCCCGTCATGGCCACGACGTGACCCTTGGCCTGCAGGGCCCGCACGATGCGGAGCTTGTGCTCGGGAGCGACGCGGGCGAACACGCCGACCTCGTCGACCACGCCCTGCAGCTCGAGGTCGGTCATCGCCTCGAGCTCGACCCCACTGATGGTCCGGCCCCGGATCCCGAGCTCGTGGGCGATGGCCATGGCTGTGACGGCGTGGTCACCGGTGATCATCTTGAAGTCGACACCGGCGCGGCGGGCGACGGCGATGGCCTCCTTGGCCTCCCGCCGAGGCGGGTCGACGAGACCCACCAGACCGACGATCACGAGGCCATCCACGAGCTCGAGCAGGGCATCTTGCCCCTCCTCGGCCCGGGCCCGGACGTCGGCGGCGGAGGGCAGCTCGCCCACCGCCAGCGCGAGGACGCGCTGACCCTTCGCCGCGGTCGTCTGCATCCAGGCATCGAGGGCCTCGGCCGCCTCGTCCAGGGGGACGGCGCCATCCGCGCCGAGCACCTGGCCACAGCGCGGCAGCAGTGCGTCGAGCGCCCCCTTCACGTACAGGTCCGCGCCGCCGTCGGCGGCTTCGTGGAACGTGACCATCAGCTTGCGGGCAGCGTCGAAGGGGACCTCGGCGATCCGGGGGCGGGCCGCTCGCAGCGCATCGACATCGATGTCGAGCCGCCCGGCCAGCACCACCAGCGCCCCCTCGGTGGGGTCGCCGACGAGCTGGCCATCAGCCATCCGGGCATCGCTGCACAACGCCATGGGCACGGCGATCGGCGCGAGGAGGGGAGCGACGGATGTGAGCTCGGTGCCGACCTCGATGGCCACTGATCGCCCCGCCACCAGCGCGCTCGTGGCGGTCATGACGTTGAGAGTCAAGGTGCCGGTCTTGTCCGAGCAGATCACCGATGTGCAGCCGAGCGTCTCGACCGAGGCGAGGTGCTTGACGATGGCGCCTCGCTTCGCCATCTGGCTCACACCGATGGCCAGCGTGACCGTCAGGATGGCGGGCAGCCCCTCCGGGATGGCGGCGACCGCGAGCGCCACCGACGACAACAAGGTGTCGGCGAGGTCGTCACCCCGAGCCACTCCGAGGAGGAAGAACACCGACACCGCCACCGCGGCGACGAGCGCCAGCCGCAGCGACAGGTGGTGGATCTGGCGCTGCAGGGGCGTGTCGGCCGTCTCGGTGGTCTGCAGCAGGCCGGCCAGGCGACCGATCTCGGTCTGCATGCCGGTGGCGGTGACCACTAGCTCACCCCGACCCCGGGTGACCGTGGTGTTCGTGAACCCCATGCTCGAACGGTCGGCCAAGGGGGAGGCGGCCGGGACGGGGCCGAGGGCCTTGGTCACCGGCGTCGACTCGCCAGTGAGGCTCGACTCGTCGACGTCGACACCGTGGAGCAGCACGAACCGCCCATCGGCGGCAATGCGGTCGCCGGCCTCGAGCAGCAGAACATCACCGGGCACCAGATCGGCGGCGTCGATGATGACGGCCACGCCGTCGCGCCGCACACGCGCGATGGGGGTCAGCATCGAGCGCAGCGCGGTCAGGCTCCGCTCGGCCTTGTTCTCCTGGAGGAAGCCGAGCACGGCGTTCAGCACCAACACGACGGCGATGACGGCGGTGTCGGTCACGTCGCCGACGAGTCCGGCCACGATCGCCGCGCCCACCAAGATGAGCACGAGCGTGCTGCGGAACTGGTCGAGGAACAGCTTCCACGACGGACGCCGAGGGGCGCCTTCGAGCTGGTTTGGCCCGGTACGGGTGAGGCGCGTCCGCGCCTCACCCGTACCCAGACCGGCAACGGGGTCGACCTGCAGCAGCATGGACGCTTCGATTGACGTCAGCGCCCACGGCTCGTGGATCGACCCCGACGGACGCGCGGTGGCGGTAGGTGCCATCTCGGTCGGTGTGTGCTCAGGAGGCGCCACGGCCATGCTCAGGGTTCCTGTTCGGTTCGTTGGAACCGAAGGTCTCTCCCACCCTTTCAGGTGGTGGCCACCGGGCGAAATGCCGTCCTGACGATGACCACGCTTGCGGGATACTCCCCTTCGCTTGCGATGACCATACCGAACAGCAGGGCCATCATCAACCTGCGGCCTGCGATGTCGCGGGCAGAGGCCCGTCTACTGTCGCCGCGTGAGCACACCCGTCGCCGGCCCCCGCCCCGCCCTGGCCCGCCACCTCCACGGCTTCGGTACCACGATCTTTGCCGAGATGAGCGAGCTGGCCGCCCGGACCGGCTCGATCAACCTGGGCCAGGGGTTCCCCGACGAGGACGGCCCTGCCGAGGTCCTCGAAGCAGCGGTGACCGCCATTCGCAGCGGTCAGAACCAGTACCCGCCCGGCCCCGGCATCGCGTCGTTGCGGTTGGCCATCAGCGCCCACCAGAAGCGCTGGTACGGGCTCGACTACGACCCCGACGGCGAGGTGCTGGTGACCGCAGGCGCCACCGAGGCCATCGCCGCCGCCTTGCTCGGCCTCTGCGAGCCGGGCGACGAGGTCATCGCCCTCGAACCGTTCTACGACTCGTACTCCGCGGGCATCGCCATGGCCGGAGCAGTTCGGGTGCCCGTCCCGCTGCGGGCACCCGACTTCCGTCTCGACCTCGACCGCTTCGCCGCCGCCATCAGCGGCAAGACCCGTCTCGTGCTGCTCAACTCGCCACACAACCCCACCGGCACCGTGCTCACCCGGGCCGAGCTCGCCGCAGTGGCCGAGCTGTGCGTGCGCCACAACCTCATCGCGGTCTGCGACGAGGTGTACGAGCACCTCGTCTACGACGGCGAGCACGTCCCGCTGGCCACGTTCCCCGGCATGCGGGACCGGACGCTGGTCGTGTCGTCAGCGGGCAAGACCTTCTCGGTGACGGGCTGGAAGATCGGCTGGGTGTGCGGCCCGCGCGACCTGGTGGCCGCGGTGCGCACGGTGAAGCAGTTCCTCACCTACGTGAGCGGAGCGCCGCTCCAACCTGCGGTGGCGCTCGCGCTGGGGCTGCCCGACAGCTACGTGACCGACCTGCGCGACGAGCTGCGGATCAAACGCGACCTGCTGTGCGCCGGGCTCGAGACGGCAGGGTTCGCGGTCACCCGCCCAGCGGGCACGTACTTCGCGACCGCCGACATCCGGCCCCTCGGCGCCGACGACGGCCTGGCCTTCTGTCGTGCGCTGCCCGAGCGGTGCGGCGTGGTGGCCATCCCGACCGAGGTGTTCTACGCCGACCCCTCGCTCGGTCGCCCGCTCGTGCGGTTCGCCTTCTGCAAGAGGCGCGAGGTGCTGATCGAAGCCGCCGCCCGCCTGACCTCCCTGCGAGCCAACCAGCCGAACTGATGGGACTCGGCAACCGCTTCGGATGCCGGGGTTCGAGCGTTCGGGTCGGGCGCCGCTGTGGACGGGGTTTGCCGCCGGTTTGGGCCCCGGGCCGGGCATCCTTGCCGGGATGTTTCGGGCGACCTTGCGAGGATTGCAGGAGCGCCTGCTCCGGTCGGTGCTCTGCGTTGTTGCGATCGTGCTGGGTTGCGCGCTGGCCAGTGGGACCTCGGTGCTCGGCGCCACGGTCAACGAGTCGTTCGACAAGCTGTTCGCCACCCGCAACGCCGGCATCGACGTGCTCGTGCGAGCTCCGGCGGCGTTCGAGGGCGAGACCGGCGGCTTCGTGGCAAGGGCCCCCGTACCGGCAGACGTCGTCGAGGTCGTGCAGTCGGCGCCCGGCGTGGCCCGGGCGGCGGGCACCCTGATCGGCTACGCCCAGCTCGTCGGCAAGGACGGCAAGGCCATCGAGAGTCAGGGCCCGCCCACCTTTGGGATCGGCTGGATCGACGATCCGGTGCTGAACCAGTTCAAGCTCGCTACCGGCCGGGCCCCGGGTTCAGGCGAGATCGTGATCGACGTGGCGGCCGCCCGTGACCATGGCTTCGCCGTCGGCGAGGACGTGACCGTCGTGACGGCCGGCGGGTCAAGCCGCTTTCGCCTGGTCGGCACCGCCCGCTTCGGTGCCGACGACGGCATCGCCCGGACCACCGCGACCCTGTTCTCCGCCGCAGACGCCACCCGCGTCATGGCCAAGACGGGGTTCGACACGGTCGCCGTTTCGGGGAGGGAGGGCGTCGCACCGTCGGCCCTCGAACCCCAGGTGCAAGCTGCCCTCGATGCGCGCTTCGGCCCGCAGCGGTACGAAACGGTCCTCGGGAGCGCGGCCGCCGCCGAGCAGTCGGCGGCGGTCAAGGACTACTTCTCGTTCGTGACCAAGGCGCTTGCCGCCTTCGCCGTGGCCGCGCTCTTCGTCGGCGGGTTCCTCATCCTCAACACCTTCACCATCACCTTGACGCAGCGAACCCGTGAGCTGGCCCTGCTGCGCGCCCTCGGTGCGTCACGGGGCCAGGTCTTCGCCGCCCAGATCGTCGAGGCCACCGCGCTCGGCCTGATCGCCGGCACCTTGGGGGCGGTGAGCGGCATCGCGCTCGCGGCCGGGCTCCGAGCGCTGTTCTCTGTCGCGGGGGCCACGCTCCCGGGCGGCGAGCTCGCCGTCAGCGTCGTCGGGCTCGTCCAGGTCGCCATCATCGGTACCGCAGTCACGATCGTGGCGGCGCTCTATCCCTCGTGGCGAGCCACCACGGTGCCTCCCATCGTGGCCATCGGGGACGACGCCGTCCAGGCCACTCGACGCCCGTTGGCGCGGGTCATCATCGGCGCCGTGGCCACAACGGCCGGGGGTCTGCTCATCGTCCAGGCCATCAGCGGTTCGGGCGGCAACGGACTCACCCTCCTCGGTCTCGGCGCTCTGCTCGGCTTCATCGGCTTGGCCGCGTTGAGCGTCCTGCTCGTTCGACCCTTGGCGACCATCGTCGGCGGGCCGCCGTTTGCCGGTGTGCTCGCCATCGGCGGCATCGGCGTGGTCGGCTTCGCCGCCGCCGCAGCGGTGCGCGATTCGCTCGGCATCGCCATCGCCGTCCTCAGCGCCGCGGCGGGCATCGGGCTGGCGGTGTGCGCCCGTAGCGGCGCCGGCCTGTCGGGGCGGCTCGGGCAACGCAACACGTCGCGCTCACCTCGGCGTTCGTCGGCCACCGCTGCCGCGCTCATGGTCGGCGTCGGGCTCGTGACCTTCACCGCGGTCGTGGCCTCGTCGCTCAAGGCATCGGCCGACGCCGCGGTGGCGGGCGGGGTGCGCGCCGATCTCCTGCTCACCAACGACCAGGGCGAACCGATCGGCGGCAGCCTTGGCACCAAGGTCGACACGGCCGCCGGACAAGCAGGGGCGACAGGAACGACCAACCTCTCCTACAGCAAGGTGCGCCTTGCGATGGCCGCACCGGGTGAGATGGCGCCGGCCGCGCTCACCGGGCGCCCGCGTGACAACGTCGTCGGTGTGGATCCGTCCACGTTCGCCCTTGGCTTCGACCTCGGGACGGCTTCCGCAAAGGTGCCGTCGCTCACTGATGCGCCTGGCCGCCCGGTCCCGATCATCCTCAGCTCGCTGGCGGCCGCCGACCTTGGCGCGACGACCGGCGCCGCGATGTGGGTCGAGATGGCGGGCGGTTCACCGACGGCCGCCACGGTGGTGGCCGTCGATGGCGATACTCGGGCCTTGCGCAACGCCGCTGTCGTCATCGACCGGGCCGCGGTGACCCGTCTCACGGGGTCACTTTCCGGACTTGGCGATGCCGAGGGCGTCGACGTGATCGGCATCAGGGTGGCGCCCGGCGGTGACCTCGTCACGGTGCGGACCGCGGTCGAGGGCGCGCTGACCAACGACCCGCAGATCGCCGTTCGTGACCAGCAGGAGGTCAGGGCCCGCACCGCCGAGCAGGTCAACAGCGTGCTCGTGTTGGTCAACGTGCTGCTGGGACTGTCGGTGGTCGTCGCCATGCTTGGCGTGGCCAACACCGTCGGGTTGTCGGTGGTCGAACGCCGCCGCGAGATCGGGCTGCTGCGCGCCGTCGGCATGCAACGGGTGCAGGTGCGGCGCATGGTGCGTTGGGAGGCGGTGTCGGTGTCGGCCATCGGTGCCCTGCTGGGGGTGGGCATAGGTTGCGTCCTCGGCGTGGCCGGGGTCCGCGCCCTGGCCGACGAGGGTCTACGGGAGCTCGACATCCCCGTTGGCCAACTCGTGGTGGTCGTCGTCGCGGCTGCCTTGGCCGGTGCCGTAGCCGGGTGGCTCCCGGCCCGTCGCGCCGCCGGAGTCGACCCCGTCGTCGCCCTCCAATCAAACTGATGGCCAGATGATCCCAACGACGCAGCGGTGGGAGTTGGCGCAGGTCAACGTGGCGCGGCTGCTCGCGCCTCTCGACGATCCCCTGCTCGCCGGGTTCGTCAACGGGCTCGATCCGATCAATGCCATCGCTGACGCCGCCGACGGCTTCGTGTGGCGCCTGCAGACCGACGAGGGTGACGCCACCGCGCTGCGGGTCTTCCCCGACCCCGACGTGATCGTCAACCTCTCGATGTGGTCGAGCATCGAGTCGCTCAAGGCGTTCGCCTTCGGCGTCGATCACGTCGCCATCCTGCGCCAGCGTCGCCACTGGTTCGAACCGCCCACCGAGCCCCACCTCGCGCTGTGGTGGGTGCCGGCTGGCGAGCAGCCGTCGCTTGACGAGACCAAGCGGCGCCTCGAGTTCCTCCGGCGCCATGGCCCCAGCCCGTTCGCCTTCACCTTCAACCATCCGCAGCCACCCGTAGCGACCAGGCGAGCATCGCTGAGCGAGCCGATCGTGCAGACCTTCATCGAGGAGCTGAACGCTGAGCTCATGGCAGGCGACCCCGAGGGGCAGCACTTCTTCGGCCTCGGCGAGGACGACATCCAACCCGGTCAGGGCGCGCTCCTGGTGATGGAGCTCGATGGCGAGGCGGTCGGCTGCGGGGCGGTGCGGCTGCTGGCACCGGGCCTTGCCGAACTGAAGCGCATGTACCTGCGCCCCTCGGTGCGGGGACGCAAGCTCGGCGCGGTCGTGGTCGACGCCCTCGAGCACGAGGCCCGGCGGATCGGTGTGGACCGGCTGCAGCTCGAGACCGGGCTGTTCCTTGAGGCCGCGGTTCGCGTCTACGAACGATCCGGTTTCGTGCCGATCGAGCGCTACGGCGAGTACGTCGACTCACCCGACAGCTACTGCATGGGCAAGGACCTCACCTGACGAGGATCACGACGCGCCGATGACCGAGCCACGCACTGCGCACCGGCGCGAGACTGATCCGCATGCACGACACCGCTGAGCGCACGCTGCGCATCGAGCTCGCCGCAGCCTTCCGTCTCACCGCTAAGTACGACCTCCACGAGGGCATCGCCAACCACTTCTCGGCGATGCTGCCCGACGGCCGGCACTTCCTGGTCAACGCCTATGGGCTGCACTTCGAGGAGGTCACCGCCTCGAACCTGCTGCTGTGCGACCTCGACGGCCACGTCGTGCGCGGCGACGGCGAGCCCGCTGCCTCCGCCCACCACATCCACGCCCCCATCCATCGCCTCTGCCCGCAGGCCGCGGTGCTGATGCACACGCACCAGCCGTACGCCACCGCCCTCACGATGATCGAGGGCGGCCGCCTCGAGATGGCGCTGCAGCTCTCGGCCCGCTTCGCCGGGCGCACCGGTTACGACACCGACTACGACGGCGTGGCCTTGTCCGACGACGTGGGCGAGCGCATGGCCAAGGTGCTCGGCACCGACGAGGTGCTCTTCCTCGGCAACCACGGCGTGATGACGGCCGCGCCCACCGTGGCCCAGGCCTGGGACGACCTGTACTTCCTCGAGCGGGCGGCCAAGACCCAGATCATCGCCATGAGCACCGGGCGGTCGCTGGCCTTGCTCAGCGACGAGATGACCGAGCAGGTGCGCCACCAGACCGAGCACGAGCGCCTCGAGCTCGGCTACGTGCAGCGGCACTGGGCCGCGCAGCTCCGCCTGCTCGACGCCGACGGTGCCGACTACCGGCTCTGAGGTTCAGGAACCGCCGTCACGAACGGCCCATCCCGTTGCGCGTCAGGAAGGCCAGCGTCTGGTCGAAGGCCGTGGCCGCGGTGGGGCCGTCGTAGCTGGCCCGCTGCTCGCAGTTGAAGCCGTGCTGGGCCCCGGTGTGCACGTGGATCTCGGCGGCCGGCCAGGCGGACCGCACGATGTCGACGTCGGTGAGCGGTATCGCGTGGTCGATCTCGCCGAAGTGGGCGATCAGCGGCACGACCGGGGTGCGCCCGGCCAGCGAGGCGATGCCACCGCCGTAGTACGAGACGCAAGCGGTGAAACGGTCGCCGAGCTCGATGGAGCACCGGGCAGCAAGCATCCCGCCCCAGCAGTAGCCGACGCAGGCGATGCCGCCTCCGATGCCGGCCACCGACGCGGCCGCGGCGGCCAGATCGTCCATCACCAGCTTCGGGTCGGTCTTGCCTCGGGCCAGGTCCAGACCGGCGGCGATGTCGTCGCTCTCGTAGCCGAGCTCGATCCCTCGCTGGAGCCGGTCGAACAGCGCAGGCGCCACGGCCACGAAGCCGTGCTCGGCGTACCGGTCGGCCACTGAGCGGATGTGGCTGTTGACCCCAAAGATCTCCTGGATGACGACGATGCCGCCGACGGGCGCACCGGTCGGCTCGGCCCGGTAGGCGTCGAGCACGAAGCCGTCAGCGCTGATGAGTGTGGTTGCTGTCCCCATGGCGGCGGACCCTACGGCAGCCCGCGCGGTCGTGGCACCATGACGCCATGCCTGACAACCGGCCTGCCGATCTGACGTTGCGGGACGGCCTGCGCAGCACGGCCTCGACTCGCGCCTTCACGCCCGAACCCGTCGACGACGCCACCGTGACCCGGGTGCTCGACACCGCCCGGTTCGCCCCGAGCGGTGGCAACACGCAGCCCTGGCACGTGATCGTGGTCAAGGACCCGGCTCGGCGGGCGGCGGTCCGCGACCTCGCCCGCCTCACGTGGCGCGAGTACGTCGCCCAGATGAAGGCCGGTCGGCGCCCGTTCGGCCTGTCGGATCATGGCCGATGGCCCGGGCCCGGTCCCGTCGACCTCGAAGCCGCCATCCGAGACGACAGCCCCGCCCCGTTCCTCGACGCCCTCGACGAAGCCCCGGTCCTGATCGTCGTGACGGTCCACCTGCCGAGCATCGCGGCGATGGACGTCGAGCTCGATCGCCACGGCGTCGTCGCGGGTGCCTCGATCTACCCGTTCTGCTGGACGATCCTGCTGGCCGCCCGCGCCGAGGGCCTCGGCGGCGTGCTCACCACGTTCCTCGTGCGCCGCGAGCCCGCGGCCAAAGAGGTGCTGGCCATCCCCGAGGACCACGCCGTCGCCGCGATGCTGGTGCTCGGCCACCCCGTCAAGACCGTCACCAAGCTGACCCGCCGCCCCGTGTCGGCCTTCGCCACCATCGACACCTTCACCGGCGCGCCGCTGCCCGACGCCTGAGCGGACGCCTTCGCCGTCGAGATGAGCGTTGGTGGTGGTGGGCGCCGGGAACGCTCTTCTCGACCAAGAACAACGACGGTTCGGCGACTGGTCTGGAGCACCGCGCGGTCGGCGCCGAGGGCCGACGACGGCTCGGCTCGCCAACCGCACCAGCCCAGAACGTTCTGCGCCGCCTGGTTCTCATCTCTGAGAATCAGGCGGCGCAGAACGGCGGATCCTGGGTCAGCGACCCCGGGCGGGTCGGCCAGTGCCGGCACTCGGGCCACGTCCTCGCGACGCCGCGCCTCGAGGAGCGGTGCCCCGAGCAGCCTGACCGTGCGGCGCGGCGCCCCGAGGGGCCTGGCCGCGAGGGGCGCCGTAGGGGGCGGGACCCGCACCGCGGGGAGCCTGACCGTACGGGGCGGGACCCGCACCGCGGGGAGCCTGACCGTACGGGGCGGCGCCACGAGGGGCTGCTCCCCGGGGACCGGCCGGAGCCTGACCGCGGGCGCCCTGCGCGCCTCGGGCGTCGGGGCCGTTGGAGACCTGCGGACCGTTGGCCCGGGACTTGTTGTTCTTGGCCATCGCCCGCACCTTCCATGCCGGCAGCTCGACGTCACGGGGAGCCGACGAGGGAGCCGAGTACGAGGCCGACGGCCGAGCCGGTGCCCGCTCGGTGCTGCGGGGGTAGCCACCGTCGGTGCGGGGGTAGCCACCGTCACGACGCGGAGCACCCTCCGGCCCGGACCGATCGGGACGGCCGTGGGGGTAGCGCTCGCGACGCTTGCCCTGCGGCGCACCGGCGCTCGCACGATCGGGGCGGGTCTCGCCGAAGACCTCGGGGGCCTGCTCGGCAGCGGTGGCCGCCACCTGCTGCCACTGCTCCTCGGAGCGACGCGACAGCGCCGGCGCGGGGCGCTCGGCCACCAGGGTCTCGAGCACCTCGAACAGCGGGACGGTCAGCGAGGCATCGAGGTCGAGGTCCTTGCGGATGCTCTTGAAGACGCTGGTCTGCTTGGGCTCGAGCAGCGACACGACGATGCCGGTGGAGCCGGCGCGGCCTGTACGACCCGAGCGGTGCGTGTAGGCCTTCGAGTCCTCGGGCGGGTCGAAGTGGATGACGCAGGCCACGCCGTCGACGTGGATGCCGCGGGCGGCGACGTCGGTGGCGATCAGAGCCTGGGCCCGGCCGCTGCTGAACGCGGCCAGCGCGGCGGTGCGCTGCGACTGCGAGCGGGCGCCGTGGATGGCCTCGGTGCGAACACCGAACTTGGCGATCTGCTTGGCGACGCGGTCAGAGCCATGACGGGTGCGGCAAAAGATGATCGTCGGGCCACAGGCAGCCGCGATGCGAGCAGCGACGTCGCTGCGCTGGTCGAGGTCGAGCCTCCAGAACAGGTGGCGCACATCGGCTTCCTCGTCTTCGTGACGAGCGATGTCGTGGCGGACCGGCGAGCTCTGGTACTCACGGGTCAGCACGGCGATGTCGCCATCGAGCGTGGCCGAGAACAGCACGGTTTGGCGGTCCCGCGAGGTCTGGTCGAGCAGCTTGCGCACGTCGGGCATGAAGCCCATGTCGGCCATGCGATCGGCCTCGTCGACGACGACGAGGTTGACCTTGTCGATGCCAACGATGCCCTGCTCGATGAGGTCCTTCAAGCGGCCGGGGGTGGCCACGAGGATGTCGACACCGCGACGGATGGCGTTGCGCTGCGGCGAGATGGCCACGCCGCCGTAGACGGCCAGGATCGACCGGCCCCGTACTGCGGCGAGGGGCCGAAGCTCGGCTTCGATCTGCGCGGCGAGCTCACGCGTGGGCGCCAGCACAAGGGCGTGCGGGCGACCGGGGCGGGCCCGCTCGACCATGGTGATGATGGGGATGCCGAACGCCAGCGTCTTGCCGCTGCCGGTGGGCGCACAACCGCACACGTCACGGCCGGCGAGCGCGTCGGCGATGGTGGCGGCCTGGATGGGAAAGGGCTCGGTGATGCCACGCTTGGCGAGGGCATCGACGAGGTCTGACGGTACGCCGAGGTCGGCGAACGTCTGAGCGGTGGTGGGGGGCACGTCAGTCTCCTGTTGCGCAGGCCGGTTACGGGCCCGCGAATCGCATGTCTGAAGGTGGTGCACTCACTCGAGCAGGCGCAGCACCGAACCGTGCGACGAAGACCGAGAGGGGCGGGACGAGGCGGTCCGGCTCCTGAGGGCCTGTCCCACCGTTCACGCACCGGAACAGCGTCAACGTGCGACGCTCGCCTCCACCCGGTGCAGTGGGACCCGAGGACTCTACCGGGAATCGCTCCCGAACGCGCCTCCACCAGGAGCGATGGGGCAACGATGGCGCCAAGAACTGGTCGAGGACACCGATCCCACGGTGCGCTCGTTCGTGCTGCACGCGTCGGCCGTCACCGACATCCGACGCACCTGTGTTCTGCACCATCGACGAGGCCGTCGCCGCCTTCAGAGCCGAGGGTGCAGGACCCTCCGACTCGTGACCACCTCGGCCAGCACCTCGGGGAGCGGGACCACGCCGATGCCGGGACCCACCGGCACGGCGAGCGTCCCGTGGCGCAGGACGAACGGCTCGGTCAGGTCTGTTCGGTAGTAGCGGTCAGAGGCCGACGTGTCGCCGGGCAGCGTGAAGCCGGGCATCGCCGCCAAGGCCACGTTGGCGGCCCGCCCGATGCCGGTCTCCAACATGCCGCCGCACCACACCGGCACACCGGCGGCCACGCACACGTCGTGCACCCGGCGGGCCTCGAGGTAGCCGCCGACCCGTCCGGGCTTCACGTTGACGATGGCCGCGGCCTTCAGCGCGATCGCCGTTGCCGCGTCACGGGCCGAATGGATCGACTCGTCGAGGCAGATGGGCGTGCGCAACTGCTCGGCCAGAGCGGCGTGGCCGAGCAGGTCGTCCTCGGGCAGGGGCTGCTCGATGAGCAGCAGGTCGAAGGCATCGAGCAGCGCGAGGTGGCGGGCATCAGCCAGCGAGTAGGCCGAGTTGGCGTCGACCTGCAGCAGCATCTCGTCGCCGAAGCGCTCACGAACGGCGCGCACCGGCGCCAGGTCGAAGCCGGGCTGGATCTTGAGCTTGATCCGCCGGTAGCCCGCGCTGACGTAGCCGTCGACCTCGTCGAGCAGCGCGGCGATCGCCGTCTCGGGGCGGTCGCTGGCGGGGATGCCCACCGACACTCCAGAAGCGACTTCGGCCCGGACCGCGCCGAGAAACTCGCTCAGCGCCTGCCCGGACGAGCGCAGCCAGGCGTCGAGCGCGGCCGTCGCCACCGCGGCCTTGGCCATGGCGTGACCGCGCACCGGCGCCATCGCCTCCTCGACCTCGGCCGGGTCGTGGCGGCCCGCGGCGAGCACGCGGGGCAGCAGGTGGTGCTCGATCACGTGGGCTGCGGCTTCGACGTACTCGGAGCAGTAGAGCGGTTCGAGCCCGGCCACGCACTCGCCCCAGCCCTCGGACCCGAAGGCCTCGACGCGCACCAGCAGGATGTCTCGGTGCTCCTCGACGCCGAACGACGTGCGGAAGGGGCGCACGAGCGGGAGGGCCACCCGGACGAGCTCGACGGCGGTGATCACGACCGTGGTGCTAGCACGCCCGCGGTGCCAGACTTCGGCCATGAGCACCACGCATGACGATGCGCCCCGCGCCCAGTTCCACGCCATGACCGAGGGGACCAAGGAGGACTGGGACCGCATCGCTCACGCGATGGTCGACTTCTACCCCGGCCTGCCCGACCGCGTCATGACCCACCTCCAACTGCTCGCCGGCGACTTCGGCGGCTTCGTCGTGGACCGCTTGACGCACTCGTTGCAGACCGCCACCCGCGCCTACCGGGCCAACCGCGACGACGAGTACATCGCCTGCGCGCTGCTCCACGACATCGGCGACACGCTGGGCAGTTACAACCACCCTGACATCGCCGCCGCCATCGTCAAGCCCTTCGTCGACGAGCGCTACCGCTGGATGGTCGAGCAGCACGGCATCTTCCAGGGGTACTACTTCTTCGAGCACCTCGGCCTCGACCCCAACCTGCGCGACCAGTTCGACGGCCATCCCTTCTACGACCTGACCGCCGAGTTCTGCGCCGAGTACGACCAGCCGTCGTTCGAGCCGGACTACCCGACGATGGCGCTCGACGAGTTCGCCCCGTTACTGCGCACGGTCATGGCCAATCCGAAGCGCTCGATCTACTTGCGCGACGACGCCACCTCGGCCTACGAACCAGCGAGCTGATCGTCGACCACGCCCACGCTCAGGCGGTGCCCGCCGGCGACACCGGGATGAGGCCGTTGTCGGCGGCCGAGCTCATCCGGGCGTGGTCGGCCATCATCTGGGCGGCGTAGGCCTCGGCGAACGTCGTGACCGCCTGGTCGAACCGGGCTGACGAGCCGAGGTAGCCGCCGATCGAGTTCGAGTCGCCGGTGCGGGCATGCGCCCGGGCCAGCGCCCAACCACAGCCACCGGCGTAGGTGGCCATGGCCGCCGGGCCGAGCACCGAGACGTTGGTCGATCCCTTGGCATCCCACATCTGGCGCACGTACAGCGGGACCCCATCGCCGGACGTGGTCCAGCCGAGCAGCACGTCGCTCGCGCTCTGCAGCTTCCGCTGACCGAGCACCACTCGCTCGCCGTTGTGGCGCGCCGGCGGGCCCCCGAGCGCCCGCTCGGGCGCAGCGACGCCGGCCTCCTTGGCTTGCAGGAACAGCGGGCCTCCGTTCGGACCCTGAAACAGCAGGATGAAGCACCGGGTGCCAACGCTGCCGACCCCGACCACCTTGCGGGCAGCATCGACGAACCGATAGCAGTCGAACAGCGCGAGCCGTTCGGGCGACAAGCTGGCGCGGTACTCATCGAGCATGGCGGGGAAGGCGGCTGTCAGCCGCTCGTCCATCGAGATGCGCGTGACGAGGGGAGGGTCGGCCACGATCCGGCGCACCCCATCGACCACCGTGGTCAGCTTCGCGAGGGCGGCGACGTGGTCGCGCTCCATCGCCTTGTCGACGGTCTTGCGGGTCACCAAGCGGTCCGACGGCGACATCAGGTCGACCAGGTCGTCGGCCTTGATCTTGGCGTACCAGATGTCGAGGGCGGGCATCTCGCTGTAGCGCTCGATCCACTGCCGGTAGGAGCGCATGCTCGCCTCGGTGCAACGGCGGGCGTCCTTGGGGGTGAACCCGTTGGCCATCGAGGCGACGTACACGCTGGTGGCCAGGCGCTTCACGTCCCACTCGAACGGGCCAGGCGACGTCTCGTCGAAGTCGTTCAGGTCGAACAGCAACTCACGCTCGGGGCTGCTGAACAACCCGAAGTTCACGAGGTGGGCGTCGCCGCAGAGCTGGACCTCAAGGCCACAGCTCGGCGTGGTGGCCAGGTCGAGGGCCATCATCAGCGCCGAGCCGCGCAGGTACGCGAACGGCGATTCGAGCATCCGCCGGTTGCGCAGCGGCGCCAGATCGGGCAGGCGCGTGCGGTTCTGCTCGATCAGCACCTCGACAGGATCGGGCCGGTCGGCCGTCGGCTCCCACGCCGCATGAGCAGGCCGAGGGGTCTGCCGGCGGCGGGCCCGCCCCATCGCGGCCCGCTCGGCCGGGGACGGGACGGGCAGCCCGAGCGCTCCGTCCTCGAGATTGCGCGGATCCCAGTTCGTCACCTGGTCGGTCGACTGGCCGTTCGTGCTCGTGGTGGTCGTCACAGGAGCGGCACCCTATTGACTCGTACGACCAGCAGTCACGTCGGACCGCGCGCCAGTGACGTCGGCACGTTGACCGTCAGTTTCCCTGAGGGGCTCAGGGGTTGATACCCCAGGGGGTATCAGTTAGTGTGGGGAGCGAAGACCTCACGAGGGCCGGAGCTGCCATGACCATCACCGATCTGCCGGGTGACCTGCCGAGCAACCAACCGAGCGACACCCCGGCCCCGACGACCGAGCGCGAGCCACTGTTCGCCCGTCTGGCCCGGTTCTCGGCCCGACGCCCGAAGGCCGTGATGCTCGTCTGGCTCGTCGTCGTGCTGACCGCCGCCCCGCTGGCGCTGACCCTCAACGGGGCCCTCTCGGGCGCCGGGTGGGAGGCTCAGGGCTCGATCAGCCAGAAGGTGCGCGACGAGCTCCGGGGGGACTTCCCCCAGGCCGGCGCCGAGGCGGCCGCGGTCATCTACCACCAGGAGACGCCCATCAAGGCCGACCCCGCCGGGCTCACCGCCCTCGTGAACGGCTTGAAGGGGGCGCCGGGGACGGTCGGCCTCGTCGACCCGCTCTCGGCGCCGCCCACCGCCGGGCTCATCTCGCCCGACGGCACCGCCGCCATCATCCCGGTGCAGCTCGCGGCGGTCAAGGATGCCGACCTTCCCGACTCGGCCGGCAAGCTCATCGACCGCGTCGACTCGATCGCCCTGCCGACGGGGGCCACGGCCAACGCCACTGGCGAGTGGGCGGTCTGGCACGACTTCAACCAGGAGAACGAGCAGGCGCTCCACCGGGCCGAGCTGCTGTCGGGCCTGCCGACGATCCTGCTCCTGCTCGTCGCGTTCGGCTCGATCATCGCCGCCGGGATGCCACTGATCCTGGCGCTGGCCGGGATCTCGATCGGCTTCGGAGCCCTCCACCTCCTCACGGGCGCCACGCCGCTGTCGGTGTGGGCCATGAACTTCTCGATGATGATCGGACTCGCCGTCGGCATCGACTACGCGCTGTTCATCGTCTCGCGCTACCGAGAGGAGCGCGAGGACGGCAAGAACGCCGAGGACGCGATCGCTACCACGCTCGCCACCGCGGGCAAGGCGGTGTTCCTGTCCGCGCTCACCGTCGTGCTGTCGCTGGCCGCCGTGTTCGTCGTTCCCGTCATGGTGTTTCGGGCCATGGCGCTCGGGATGATCCTGTCGGTCATCGCGGTCGCCGCCGCGTCGCTCACGCTGCTGCCGGCCATCCTGGTCGCCCTCGGCGACAAGGTGCTGGTGCGCCGCGGCCACAAGGACCACGACCGCGCCGCCGAGGGCCGTTGGACCAGGTGGACCTCCGGTGCTCTCGAGCACCCCCGAACCACCCTGGCCATCGGCCTGTTCGTGCTGCTCGCCCTGGCCGCCCCCGCCCTCGGGATGCGCCTCGGCATGCCCGGCGCCACCGTGGTCGACACCGGTGCCTCCAGCCGCGACGGCTACGACACCCTCGTCGTCTCCTTCGGTGCCGGCGCCGGCGCGCCGCTGTTCATCACTGCTCCGGCGGCCGACGCCGCGCTGATCGTCAAGACGGTCTCGGCGGACCCGAACGTGGCCAACGCCCAAGTCGTCACCGAGCCAGCCGGCAGCGGCCGCGTCGCCATTCGCGTCACCCCCAAGACCGCCGGCGACAGCCAGGAGACCTCGGACCTCGTCGGCCGGCTCCGTTCCGACCTCGCCTCCGCCGCACCGGCCGCCCTGGTCGGCGGGCCGGGATCGCAGAACCACGACCTCACCGACGTCCTGACGGGCCGCGCCCCACTGGCCATCGGGCTGATCATGCTCGTCGCCTTCGTGCTGCTCCTGGTGGTGTTCCGCAGCCTGAGCATCGCCCTGGCCTCGATCGCCCTCAACCTCATCGGCGTGGCCGCCAGCTTCGGCTTCGCGACGCTGGTGTTCCAGCACGGCTGGGGCCTGGGGCTGCTCGGCATCCAGTCACAGGGCTTCGTCGATGCTTGGGCGCCGCTGTTCTTCTTCGCCCTGCTGTTCGGGCTGTCGATGGACTACCAGTTGTTCCTGCTGGCCGCCATCAAGGAGCGCCACGACGCCACCGGGGACGCACAGCTCGCCGTGCGTGAGGGCATCGCCCGCACGGGACGGCCCATCACCAATGCCGCGCTGATCATGATCGTGGTGTTCATCGCCTTCGGCGTGACCGGGCCCATCCCGCCCACCGAATCGGGCATCACGCTCGCCCTCGCCGTCCTGCTCGACGCCACCGTCATCCGGATGATGCTGGTGCCGTCGTTGCTCGGCCTGCTCGGCGCCAAGGCCTGGTGGATCCCCTCATGGCTCGACCGGCGCTTGCCCCACGTCAGCTTCAAGCACTGAGCAGTCGCTGCGCTTCTCCCGCTCAGCGGCGCAGCCCTACCTACCGGTCACTTCCACGGTTTGACCGCCAGATTCCCCGCCTGGCGGTCACTTCCACGGTTTGACCGCCAGATTCCCCGCCTGGCGGTCAGCTCGTGCGGGTGACGATCAGCTCGAGGTCCTTGAGGCCACGCAGGATGTAGCTCGGCTCGTACTCAAAGGTGTTGCCGGGCGCCAGCTCGACCTGGGCGAGGCGAGCGGCCAGGGCCTCGAAGCCGATGCGGGCCTCGAGGCGCGACAGCGGCGACCCGATGCAGAAGTGCGCGCCGAAGCCGAAGGCGATGTGCTGGCTGAGGTTCTCGCGCTCGGGATCGAAGGCGTCGGGATCGGTGAAGACGCGCTCGTCACGGTCGGCGGCGCCGAACATGACCCAGAGCCGGTTGCCCTTCTTGAGCTGCACGCCCTCCAGCTCGGTGTCGTGGGTGACCACGCGGAACAGGCCCTGGTTGGGGCTGGCGAGGCGCAGCACCTCTTCGATCACCATCGGGATCAACGAGGGATCAGCCTGGATCCGGGCCCACCACTCAGGGTGCTCGAGCAGCAGCTTCATGCCCTCGGTGAACAGCTTGGTGGTGGTCTCGTTGCCGGCAACCATCAGTTGCTGGACGATCGAGAACATCTCGGCATCGTTCAGCTTCCGCTTACCGTCGACCGGGTCGTCGAAGTCGGCGTTGAGGAGGTCGGTGAGGAAGTCGTCCTGCGGTGCGCCGCGGCGCCGGTCGAGCTCGGCCAGGAAGTAGAGCTGGCACTCCAGCACGCTCCGGGCGGCCTCGACCAATCGCTCGCCGGTGACGGCGGTGCCGAGAGAGACCACGGCATCGTCGGACCAGCGCTTGATGTCAGCCTCTCGCTCAAAGGGCACGTTGAGCATGTGGGCGATGACCCGCACCGGCAGCGGGGTGGCGAAGGCCCGCTGGAAGTCGACCGGGCCGTCCATGGGGAAACCGTCGATCAGCTCGTCGGTCAGCTCGCGGATGCGGGGGGCGAGGGCCTGGATGCGGCGCACGTTGAACGCGGCCGCCACCGTCTTGCGGTAGTTGGTGTGGGCCGGCGGGTCGATCGTGAGCATCGTGTCGACACGGGCGACGCCCTGCGCGGCGATCTGCTGGAGGTCGGCGTGGACCTCCGACGGCGGGGCCGTGCCGGCGTTGGAGAAGTGCGACGAGAACGTTTCGGTGTCGCGCAGCACGGTGCGCATGGTGTCGAGCCGCGACACGAAGTACATGCCAGTGGGTTGGTGATGGAACAGCGGCCCCTGCGCCCGCAGTGCCGCGTAGTGGGGGAACGGGCACTGCTGGATCTCACGATCCATCGGGTCGTAGCTGTCCAAGTCGATCGTCGTCACGGTTTCCCCCTGAGCGCCAGGCCGTGATGCGGCTGGCAACCAGTGCGCCACGGCAGCGCTTGTCTAGTGCGGGGCCCCCCGCCCAGCGCAAGACGACAGTCAGCGCCGTCAGGGCTCCATCACGATCCAACCGCGCCGCTGGAGCTCGGCTGCGAGCAGATCGGTGGGCATCTCACGCAGCTGGCGCGCCCTCTCGGCCCCCCGGCGGTCGGCCGTTGGTGACGGTGTGGCAGCACGACGAGCTCCGGGCGCGGCGGCGGTGGATGGGGTCCCCGTCACACCGGCTACCGGCGCGCCCGCGCGGGATGGGGTCCCCGTCACACCGGCTACCGGCGCGCCCGCGGGGGATGGGGTCCCCGTCACACCGCCTACCGGCGCGCCGGGGGGGTGCGGGTCTGGGTGGCCGTGAGCCTCGCCCTCGCCGTCGCCCTCGGCGTTCTCTTCGAGCTGGGTGATGAGGGCATCGGCCTCGTCGCGCGTGAACTTGCCGGCGGCCTGGCGCTGCGTGAGCCCCAGCGGACCGCGGGCGTCGCGGAAGTCGGCGTGGCCGGCCGCGTGGAGCAGCGCGGTGAGCTGCTGCACCTGTCGACCCGTCGCCGGCGGACCAGAGGATTGACCAAACGCCATGAAGCGATCCTCGCAGGTGGGTGTGACAACCTCGCGCCGGTGGCAGCACGGCCAACTTGTGCGCCCAACCAGCAGCCCGGCCGCATCCGCCGCACAAGCTGAGGAGCCGGCAGCTGGCGAGCTGGAGGAGATGGACTCCGGGTGCTAGTCGGCGTCGGGGTCGGCGAGGAGGTCGGCGCTGAAGGCGAGGGCGACGGCCACCGCGGCGGCGCGCTCGGCCACGATGTTGAAGTAGTGGCCGGCGGCGGTGCTGCGGTGCATCGGAGGGTCGCCGAGCGAGCGCAGCAAGGCGCCGACCTCGTGCGGCGGGGCGATCAACTCGAGCTCTGGGAGCGGCCCAGGCGTGCGCCAGATGTCGATGGTGCGGGGGCGTCGCTGACCCTGCGGGCGGCGGCTGTGGTGCTGCTGGTGTTGCGGTCGCTGTTGGTTCATCGCTCGTCCTGGTTCATCGCTCAGTCTCGGGGAGGAGCTCGTCCTGAGTCATCGCTCGGCCTCGGGG
>JBBRTJ010000059.1:0-23630 GCA_038244535.1 Acidimicrobiales bacterium | reverse complement strand
GGGGTTCGGGCACGAGTTCACCAACGACCCCGAGGCCGACAGGCCGACGGTGCTCACCGTGTTGTCCTGGGCGCCGGGTGCCCGTGACCGCTGGTTCGCCATCACCGCCGACCAGATCACCGGTCGACGGATCCCGTGGGACCGGGCTGCCAACTACGGCTGGTTCCCGGGCATCGTCTAGGAGCGCGGGATCCCGTTGTCGAGGTGCCGGGCTGCGTAGACCGCGGCCTCGGTGCGCCTCGCCATGCCCATCTTGGACAGCACGCTCGTGACGTAGTTCTTCACCGTCTTCTCGGCCAGGAACAACCGCTCGCCGATGGCCCGGTTGGTCAGTCCCTCGGCCATCAGCTCGAGCACCCGACGTTCCTGAACGGTGAGGTGCGCGAGGCGGGCATCGACCTCGGGTCCGCTCCGCAACCGCTCGAGCACCCGCGCCGTCACCGCCGGGTCGAGGAGGCTGCCACCAGCGGCCACGGTGCGGACCGCCTCGACCAAGTCGTTGCCACGGATCTGCTTGAGCACGTAGCCGGCCGCACCGGCAACGATGGCTTCAAAGAGCGCCTCGTCGTCGGCGAACGACGTCAGCATGAGACAGGCCGTGCGGGGGTGGCGGCTGCGCACCTCTCGGCACACGCTGACCCCGTCGCCATCGGGCAAGCGGACGTCGAGGACGGCCACGTCAGGGTCGAGGGCATGGATGCGGCCGTAGGCCTCCTCGGCCGTCCCGGCCTCACCAACGACCTCGAGGCCCTCCGCCTCGAGCAGCGTGCGCAGACCGCGCCGGACCACTTCATGATCATCGAGCAGGAACACCGTGACTCGACGATCTTCAGCCATGTTGGACGACGCTAACCGTCCCATGCCGATCAGGTGGGGAGGTGGCAGACCGCCTCGACGTTGTTGCCATCGGGATCGCGGACGAACGCGCCGTAGTAGTCGGGGTGGTACTCGGGCCACACCCTCGGCTCGTGGAGCACGATCGCACTGCTCGCCACCGCCACGTCGAAGAACGCCCGCACCGCCGCCCGGTCAGGGGCGACGAAGGCGATGTGAACCTCGCGGTTCGGTTCACCGGTGGTCAGCGGCCCCACCCAGAAGGTGGGTTGGCCCCCGACGCCATAGCCGATGACCTCGCCGAAGTCCATGACGCGCCCCCCGCCGAGGGGCGCCAGCACGTGGTCGTAGAACGACGCTGACGCCGCGACGTCGGCGCATTGAATCGACAGGTGGTCGAGCACGGTCGAAGCGTAGTGACCGGTGTGGACTGCTGCCTCGGCTCAGGCCGGCGGGTCCCAGGCCGCGGGCATCGTCTTCTTGCCCCACAGCAGGAACGGGGCGATGCGCTCTGGTTCGCCGGTCAGGCGGAGGTTGGGCAGGCGGGCCGACAGATGGGTCAGCGCGATGCGCGCCTCCATGCGGGCCAGCGCGGCACCCAGGCACACATGGATGCCGTAGCCGAAGCTGAGGTGGTGGCGGCGCAGCGCGTCGAGGTCGCGGTCGAGGGAGAACGTGTTGGGGTCGTCCCACTGCTCCGGGTCCCGGTTGGCCGCCGCGTACAGCAACATCACCTTGGCCTCGGGCTCGATGGTGCGCCCACCCACCTCGACCGGGCAGGTGGTGGTGCGGAACAACCCCAGCACGGGCGGGTCGAAGCGGAGGCTCTCCTCGACGGCGACGTCCACGAGGTGGGGCTCAGCCCGCAGACGGGCCCAGCGGCCCGGCTCCTCGGTCAGGCGGACGATGGCGTTGGTGATGAGCGACGTGGTGGTCTCGTTGCCGCCGACGAGCAGTTGGATGAGCAGCGGCAACAGTTCGGCGTTGGTGAGCCGGCGCCCCTCGATCTCGGCCACCACCAACGCGGCGATGAGGTCGTCGGGCAGGGGCCGCCCTTCGGCAACGAGCGCTCGGCGCTCGTCGGCTTGGACCAGCAGGTAGTCGGACAGCGCCCTGCGCTCGGCCGCGTATGCCGTCGGGTCTTGACTGCCGAGGGCGGCGACGTTGGCGTCAGACCAGTGCTTGAACTGCTCGCGGTCCTCTTCGGGCACGCCGAGCATCTGGGCGATGACGATGGTGGGCAACGGGTACGCCAGGCCCTCGTGCAGATCGCCCTCGCCCCGGTCGGCGAAGGCGTCGATGAGCTGCGCGGTGAGCGCTTCGATGCGGGGCTCCATGTCCGCCACGGCCCTCGGCGTGAAGGCCTTCTGGACCAGGCGGCGAAAGAACGTGTGCTGCGGCGGGTCGGACTGCATGGATCCGGACGAGTTCATGTTCGGCCCTTGGCCGTAGTGGCTCGAGTACGTGCGGATGTTGCGCAGCGCCTCGATCACGTCGTCGTAGCGCGAGAGCGACCAGAACGGAGGATCGAACCCGTCGTAGCGGTGGACGGGGCACTGCGCCTGCAGGCGCTGGTAGGCCGCCGCCGGGTCGGCCATGGTCTCGGGCGAGAACGGGTCGTAGATCGTGTCGTCGACGGGCGTGCTCATCGGCCGACTGCCGTCAGGCCCGGGGAGGGAGCTCGATGGGCCGGCCCACGATGATCGGGATGTTCTCGCCGGTGCGGCCGTCGGGCCCTTCTTCGATGAGCTCGATCAAAAGGGCGGCGATCTGCTCGGGACGCATCCACGATGCCACGACCTCGGGGCTCGGGTCCTTGCCGGTGGACGCCCGCACGAAACCGCGCAACATGCCCGAGTCGGTGGCCCCCATCGACAAGGCGTTGACCCGCACGCCCTTGTTCTTCAGGTTGCTGGCCCAGCCGCGCGTGAGGCCGAGCAGCGCCCACTTCGACGAGTCGTACACGTCGAAGAACCCTCCGTCGTAAGGGAAGTCGGCCGGGCGGCAGATGTGGTCGGTGGCGATGTTGATGACGTTGCCCCCGCCACCCGCGACCATGCTCGGGATCGCGGCGCGACCCATGAGGTACACGCCCTTGAAGTTGGTGCCGACCTGCGTCTCGAAGTCGTCGAGCGCCTTGTCCCACGCGTCGAGCGGATCGGTGATCTTGCAGATGCCTGCGTTGCTGACCAGGACGCCGATCGGACCGTGCTGGGCAACGACCCCGTCGACGAAGGCCTTGACCTGATCGGGCTGCGACACGTCAACCACCGCGTCGCACCCCGGCTGGATGTCACAGGTGACCACCGTGGCTCCGCCGTCGCGCAGGGCGACGGCGTAGGCCGCCCCCACGCCCTGTGCGGCACCCGTGACGATGGCGACCTTCCCCTTGATGGCGCTCATGACCGGACGGTACCGCCGCCCGCCCGGCCGCTCCCAAAGCTCAGCAGCTCACCAGCACGGCCACCGCGTGGTCGGCCGGGGTGCCATCAAGATCGGTGGTGTGCACGTCGACGGAGGATGCATCCCGGAACGTCGGCGTGACCCACACCTGTCCGGCCGTCGTCAGCTCCTCTCCGGCGGCGACGGCACTGGTGGCACACCCGACGATCGAGGTCGGGAACGTGACCCGGTAGCTCCCCACTCCGATGCGAGTTGATGACGACGCGGTGCCCGTGGCCAGCGTGCCGTCGCTGACGACGGTCGCCGATCGGACGCCCGGCTCGCCACAGGTCAGCACGACGTGGAACGGCCGCAGCGACGGCACGCCACCGAAGACGGCGAGGTCGTTGATCTGGATGGCGATGATCCTGCTCGGTCCGAGGCGAGGCGTCTGGACAGTCAGCGAGGCCGGGCTGAAGACCAGCCCGTTGGCGGTGTCGCCGATCGTCCCGGCGGCCACGCAGAAGTTCGTCGAAGCCGTGAACTTCACCTGATACAGGCCGGGAAGCGAGGGGAACGTCGTGACCGACACGACCTTGCGACCCCGAACGATGGTGCCGTCGGCCGCGATCACCGCCCGCTTGCTCGACGTGCCACACCAAACCGACAGGTGGAAGCCTCCTGGCGTGAGGCCCCCGCCCGGATTCTTCGTCTCGAGGTAGACGCCCCGCGGCCCGGTGTGACCGCCGGCCACGAAGACGAAGATGTTGGGCGCCGTCGCCGTGGCCGTGTAGGCGCAGGTCGACACGTTGCGGTTGAACTTGACCTCGTAGGTCCCGAAGCCCGACGCGGTGACCGAGACGGCACCGGAGCCCGAGACGAGCGCACCGCTGGCATCGACCACGGCAGTGGGGCTGTCAGGTGCTGCCGCCGTCGCTGACGCCGGCAGCACCACCGCCGCGCCGACGGCAATCGACAGGGCGGCTACAGCGGACACGAGTGGGTGCTTCAGCATCAGATCCTCCGAGGACGGTGAGGTGTGTCTCACCTGAGCACCTCAGGTGCGTTCGTGATGCGGGTCGTTTGGCGGCGGCCGGACGCGCCGCCGTACGTTTCGCCCATGGGGATGCACTGCTGATGGCCACGCTGCTCGCTCACATCACCGTTCGCCCGGGCCAGGAGTTGGCGTTCGAGAAGATCGCGGCCGAGATGTACCGGCGCACGCACGCCGAAGAAGTCGACCCGTGGCGCTACGAGTACTGGCGCGGTGCCGAGCCCCGCACCTACTACTGCCTCGAATCGTTCGCCGACTACCTCGGCTTTCTCGCCCACCAGACCAGCCCACACCACGAGGCGGCCAGCCCCCAGTACGGCCCGGTGATCGAGAGCCTCAAGCTCGAGTGGGTCGATCCGATGGCTACCGCCTCGCCCCTCAACCCGACGAACCACACCCCGCTGCCGAGCGACGCCTCGGAGCTCGAAGCCCAATACCACGAGCGCTTTGCCGCCACGATCCAACCGTGGTGGCTCGACCTTCGGGAGGCCGAACAGGCGTGACCGCGACCATGGGCACCCCCGGTCATCCGGCTTCGCTCGACGAGGTGAACCTCTTCGACCCGGCGACGCAGGAGGACTGGTACCCGACCTATGACCTCCTGCGCGAGGAGGCGCCGATCTGGCAGATGCCGGGCACCAGCGTGTTCGTGCTGACGCGCTTCGACGACATCCAGACGGTGCTGCGTCGGACCGATGTCTACCTGCGGGGCGCGAGCGAGGACACCCCCGGCCGAGGCCAGTCCAGCCGCACCGCCGCCATCTACGCGGAGAAGGGCTGGCCCCGCGTCGCCTACCTCGCGGTGGACCCGCCGGTGCACCGCCGGTACCGCGAGCTGGTCGACCCGTTCTTCTCCGTGGTGGGTGCCGAGCGCCGGCGTCGCCTCATCCAGGGCGTCGTGGACGAGTTGCTCGACAGCCTGGTGGCCAGGGGCGAGTGCGAGTTCGTGCGCGACTTCGCCGTGCCCCTGCCCGTGCGGGTCATCACCACGATGATGGGCTTCAAGCTCGCCGACATCCCCCAGCTCAAGGTGTGGTCGGAAGCGTGGGTGCTGCCGTTCCGCGGTGGGCTCACCGAGGAGGAGGAGATCTACGCCGGCGAGAATGGCGCGGAGTTCCAGCACCACATCCAGGCGACCATCCAGGACAAGCGGGCCCACCCCGACGATTCCGTCATCTCGTTCCTGGCCAACGAGGCGCGGTTCTCGGGCGAGCGTCCGCTGACCGACGCCGAGATCATCAACATGGCCGACCACCTCTACATCGGCGGCAACGAGACCACCACCTTCGCGCTCACCTCGGGGCTGTGGCTGCTGCTCACCCACCCCGACACCTACGCCGCGCTGCAGGCCGATCGCTCCAAGGTCAAGGGCTTCGTCGAGGAAGTGCTTCGCCTCGAATCGCCGACGATGGGCATGGTGCGCTTCTGCTCCAAGGAGACCGTGCTGAGCGGAGTGACGATGCCCAAGGGGTCAAGCCTGCACCTGCGCTACTCGGCGGCCAACCGCGATCAGCGCGTGTTCGCTGACCCGACAAGGCTCGATGTCGACCGGGCCAATGCCAACAAGCACCTGGCGTTCTCGGTGGGCGAGACCCACTGTCCGGGGGCGGGCCTCAGCCGCCTCGAGCAGAACATCGCCTTCGAGTCGATGCTCGATCGGATGGCGAACCTGCGCTTCACGCCGGGCCGCAACGACTTCACCCATCACCCCAACGTCACGTTGCGGGCGATGAAGGAGCTGTGGGTGTCGTGGGATGCCCCTACCGGTGGTGCAGCCAGCTGATCACCTCCGGGTCGGCCAGCGTGGCGACCCGGGCGAGGTAGCGGGCGTTGCCCTCGGGGCCGAGCATGGCCTCGCCATGGCCCACGCCACCGCGGTGGAAGAACTCCGCGGGGTCCTTCCAGAGCCCGTGGCTCATGTCCGGAGCGGCCGTGGTGGCGGAGCTGCGCATGGCCTCGAACCGTGCTGCCGCCACCAGCTCGGGCCAGCGGTCCTCGGGCACGTCGATGGCGAGCCGCTCGGCCAGCGCGCGCATCTGGCCGTCGAGGTCGGCGGTGAGGTCGCTGTAGCGCAACAGCACCACGTTCGGCTCGTCCCGGGCCCCCCACACCGTGGTGGCGTGGTGCACGAGCCGGGCCAGGCCTGCGTTCCCCTCGTGCACCTCGTTCGCGTCCACCCACGCCCAGAAGCAGTCCAGCTCATCCTCGTGCGCGACGAGGGGGCGCCGGGCGACGTAGTCGGCCAAGTCGTCGTTGCCCACAGCCTGCTCCCGCGCGCTCAGCAACGCCCCGACGTTGATGTTGGCCACATGGTTGTCCCACGACAGGGCCACATCGCGGGGGTCGCGCAGCACACCGAGGTAGGTGGCCCGTTCGTCGAAGGGAAGTGAGGCTATGACGCCAGCGCCAGGAGCAGCTGGCGATCGCGGCTCTGGCGGTCGAGTGCCCTCCTTCGAGTTGGAGGGCAGCTGGGACCCGCCTGCCGCCGGAGGTGACCCACGGTGTCGTGAACACACTGCTGCCAGCCGAGTCCTCACCGTGTGAACCCGGGCCGGCAGGTTCAGCGAAGGAGGGTGACGGTGAGGGTGAGGGTGAGGGTCAGGCTCACGGCGGTGATGGCGCCGGTCCCGAAGAAGATCCGGCCGTAGCGCGCGCCACCCTTGATGGGTGCCATGCGCTCGTCGACAGCATCGTCGCGACTGACGGTTGGGAACCACCAGGGCGGGGGTGGAGGCGCAATGGTCGCTGACGGTGCAGGGCGATCGGGCCCGCTCTGCAGGGCAGCGTCGCATCGCTTCCGGTCTGCGCGGTCGGAGAGCGCCTGCCATCCGTTGTTGATCTCGGCCATCGGCACCTCGCCCCGACCCCCGTGGAGATCGGGATGGTGGACGCCAGCGGCCTCTCGATGGGCAACCCTGAGCTCCCCTGACGGGGCGTTCGGCGAGACGTTCAGCGCGTTGTGGTGGCTCGGCATGGACCTCATGGCGGTCTCCTCGGTGCGGGGTCGGCAACGACACCCCGAGCATCACGCAGCTGCGTCCAGGGACCCTCCAACGCTCAGCCTTGAAATGGCCAAGCTTCTCCGTTTCAGGGCTTGTTGCTTGCCTGGAACGTGGGCCCGTGACTGCTCCAACTGCGGCCACTGACGGCGGTCAGCCCGAGGAACCGCCGAGCGTCAGTCGAACCAGCGGGCGAAGCGGTCCCAACCGATGAGCCGGCCCACCGAGATCCCGGCCGCCTCCTGCACCTCGCGACGCGCCGCCGACCACCCTGACACCGGGCTGGTGGGGGTGGGCGACACGAACGACGCAAGGCCCAGCTCGTCGCCCATCAACCGGATGCGCAGCATGTGGTAGGGATCGGACACGAGCAGGGCGCGCTTCAGGCTCCGCTCATGCATCAGGCGGGCCACGCCCTGCAGCGACTCCCACGACGTGCGGCCCTTGTCCTCTTGCACGATGGCGCTGGCCGGGACCCCCCGCCCCGTCAAGTACTTGGCTGACGCGCCGGCTTCGGTGAAGCGGTCGAGGGGGAGCTTCCCCCCGGTGGTGATGACGAGGGGTGCCCATCCGGCGCGGTACAGCTCGACGACGTGGTCGAGGCGGGCCGCGAGCTGCGGCGACGGACGCCCGTCGTACTGGGCGGCGCCCATCACCACGATGGCGTCGACCGGGCGAGCCTGGTCGGACCGGCCCGTCTGCCACACCTGGAACAGGTTGAGGGCGAACCAGGACACCGCCACCGCCACGATGACGGCGACCCCGATGGCCGCACTGCGCCACCAGTGCCGGGCCTGGCGTACGGGAGCGGCCGCGGTCGTGGCCGTCAGCGCATTCGATGCCGCGTCCTGGGGGGCGGGCGAACCGACGACCTCCTCGACCGGGCGGTCGTCGCCGTTCATCAGGCGAGGCAGGCTCGGGCGGCCTCGATCCGGCCGACCACGACATCACGGCCGAGCAACGCCATCGGCTCGTACAGCGGCATGCCGAACTGCTTGCCCGTGACCGCCACTCGCACCGGGACCTGCTGCCGCTTGGTCACGCCGACACCGACGCCCGCCGCTTCGAGCGCCTCTTTGAGCGCATCGGGCTCCCACTCGCACGTGCCGAAGGCATCGGCCACCGCACCGAGGAGCGCGGGCACGTTGGCCTTGAGCATGACCTTCGACCACGCCGTGTCGTCGTAGGCGACCTCGTCGGTGAACAGGAAGTCGACGTAGCCAGGCACCTCGGACAGCAGCGAAACACGCTCTTGCACCAAGGGGGCGAGCGCCACGAACAGGTCCTCGTCGAAGCGATCCTTGGCCCACGGCACGCTGTCGCTGTTGATCCACGGCCGGCACAGGTCGAGGAACTCGTCGAAGGGCAGCAGCCGGATGTGGTCGCCGTTGAAGGCGGTGAGCTTGACGACGTCGAAGAACGCAGGCGACGGAACCACGTCTTCGAGGCGGAACTGCGTGGCGAGGGACGCGAACGGCTGCAGCTCGGGTCCCTCCTTGGGCGCCCAGCCCAGCAGCATCAGGTAGTTGCGCATGGACTCGGCCAGGAAGCCGTCCTCGCGGTACATCTCGAGCGCGACCTTGTCGCGCCGCTTCGAGAGCTTCTGGCGGCGCTCGTTGACGAGCACCGGCACGTGGGCCCACACCGGCTCGGGCCCGCCGTCGAGGGCATCCCACAGCATGAGCGCCTTGGGGGTGTTGGGGAGGTGCTCCTCGCCCCTGATGACATGGGTGATGCGCATGTCGATGTCGTCGACGACGTTGGCGAGCAGGAACATGGCGGCCCCGTTGCCCCGCACGATGACGAAGTCCTCGATCAGCGCGTTCTCGAACGTCGGCTCGCCCCGGATGAGGTCGATGACCGTCGTGGTGCCCTCGTCAGGGGTGACGAAGCGCAGCGCTCGACCTGGCCCCACCGTCAGCCCCCGGGTGCGGCAGAAGCCGTCGTAACCCTGGTTGGGGTCGCCCGTGCGATCCTCGAGCGCCTCGCGTGTGCAGTCGCAGTAGTACGCCTTGCCTGCGCCGTGGAGGCGGGCAGCGGCCTCGGCGTAGAGCGCCGTGCGCTCGCTCTGGAAGTACGGCCCCTCGTCCCACTCGGTGCCCAGCCAACGCATGGCCGACAAGATGCCCTCGGTCCACTCAGGCTTGTTGCGCTCGGCATCGGTGTCCTCGATGCGCAGCACGAACGTACCGCCCATCTGGCGGGCAACGCACCAGTTGTAGAGCGTGGTGCGAGCGCTGCCGACGTGGAAGAAGCCGGTCGGTGAGGGAGCGAATCGCAGGCGGACCGGCCGATCGCTGAGCACGGTCATGCGAGCCCGATCGACCACATGGCATCGACGTCGTGCTGGCTGTAGCTGCGAAACGCCACCATGGTCCGGGTGCTCACGATGCCTTGGAGCGCCGCCATCCGGCCGGTGACGACCTCGGCCAGCTCGTCGTGCTGGCGGACCCGGACGATGGCGACGAGGTCGACGTCGCCGGCCACGGAGTACACCTCGGCCACGCCCTCGACATCGGCCAGCTCGGCCGCGAGTGCGGCCGTCCGGGACGGCTCGCTGGAGATGAGCACGAAGGCAGTGACCATGCAGCGAGGCTACCGCCGGGGTGCGCGAGCCCTCGGGAGGAGCCGACGGTGAGCTTGTGCGGCGAAGGCGGCGCGGGTGCCCCCTGGCCGCACAAGTTGGCTTCCCGGCCTACCCGCCATCGACCTCTTCCAACGTGCCGTCGATCAGGTGCCAGCGGCGGTGGGCGACAGCGACCATCGCCGGGTCGTGGGTGGCCACGAGGCACGCCGTGCCGTGGAACGCGGCCGTGGTGACGACGTCGTCGATCCGCTGCGTCGATGCCGCGTCCTGGGGGGCAGTCGGCTCGTCGAGCAGCAGCACGAGTGGCCGCCGGTGCAAGGCCCGCGCCACCGCCACGCGCTGCTGCTCGCCGAGCGAGCACTGACCAGGACGGCGTCGCGCGAGGTGAGCCAAGCCCAGCGCCTCCAACAGCGCCGCCGTGCGGGCGTCGCGTTCGGCCTCGCCGACCATGGCGAGCCGGGCCGGGAGACCGACGTTGTCGGCCACGGTGAGCTCGTGGAGCAGGCCCAGTGCCTGGGGTACGAACGACAGCTGGGCCCACGTCGGCGGGGTGCTCGTGAGCCCCCCGTTGCCGTCGAGGCCGGCCCAGCGCACCGCTCCCGTCTCGGGTTGCTCGAACGCTGCGAGCAGGTGCACGAGCGTGGTCTTGCCTGAGCCCGACGGGCCCGACAGGGCGACGAGATCACCCTCGGCCAGGGCGAGCGACACGGCGTCGACGGCCGGTGGGTTCGTGCCGTAGCGCTTGGTGACGGCGGTTGCCTCGAGCACGACTCTCATCGCCGGGCCTCATCCACCACTCGCCCGGAGGCCAGCCGCACGACGTGGTCGGCCACTTCGGCGACCGCGGGATCGTGAGACGACACGACCACGGTGGCGCCCAACGAGCGCAGCGTGGTCAGCGCCTCGATCACGAGCGCGCCCGAGGCATGGTCGAGCTGCGCGGTGGGCTCGTCGGCGACGATGAGCGCGGGGCGGCTGGCCAGGGCGGCGGCGAACGCGAGGCGCTGCTGCTCGCCGCCCGACAAGGTCCGGATCGACGCGTGGGAGCGGTGTGCGAGGCCGAGTGCGCCCAGCGCCTCCTCGGGGTCGGGCGGCGGCACGCCCCGAAGACGAGCCGCAAACTGGAGTTGACCGGCGGCGTCGGCACCTTCGACGAGGTTGTCGAGCGGGCGCTGGAACACGTAGGCGATGAGGCGGCGTCGGAGCCGGCGCCTCGCTCGCGCCGACAACGCGGTCACATCCGTGCCCGCCACCTCGACCCGCCCCGCGGTCGGGTGCTCGAGCAGAGCCACCAGCCGCAGCAGCGTCGACTTGCCGGACCCGGACGGCCCGGCGACGACCGTCACCGCGCCGTGCACCAGGTCGGCCGACACCTCGTCGAGCGCGACGACCCGGCCCGAGGGCAGCCGATACACCTGATCGACCGCCACCAGCCGAGCAGCGAGCAGCCGCGGCGCGGACGAGGCCGGCGATCCGCCGAGGGGCTCAGACGTCGCCACGGAGCACCTCCGCCACATCGGCCCGCCCCGCCGCCCGCTGGACGAGCGACGCCGTCACGATCACCAGGACGGTGCCGAGCAGAACGGCGATCGCGACGGAGCCGACCGGCACCCGTCCCAGAGGCCCCGGGGGCAGACGAGGGGCGGCATCGAGGAACTGACCCACCCATCGCGACACCACGATCCCGACCGTGGCGCCCGCCACCACCGCGCCGAGCGTGAGCGCGGCCAGTTCGGCCACCAACGCGGCCCAGTGGGTCCGCGCCCGCAGTCCCATGCGCCCGCTGAGCGAATAGGCCACCGTGCGAGCCCGCTGGCGGGCCTCGGCGTAGACCAGCACGGCGCCGAGAGCGAGCGCCCCGAGCACCGCGCCGAGGGCCTGGAAGAAGGCGAAGGTCCACAGCGTCGGCAGGAAGCCCGAACCGTCGATCACGCGGTCCTTGGTGAGGACGTAGAACGGCACCGCCCCCGAGGCCCGCAGTGCCGTCCTCACGTGGGCCTCGTCGGCCGTCGTCCAGAGCAGTCGCTCGGTCGCCACGGGAGCCGTGGCCCAGGCCCCGGAGCGCGCCACGAGCAAGGGCTTCGTGCCCTCGAAGGCTGCGAACACCCGGGACGTGCCGACCCGATGGAACGGCCGAGGGTGGGTCGGGTCGCTGGCGATCGTGAGCGCGCCGCTCGGTAGGCCCGAGCCCACCACGATCACCGGCTCGGCACCGTCGGGCATGACCGGCGCCTGCTCCAACCGGTGCAGCAGCGTGCCGAGCGACTCGTCGGCGAACGAGTCGTCCCACACCGAACCCGAAGCAAACGTGGCCGGATCGACGACCAGCAGATCGGCCGGCTTCCCCCCGATGCGCACGTCCTCGCGGCGGCCGACGGCCGTCACCCGGCCGGCCAGCCCGCCTGGCGGCGGCAGCGTGGCATCGGTCAGCTTCACCACGGTGTCAGCACCCAGGAACACCGCCGCCTTGGTCTGCAGGGTGGCGTCGGCACTGGCCACCAGCCCCGCCGCGAACACCACCGACGCGACGGCGAGCGCGGTGAGCCCGAACAGCAGGGCCACGGGCCGATGATCGGCGGCGAGCCGCCGCGCCGCCAACCAGCCGGCGAGCGAACGGCGTCCGGTGGCACGGTCGCCCACGCGCAGCACCACCCCGAAGACCCGAGCGAGCAGTCCCAGGATGCCGATCATGGCCAGGAGCGGGAAGGCCAGCGCCCAACGGTCGATCGTGCCGACCCGGTCGCCGTCGACGAGCGGAAGGCCGTGCTGGCGCAGGCGATCCCACGACCACCACGCCAGCAGGAGCACGGGGATCTCCCACAACACCGGCACTCGACGGCGGGCGAGGCGGGGGCGGACGTCACCAAGCGAGCGGGCCACCCACGCGGCACTGGCCGCCGCGACGACGAGCCCGCCCACGACGACGGCTCCGCCGATGACCGCCGCCGCCGCCGGCGTTCCCGGGTCGAGCGAGGAGCTCGGACCGACGCCGGCGATGGCAAGCCGGGCCACGCCCCAACCGAGCGCACCGCCGACCACCACGGGGAGGGCCAGCTCGACGGCGCCCTGCCCTCCGATCGCCAGCGGGCTCACGCCCCGGACCCACAGCAACAACGCCTCGGCCCGCCGCCGATCGAGCCAGAAACGACCGAGCGCCACCGCGAGGCCGAGCGCGGCCACGATCGCCACCACCGCCATCGGGGTGATCGACACCCCCACCGATTCGCGGATGGCCGCCGAGCGACTGGTCACGAACCCCAGCCGCGACGAGAGCAGCACCGGCGGTGCAAAGCTGAGCTTCCTCTCGTCGAACGTCGGCTCGGTGGCCCGCTTGACCGCCTCATAGAGCGCTGGGAGCTCGGCGACGCTGCGCCGGGCCGAGGTGAGCGTCGTGGGGGCGGGGGCAAAGGGAACCTCGAGGCGGGTGATGTTCGTGCGCAGCCCGGTCGCGTGGATGAGCCGGTCGTAGGTCTCGGCGTCGGTGACGGTGAACAGTGGCGGGAAGTTGTCGGTGATGTAGGCGACCGGCGCGATGGCTGTCTGCAGCGAGCACCAGAAGTCCGAGAGCCGTTGCTCGCTCAGGTCGCGGAACACGCCGTGGATCCGAACGGGCACCACGGTCTCGGCTTCGCCGACACCAGCTGCATGCAAGTCGACGGTGTCACCGGCATGAGCCGCAAGGCGTGTTGCGACGGAGTCGGGCACCCACAGGTCACCGGCATCGGCTCGCTCGACGACGTCGAGGTTGGCCTCGAACCCGGGACGGGTCCCGATCCCGATCGGCGCGCTCGCCTCGCCCAGTTGCAGCGATGCCGCCTGGGAGGCGGTGCTCGCCCTCGACACGATGGGCGTCCCGAACCCCGGCACCGACGCCACCGCCGCGGGCAACCGGTCGACGCGCGCGCCGTTGGCGGCGGCGTTGGGGTTGATGCTCGTCCCGGTGCACAAGGGCGCGATCTGACGCTCCAACGCGCCGCTCGACACCGACGGCACGAACAGCAGGGGCAACGCCCCCACGACGCCGAGGATCGCACCGACGAGGGCGGCCGCGGCCAGCAGGCGCGGGGTGCGGAGAAGCCGGAGCGGCGAACGCCGCCACCTACCGACGGTCACGACCGCCCCGGACCGACTCGCTCCTGTCGCCCTGCACGACCCGTTCGTACCATCTGACGGTGCCCCGGGACAGGCTAGTGACCATCGAGCGGCCGAGACGCACCAGCGCTGAGCTGGTGCGGCGAAGGCGGTGTGGGCGCCCCTTGGCCGCACAAGTTGGCCTCCCGGCCCACTTCGGTACAGTCCGTGCCAATGAGTGCAACCGACGGCCGTCGCCCGGTTCGGCCCCCCTCGCCTCTCTTCACGTTGATGGAGAGCCGGGCCATGTTCGAGATGGGGGCGTTCGTGGCGGCGTCACCCGTGCTCCGGCTCCTCGGCCGGGGCGACCGCCATCCGGTGCTCGTGCTCCCCGGGTTCACCGCGTCCGATCAGTCGACGGTGCCGCTGCGATGGTTCCTGCGCTCCCAGGGCTACTGGACCCACGGTTGGCAGCTCGGCCGCAACCTCGGCCCCACCCACCGGGTGCTCCTCGGCATGGAGCAGCGCCTGGTCGAGCTCCACGAGCGGCACGGGCGGCCCGTCAGCATCGTGGGCTGGAGCCTCGGTGGCATCTACGCCCGATCGCTGGCCCGCCGCCGCCCGGCGATGGTCCGTCAGGTCATCACCCTCGGCAGCCCCTTTCGCATGGAGGTCGATGACCGCAGCGCGGCCTCGAACCTCTGGGACTCGTTGCAGGGGGGCTTCGGCGAGCTGGACGAGATGCTCATCCCCGAGCATCACAAGCCGAAGCTGACCGTGCCGTCCACGGCCATCTACACCCGCACCGACGGAGTGGTGCGCTGGTACACCTGTCTCGAGGACGATGGCCCGCTGCGCCAGAGCATCGAGGTTCGCGGCAGCCACAGCGGGCTCGGCGTGAACCCAGCGGTGCTGCTCGCCATCGCCGATCGCCTGGCCCTGCCCGAGGGCTCGTGGAAGCCGTTCCGGCCGCCGTTCGCCACCCGTCACCTCTTCCCGCGGCCAGCGACGTACCGCCACACCGCCGCCTGATGGTTCATGGCGTCGGGGCTGCGCCGATGCTGAGGTTCTGCAGCTGACGCAGGGCCACGGTCAGCGTGGTGAGGTTGAACGTGGCCGACGTGCGGATGTCGCGGTAGACGCTCGCGAGGCGCTCGACCCCGCGCTGGTTGGCGGTCAGCCACCGTTGCATCAGGGGCCCGGGTTCGCTGAACAGGTCACCGCTGCGCAGGACGTCACCGGTGAGCTCGCGCAGCTCGGCCTCCAGGTCGTCGGCCAGCGCAGCCTGCGCATGGGCCTGCCACCGATCGGCATGTGGCAGCGCCCCGATCCGGTCGCGCAACCAGCAGAGGTCGAGGCGATCGAGGAGCGCCCAGTAGACGACGGCGACGTCGAGCGGCGTGCGTCCCCGTGCCTGCCCGATCTCGACCAGGTCGAACGCGACGTGCAGCACGGGCCACAAGGTCGCCCGGCGCGCCAGCTCGGCCGGCACGCCCGCGACGCGAAACCGGTCCTCGTCAGCGACCGCCGTCGCTCGATCGGCGGGCGCCAGGAGGGTGCCCATCCCTTCGGCCAGGAGGGCCGCTCCCGGTCCGAACGCGGCGACCACAGCCCCGATGTCAAGCGGGGCATGCCGATGGCGAAGCAGCCACGTGACGCCCCCTTCGACGAGGTAGCGGAGGCGCAGCAGCAGCTCGATCTGCACCCTGGGGTCGATGCCGGTGAGGCTCTGGACCGCCTGCCAGTGCGGCACCACGGCGAAGGCATCACGGGAGGCGACGTGAGCGCGCACGGTGTCGGCCACCGTGGCCCCCATCTCCTCGGTCATCCGGAAGTCGAAGCTGAGACCGGCCCGGTTGACGAGGTCGTTGACGACCCGAGTCGCCACGATCTGGCGCCGCAACGGGTGGCCCGCGATCAGTCCGGCGAACGGCTCGCGCACCGCGGGAGGGAAGTACGCCACGAGTTCGGGCCGAAAGTAGGGATCGTCAGGCACATCGCTGAGCACGAGCTCGGCGATGTCGGTGGTCTTGGTGTAGGCGAGCAGCACGGCAAGCTCGGGGGTGGTCAGGCCGATGCCCGCGGCCTGCCGTTCGACGAACTGCTTGTCGGTGGGCAGCGCCTCGAGGTCGCGGTCGATCAGCCCCTCGGCGACCAGGGCGCGGATCTCTCGAGCGTGGACGTCGACCATGGGCGCCGCCTGCATGCGGGCCACCGCCAGAGCGAGGTTCTGATCGATGTTGTCCTCGAGCACGAGCTCGGCGACGTCGTCGGTCATGGCCACCAGGAGGGCGTCGCGCTCGTCGGGGTTGAGCTGCCCCGCGGCCTCCGCCGCGCCGAGCAGGATCTTGATGTTGACCTCATGGTCGCTGCAGTCCACCCCTGCGGAGTTGTCGATGGCATCGGTGTTCAGCAGCACGCCGTTCAGTGCCGCTTCGATGCGCCCCCGCTGGGTGAAGCCGAGGTTGCCTCCCTCTCCGACGACCTTGCACCGCAGCTGGGATCCGTTGACGCGCACGGCATCGTTCGTCCGGTCGCCGACTGCGAGGTTGGCCTCGCTCACGGCCTTGACGTAGGTGCCGATGCCGCCGTTCCAGAGGAGGTCGACCGGCGCCTTCAAGATCGCCGAGATGACCTCGGCTGGCGTCAGCACCTCGGCGTCGATGCCAAGGGCGGCGCGGACCTCGGGCGCCACCTCGATGGCTTTGGCCGATCGGGGCCAGACCCCGCCCCCGCGAGAGATCAACGTGCGGTCGTAGTCGTCCCAACTGCTGCGGGGCAGCCGGAAGAGGCGGCGGCGCTCGGCGAAGCCGGCGGCCGCGTTGGGACGGGGGTCGAGGAACACGTGTCGATGATCGAAGGCGGCCACCAGCTGCAGGTGCTCGCTCAGCAACATCGCGTTGCCGAACACATCACCGCTCATGTCGCCGATGCCCACCACGGTGAGCGGCGCGGCGTCAGCGTCGACCGCCAGCGTTCGCAGGTGCCGGCGCACGCTCTCCCAGGCACCGCGCGCCGTGATCGCCATGACCTTGTGGTCGTACCCACGCGAACCGCCGGAGGCGAACGCGTCGCCGAGCCAGAAGCCGCGGGCGACGGCAATCGCGTTGGCGTTGTCCGAGAACGTCGCCGTGCCCTTGTCGGCCGCCACCACGAGGTAGGGGTCGTCGCCGTCGAGCCGCACCACCCTTGGCGGCGGCACCACCGCGCCGCCCACCAAGTTGTCGGTGACGTCGAGCAGCGCGCCGATGAAGGCCTCGTAGCAGGCCACCACGTCGCGTCGTTCTGCCTCGGGCTCAGCGGCGCGTTGCTTGACCACGAAGCCGCCCTTCGCGCCCACCGGCACGATCACCGCGTTCTTGACCATCTGGGCCTTCATGAGCCCGAGCACCTCGGTGCGCACGTCCTCGCGGCGGTCGCTCCACCGGATGCCGCCCCGGGCGATGGGCCCACCGCGCAGGTGCACGCCATCGACCTTCGGTGAGCACACCCAGATCTCGAACATGGGCCGGGGCAGCGGAAGATCCGGCACGAGGGCCGGGTCGAGCTTGATGGCGATGCACGGCGACGCCAGGCCATCGGCGCCGATTTGGAACGCGTTGGTCCGCGTCGTTGCCTCCACGAGGCGGAGCAACGACCTCAGGATCTTGTCCTCGTCGAGGCTGCCGACCTCGTCGAGCTGCTCGAGGATCGCGGCCTCGGCCACCGTGGCGACCGGCGCCGTCCCGAGCCGCGGCCGGTCCGGATCGAGGCGCTCGGCGAACAGCTCGACCAGGCCCGCCGCAATCGTCGGGTTGGCGACGAGCACGTTCTCGACGTAGGCGATGCTGAACGGCGAGCTCGTCTGAGGCAGGTAGCGCACGTAGGTGCGCACCACCGCCACTTCACGGCGGGTCAACCCGGCCAGCAGCACCAGCCGGTTGCAGCCGTCGTCCTCGATGCGTCCTGCCCACAGATCGGCGAACGTGGCCCGCAGCTCGTCGAGGAGCCGCCCGTTGGTGAGCGCGACCGGAGCCTGCAGCCCGAGGTCGTGGATCCACACCGATGACCCGCCGGCGGGACGCACCTCGGTCGGCCGTTCGTCGACGACCTGCAGGCCGAGGTGCTCGAAGAGGGGTACCAGCCGCGACAGCGGGATGGGCTGCCCGCGCCGATACACCTTCCAACGGATCTCGTTGGGCGGGCGCCCCGGCGGCCGGTACAGCTCGGTGTCGGGCCGGTCGTCGACGAGCGCCTCGACCCGCTCGATGTCGCCGACGGCCACCTCGGCCCGCATCGTCTCGCGGTAACCCGTCGGGAAGGCCGACCCGAAGCGGTCGAGCAGCACCCGCGCCGCGCTCTCACCGTGGCGTTCCGTCAGGATCGCGAACGTGCCGTCGGGCAGCCGCAGTCGGTCGGTCCCCGCGCGGCGACCGTCGGTTGAGCCGGACGTGGCAGTCGTGCTGGCGTCCATGGTGTCCTCGGTTCTCCCCGCATCGTTGGGGGGAGCTCGTGGTGTCGGGCTCAGCGTACTGAGGCCCCACCGACCGGGTGATGACGCAGTGCTAGAAGAGCGCGGTGTCAGCAGCGACGGGAGACGAACGACTCGTCACCGACCTTCTCGACCCGCTCGCCGTCGCCGAGCCCTACGAGGTGTATCGCCGGTTGCGCGAGCACGACCCAGTCACGTGGAGCCCGGAACACCGAGCGTGGATCCTGTCGACGCACGCCGAGGTCCACTCGGCGTTCCGTGACACCCGCTTGTCCTCTGATCGCCTGACACCGCTCGAGCGCAGGCTCGATCCGACGCGCCAGGCGTTGCTCGGCCCAACGTTCGCGCTGCTGCGGGGGTGGATGGTCTTCCACGATCCACCCGACCACGAGCGCCTTCGCGAGCCCGTGCGGCGAGCATTCACCCCAAGAGTCGTCGAACGGCTCCGGCCGCGCATCTCCGCCATCACCGAGAGCCTGCTCGATGACGCCGAGCACGCAGCCAGCGACGATCCGGACCGAACCGTCGACCTCGTGCGCCAACTGGCGTTCCCACTGCCGGCCATCGTCATCGCCGAGCTCCTCGGCGTGCCTCCCGCCGATCGTGACCGCTTCAAGACGTGGAGCGCCCAGCTCGGGGCCATCGTGTTCGGTGCGTCCAACCGGCCCGATCAGGCCGAGATGGCGGCGGCCGGGACGGCGCAGTTCGCCGAGTACTTCACGTGGCTGATCCGGCGCTACGAGACCGAGCCGGCGGACAACCTCGTGTCGGCCCTGATCGCGTCGCGCGACCAAGGCGATGGTCTGACCACCGACGAGCTCGTCGGTGCCTGCACGCTGCTGCTGTTCGGTGGCCACGAAACGACGACGAACCTGATCGGCAACGCCACGCTGGCGCTGGTGATGCACCCCGACCAGTGGGCGTGGCTACGCGAGCACCCCGACCTGATCGGCCTCGCGATCGAGGAGCTGCATCGCTACGACGGGCCGTCGAAGCTGATGGTGCGCATCGTCGGTGTCGACCACGAGCGCTCGGGCCACCGCCTCGAAGCGGGGCAGACGGTCTTCCTCGGCATCGCAGGCGCCAACCGAGATCCGCTGGTGTTCGCCGAGCCCGATTCGTTGCAGTTGCAACGATCGGACAGCCACCGCCACCTCGGGTTCGGCTACGGGTTGCACCACTGCATCGGTGCCCCGCTGGCGCGCCTCGAAGCCCAGGTTGCTCTCGCCGCGCTCGCCCGCCGGCGGCCATCGCTCACACTTGCCGCCGATACCAGGGACCTCCGGTGGTCCGGAGTGCTGCTGGGGCGCAGCCTCGAGCAGCTGCCGGTCACCTGGTGAGATGGTCGGCGAGGTTCAGCAGCACGAACGGGTTCGGGATCAGCCCAAGGGGCCGACGCCCGGATCGCCCCGCACCGACCGCGGGCACCGAGCCCCGGCAAACCTTCGGGGCGTGACGGTTCGCACCAACGCGTCTGAACGCACCAGAACCGACCCACCGCCCCCAGCGAGCGTGGCGCGGGGCGGACTCGTTCGGAGTTGCCGAGGGCGCGCACGGGGTGGGAGCGTGCAGAAACGCCTGCGCCATGGGGAGGAGCGGACATGTCCGACAAGCCGAGCTACCTGGGGTTGCTCAACGCCATCGCCGTCGGCGAGAGCCATGCCCACGCATACCTGACCGAGTGGATCGAGCGCACGACCGATCCCGACGTCGACGCCGTCCTCCGCACGGTGGCGGCCCGCGAAGGCGAGCACGGCATGGCCTTCGCGAAGCGGATCAACGAGCTCGGGTACACCGTCTTGCCAAAGGACGATCCCAAGCAGGCCGACCGGCTGGCCATCGTGCGCTCCGAACGCAGCGACCTCGACAAGATCGAGGCTCTCGGGCTGCACCGCTTGGTGGCCGACGGAAAGCCCGACATCTTCGACTCGATGTTCGCTGACCACACCATCGACCCTCAGACCGGGCAGTTGCTCGGCCGGTACATCGCCGAAGAGCGCGACACGGGCCGCCGCCTCCGCGCCTGCCACGCCGAGCTGGCCTCGCGCTCCTGACCGCTCCTGACCACCCCTGACCGCTCCTGACCGCTCCTGACCGCTCCTGACCGCCCCTGACCGCCCCTGACCGCCCCGATCGGCCACTGCCGATCGAGCGCCGGACAATCGGCGACCGCTTCGGGCGCAGATCGGCATCAGTTCGGCATCAGTTCGGCATCAGTTCGGCAAGGGGTAGCGGCGTAGCGTCAGCGCGATGAGCGACGCGACCGCCGAGTCCTGTCCGGTGTGCGGGTTCGTCTGGGCCGCCGTTGGGCGCCGCGAGATCAGCCCCCGCATCACCGCCGGCGCCAGTGCCATTTCGGCGCTGGTGAGGGCCGCGCCCGACCAAGCGACGGTGCGCGCCGAGCCCGAGCGCTGGTCGCGCCTCGAGTACGCCGCCCACGTGCGCGACGTGCTGCTGCACGTGCGCGACCGCTTCGTGATCGGCCTCGCCGAGGACGACCCCGAGTTCAAGCCGCTGTACCGAGACCAGCGCGTCGACTTCGGTCTCTACCGCGCCGACACCGTGCCCGTCGTGGCGGCCGAGCTCGACATGGCCGCCGGGTTGTTCACCCGCACGTTCGACCAGATCGACGACGATGCCCTTCGTCGCACGTGCGTCTACGCCTACCCGACGGCGCAGACCCGCACCTTGCTCTGGATGGGCCAGCAGGTCCTCCACGAGGTCGAGCACCACCGCACCGACGTCGAAGCCCGCTGATCGCGGGTGGGTGGCGAACGAGCGCCGAGCTGCTCGCCGACACCCCGCGGCGTCCGTCCTCGGCACGCTGAGACGCACCGGTGCGACCCACCGCGCCCAGAACCGAGCGAGGATCCGGACGCTAAAGAGTTCCCTGATCCCGATCGGGGCGGGGCGCGGTCGGATCGTCGGGTTGGTCGAGGCGCTGAGCCAGAGCCGCCCCGAGGAATCGGAACGTCCAGTCCTCGGCCAAGGCCCGGGTGTCACACCAGGCGAACGACACGTTGGGATGGCGTACCTGGAGGCGAGCGAGCTGCTCGGCCAACCAGCCGCCGCGCCCAGCTTCGAGCTTCATGACCGCCGACCACCGGGCATCGAGCACCACCGCGGCCAGGGGCATCGACGACAGCGCCGCCAGCTGGAACGGGAACGACCCGTCACTCACACCATGGGTGAGATCGGCCAGCGACTTGCGCTCGACAGTGGCCACCAGCGCGCCATGCCAGAACACGCCGTAGTCGCCGACCGGAAGAGCCCGCTTGGTGATGGTGACGGGCTTGTTCTTGAAGGTGAACCCGTAGCGCTCGCGGGTGTCGACGCAGATCTCGAAGTCGGTGAGCGAACTGGCCCTCCGTCCCGGCACCCGCACCCCGGGGCGCGACGCCTGGTTCGTCTTGGCCGTCTGCCAGAAGATGGCCTCACGGCCGTTGGCCAGACGGGTGAACACGAACTGGCTGCGGTTCTCGCGGCCACGGTCCAACACCAGCTCGACGGCAACCCCATGCCGCTCACACAGCAGCACACCGGCATCGTCGACGATGTCAGGCTCGACCGGCCAGTCGTCGTCGGCGCGATGGCAGTACACCTTGGCGGTCCGGGGCCACGGCTGCCGGGCCCGCAACACGATCCCGTCGCCGAGCGGCAGCCGGAGCAGGTACGGCAACGTCGAGTCCGGGTCCGGGTTGCGGGCCACGACGAACCGGTCGATCACGAGGCACGAGTCTGGCCGATCGCCATCACGTCACCACCTCTTCGGTCTCGAAGGCGCGCACTCGGCGCGACGATCAAAGGCCGTGGTTCGGCCGCCGTCAGCCGCGGTCGACCAATGACCTCACGAACCGCTCGGCCTGATCCGTGATCTCCCCGGTCAGCTTGAAGCCGTTGCGCTCCGCGAACGCGATCGAGTTGATGTTGCCCGGATCGATGAAGGCCTCCACCTCGGTGCAGCCCGCGTTGCGCGCCCACTCGAACACGGCCTCGGTGGCCTCTGACATCAACCCCTTGTGCCAGTGCTCGGGCAGGAGGTGATACGCGTATTCGGCGAGCGGGCCGAGTGAGTTGAAGCCAGTGGCCCCGACGAACGCGCCCGACTCCCGATCGCACATCGCCCATCTCACTCCCCACCCGTCGAGGCGGGCCCGCATCCAGAAGTCGATGATGCGGTCGCTCTGCGCAGCGTCCCTCACCGGTGAAGCGATCGGAAGCCCGTCGTAGTCGCGGATCGGACCGGAGTACCGGCACACCTCAGCGTTGGACCACAGCGCGAACATCCCCGACGAATGGACCAGGGAAATCGGCACGAGCACGAGGCGACTGGTTTCGAGACGCTCTGTCTCACGACGCTCACCATCCATCGCACGAGCCTCGCGCACCACCATCACACGACCCCGATGCTGACGCTGAGCCGAAGCCGGTGTTCCGACGTGCGTGGCCTCCGCCGATGCGGCACGAGTCGGTTGACTTCAGCTGGACGAAGGCGGATGCTGACCCGATTGGAGTGCACGCCTCGTCGCGGTGCTCGCCGTTCGAGCACATAGATGTCCCGAGGTGTGCCTGCACAGACAGGGGGGGACGTACATGACTGATTGCGGGGCCAAGGCGGTCGCACTCTTCGATGCATGGGAGAAGCGCGACTTCGACACCACCATGAACTACTTCGCCCACGGCGCGACCGTGAAGGACATGCCACGGGGGCTGGTGATCACCGAACGGTCCGACGTCCAGGGCTGGATCGAGTCGTGGGTGATCGCATGTCCCGATTCCACGGCTGGGGTGGTCGCAACCGTTGCGTCGAGCAATGGGGCAGTCGTCCAGGGGGTGTACGCCGGGACGCACACCGGGCCGTTTGGTCCCTTGGCCGCCACGGGGCGGTCGGTCTCGATGCCGTTCTCGATCGTGATGCTCTTCGACGACGAAGGCCGCGTCACCGAGTACGACGTGTACTACGACCAGCTCACTCTGCTGACCCAGTTGGGCCAGGTCTAGACGCACCAAGAACCGGGCGAGGTGGCGAGCCACATGGCAATGCCTGCACTCACACTCGCCAGTTCCCTCCCCCTGGCGCAGCAATGGCCCCCTGCCACCACCGCTGGGCGAAGTGGCGAGCCTCGAGGCCCCAACCGCACTCACACTCGCCAGTTCCATCCACCACCCGATGCCTGAGGCCCACCCCGGAGCTCGTGCGGGTTGGATGGGTGGCGCAGACGAACGGTCCTG
>JBBRTJ010000058.1:0-23738 GCA_038244535.1 Acidimicrobiales bacterium | reverse complement strand
CTTACTACGCTCGCCCGAGGACCGATCAGCACACCCCCACACCCACCCGGACCTGATGCAAGAGACCGGCCGGTTCAGATCGAGTTCGAAACCCTCTACACCGCCACCCCGGCGGCCTGAACACTCTCAACCAAACGAGTCAACCAAACCCACGGCAGTCCCTACCGCCAAGGCGCGGTGTTGACCGTAGGCGGCCACGCACCGGCCAACGTTGAGCCACGCCGCGACCTGCGCCGCCAGGCCGGGCCGTCCACGCTTCGACGCGCCGACGAGGTGCGGGCCTGGCTCATGCGCGAGCAAGCACGCCAAGCCGGAGCGCGCCAGGCCTTCGATCGCGCCATGAAGGCGACCACGCCGCGGGCAAGAGGGCGCACCACCGGGCGCCAATGAATCGGACGTCAGACCGGCGGTCGCGGTAGAACACGCGCCAGTGACCGGCCTTGGCTGATGCACCGTCCGGACTTGAGCCATAGGAGGCGTGGGGTGCCCAGCGATGAGCAGGTACAGGCTCAGGCCGACGAACTGTCGCTGAGGATCGGGCGGGTGGTTCGTGCGGGCGTTGTCCTAGAGCACAGCGTCAGAAAGCTCTTCGTCATGCTCGTTGCTCCGACACCGGCCATGTTTGTGCAACCTGCCTCGGTCGGCAGTTGCCTACGTCAGTGTCGGGACATGCTCAAGCAAGCGTTGATACCGAACGCGCCCGAGGGCTGGGCGAACGCATGGGACACCGCGCTTACGGCTGCCACCACGAGCACGAGGGACCGCAATGTTGTAGTGCACCACCTATGGCTAGGGGAGATCGACCCTGACAACCCGGACGTGCTCGTGTGGCAGCCCCACACCGTCCGGCCGTTCCTCGCTCCCGCCGATGACGTTGCACGTGTGCGCGACGCCGCCGTCGCCGCCGGACACTCGCTCCACCGGGCTCGCTATCAGGTTGACGCGATCACCACCGGTTACCTCCACCTCCAGTGGAACACTCCGGACGTGGACATGGACGAAACGCTCGCCATCATGCGTGGCCGCTTCACCGAGCTTGATGGTCGAGGGATCGAGGTCATCGCTTCCTAGCGCTCCGCCCGTTTTTTTGAAGTGACCCCGGACGATGACCCTTCGACCTGGCAACGCGTCTCTGACTCCGGACAGGGCCGGGGGTGGTGCCGCCGAGCTAGCGAGCGCGGCCAATCTGCGTCCGGCGCTTCTTGCGGTGGTTGTCAAAGGCGCTGTACAGGGCGCCCGCCACGCACACGACCAAGACCACGACCGCCAGCACGGCGATGGTCGTATCGAGCCATGGCCAGCTCGGCCAGGGCCTGCTCGCACAAGCGACGGGATCACCGATTTCGCGGATGCAACGATTGATCTCGTCGGGTGTCGGGTGGCCCCCCGCCAGTAGCACGCGTCAACGATCTCACCTCTCGGTGATCACGCGCCATCGTCGTCGTCAACACCAAGGAGCCGGACCGCCTGGCCCAAGCACCTTGCGATGCCGCCCATTGCCGCCGAATCACCGCCGACCGAGCGGAGGGGGCGATGCGTCTTGGTTGAACTATCCGCGGGAATTGCACGACGGCGCCCGTAGCGTCGGTCACCGTGGAGTGCCTTGAACTGGACACGAGCGCATGGAACCGCCTCACCGACGATGAGGCCATGACGGCACGCGTGGCCGAGGCAAGCCGCCGAGGCCACCTAGAGGTGATGGCGTCGTCCATGGCGCGAAGCGAGCTAGAGGACACCAAGAGCGAGGCAAGGCGGGCCAAGTTGCTCGCCACCATGGCGGCGGTCGGCTACAAGCCCGGCGGTGGCGCGGACGCCTTCTTCGGAAGGTCGTTCTTTGGGTCCGACGCCTTCTCTGATGGCTCGGGCATCGCCTCCCTCAACACGGCCCAAGTGGCCGCCGGGGCGAAGGCCTCCAAGGATCACACGCTGGACTCAGCCATCGGTCGGGCCGCCATGAGCCGCGCCGCCACCTTCGTCACGAACGACGGCGCCCAAGGGATCGCGCACGCCGAGGCCGGGGGCACCGTCGTGATGTGGCATGACCTTCCCGCGTGGCTCGACGCTCACGGCCTCTGAGCACCGACGCCCACCAAGGCCACAGGCCGCCAGGGCCTCTAGCCGCCCCGAAGCGGTCGGCAAACCGCCCGGGGGGGCATCGGTGGCACGCAAAGCTCGGAGGGCATTACAGCACCGCATCACGCGTTGGTGATCTGTAAGCCCGGCGAATCTCGGCCCGCTCTTGGAAGGTCGTGCCGCCCCAAACACCGACCACGACCGGCTCGGCCGTCAAGGCGAACGCCAAGCACTCGTCGGCCGCCGGACACCGGGCACAGATGACCCGCGCCCGCTCGGTGGCCACCGACTGGCCTCGCTCGGGACAGAACCACGCGGCCTCCTGGCCTCGGCACGCGGCCACGGCCCACCACCACGGGTGTTGCCAATCGACCACGTCATCGGTCACGGCGCCGGTGAGCCGCTCGGGCAAGGGCACGCTCTCATCGTGGCCGAGGGCGGACCGCCCGCGCCCATGTGGTCACGCCATGGTCACGCCCTCGGGAGAATTTCTGTGACCACAGTGTGACCACGAGGCCTTTTCGGAAGCCCTGCCTTGCTGTGGATTACTCCGCCTAGCAGGGCTTTCTCGGTCGGGCTGACAGGATTCGAACCTGCGACCTCTTGACCCCCAGTCAAGCGCGCTAACCAAACTGCGCCACAGCCCGTGACTGGACGGCACCTTAGTCGAGCCGCTCCCGGTGCTCCGCAGCGTCAATCGAGCGCTGCGTTGGGTCGATCGGCGTCGCCCAGCGCTGCCAATCGACCCAACGACCACGGGCAACCCAACGCCCAGGGGCAACCCCGCCCAGAGACAGCCCAACGCCCAGAGACAACCCAACACTCAGCGACAGCCCCGTCCCCAGGGCAACGTCGCCCCGAGGGCAACCCAGCCCCAGAAGCAACCGGACGCCGGTCGAGGATCGCTCACTCCACCGGTGGTTGGACGAGGTGAGACCTGCGGGTGACGTGGCGGTCGGCGTGGTCGAGCGCTTCGCTCAAGCCCTCGAACAGGTGGCGCTCGTGCGCCAGCCCGTCCAGGGCACCCACCCCTGCCAAGATCCGCTGATGCCCGGGGCGCACGCCCTGCAGCAGCACGGTGATCTTTCGCCCCTCGAGCTCGTGCACGATCTCGCCGAGGGCCTGGGCCCCGGTGGCATCAAGTACAGAGATCCGTGACAGCCGAAGCACGACGACCCGCACATCGCCGACCGCGGTCAGCTCGTTCAAGAACCGCTCGGCGACGCCGAAGAACAGCGCTCCCTCGAGGCGGTAGACCAGCACGTGCTCGTGGCGCAGTGCCGCGGCACCGTCGGCGTCGGCCTCGCCGTCGTCGCTCAGCTCCAAGAGTGCGCCTTCCTGCTCGGCGCCGCTCGTGCGGGCGACGTTGCGCAGCGCCAGCAGCGCGGCTACTGCGATGCCGATCTCGACGGCCACGATCAAGTCGAAGACCACCGTCGCGGTCGCGGTGAGCACGAGCACCGCGGCGTCCGACCGAGTCGAGTGGAGCACCAGGCGGACGTTGCCGAGATCGACCATGCGAAACGCCGTCACCATGAGGACGCCAGCCAGGGCAGCCAAGGGGATCTTTGACACCAGGCCGCCGGCGAGCAGGACCACCAGCACGAGCACGATCGAGTGGGTCATTGCCGCCACCCTCGTGCGCGCCCCAGCACGGACGTTGACTGCGGTGCGAGCGATCGCCCCGGTGGCGGGAATCCCCCCGAACAACGGCGTGACCAGGTTGGCCAACCCCTGCCCGAACAGCTCGCGATCAGGGTCGTGGCGGCCGTGCCCGCTCATCCCGTCAGCCACCTTGGCCGACAGGAGGCTCTCGATCGCGGCCAGCAGCGCCACCGAGAACGCCGCCGACAGCAGATCGCGCACCTGGCTGAACGACGTGGACGGGAGCGAGGGCGACGGCAGCGATGACGGGAGCGTGCCGATGCGCGAGATGTCGGCCGACAGCACCTCGGCCACCACCGTGGCCACCACGACGGCGATCAGCGACGAAGGAAGCGAGCGGCGCAGGCGCGGCCCGACGACCATCACCGCCACGACGAGCAAGACCGTGGCGAGCGCGGCCGGCTGGGCGTCGGTGAACGCGTCGCCGACGGCACGGGCCGCCACCACCGCGGTGTTGTCGCCAGCGGGCTTCGGCACCCCGAGCGCCGCCGGCACCTGCTGGAGGAAGATGATCACCGCGATGCCGACGGTGAACCCCTCGATGACCGGCCAGGGGATGTAGCTGAGGTACCGGCCGAGGCGGCCTATCCCCGCGGCAACCACCAGCACGCCGGCCATGAGACCGACGACGAACACAGCGTCTCGGCCGTAGCGGGCCACGATCGGCACGAGCACCACGGTCATGGCCCCCGTGGGCCCGGACACCTGCACGCTCGAGCCCCCGAACAATGCTGCGACGAGGCCGGCGACGATGGCGGTGATCAAGCCCGCCTGCGCGCCGAGACCGGTCGTGATGCCGAACGCCAGCGCGAGCGGAAGGGCCACGACGCCAACCGTGAGCCCGGCCACGAGATCAACGCGCCACGACGTGCGTAGACCGGCGTAATCGGCCCGCTTGGGCATCAGGCCGACGACCGAGCGCCACGAACGCAGCAGGACCGAACCGGTCGCTGCTGTCGCGCTCATGACGAACCGGGTTCTAGCAGCCACAGTACGGTGCCGCGTCGATGACGACCCTCGTGAACGACCTGGACCTCCCTGAGCTCGACTTCACCGCCCTCGACAGCCGTGAAGCGATGGCGTCGCTGCTGAGCGACCTCGGTGAGCGGAGCTGGCTCATCCGCACGCCGATGGGATACGGCCTCACCCGCTACGCCGATGTGGTGGCGCTGCTTCGCGACCGTCGGTTCCACAGCGCTGTGTCCAAGCTCCCCGAGCTCCTCGGCATCGCCGACAACGAGTACTTCCAGAGCCGCAACACCTCGATCCTGTCGGCCGAGGGCGACGTCCACGCCCGCCTCCGCCGCCTCGTCGCCCCCGCATTCACCCCGAGGGCGACGGACCGCCTACGGCCCTTCATCCGGGACACGATCTCGTCGCTGCTCGACCCCATCACACCGCTCGGTCGGTGCGAGCTGGTGGCCGCCGTGTGCGAGCCCTACCCGATCCCGATCATGTGCGAGCTGCTCGGCGCGCCTGCCGAGGACTGGCGCCTCTTTTCACGGTGGGCCGCCGACCTGCTGCGCATCTTCAACGGCACGGTGCTCGACGACCTCCCTGTCATAGCGGCCGCCTCCGCGGAGCTCGACGCGTACGTGTCCGAGCTCATCGAGCGACGCCGCCACGATCCGGCCGACGACCTGCTCACCGCGCTGATCTCCGCCGAGGAGGAAGGCGATCGTCTCTCGCACCAGGAGCTGGTCAGCCTCGTTCAGGCCGTCATCATCGGTGGCACGGACACCACCCGCAACCAACTCGCCTGCACCGTGGCGCTCTTCACCAGCTACCCCGAGCAGTGGCAGCTGCTGGCCGACCGGCCCGAGCTGGCCAACCGTGCCGTCGAGGAGTCGATGCGGGTCCTCGGCGCCATCCGCGGCACCGGGCGCTTCGCCAGCGAGGACATCGAGTTCAACGATGTGCTCTTCCCCGCCGGCACCTTCATCTCGCCGAGCTTCGTGGCCGCCAACAACGATCCTGCGGCCTTCGACGACCCCCAGCGCTTCGACATCACCCGTGAGGGCGGCAGCGTGCAGATGACGTTCGGCAGCGGGATCCACTACTGCCTCGGGGCATCCCTGGCCCGCGCCGAGCTTCAGGAGGCCTTGCCCATCCTGGCCCAGCGCCTCCCTGACCTCGCCGTCGACGGGGCCATCACCTGGAAGCCGCAGTCGAACGGGATCTGGGGACCCGAGATGCTGCCCATCCGATTCGGACCACAGGCGTGACCGTCTGAGCACTTCTTCAATCGTTCATCGGGAGTTTCTCGGGTGCCCGTTCCCTGCGGGTTGATTGCGGCGTTATCAACCTCCGATGAGGAAAACGTGGTGTCCCACTCGGCGAGCTGGCGTTTCCGGCGTCGCTCTCACGATCGCCCTCGTAGCCGGGGCAACGCTCTCTGGGGGCTCGTCCTCGGCGACCCCTGCGGGTCCGAAGGCGGCTGCCACCCTCCCCCCCGGATACAGCTGGCCGGCTCCGATGTCGATCAGCTACCGCACCTTCAGCAACATGCCGACCATGAAGACGTGCGGGATGAGCGACGCCACCTTCATGGCCAAGATGGTCACGACCGGGCTCGACCAGTACCAGGGCTTCATGGTCGAGGGGACTCGGGGCACCTGCCAGCGGGCGAACGCCGCTCAGCTGAAGCGGCTGTATCCGGACAAGGTCGTCCTGAACTACGCGTTCGAGCTCACCTTCGACCCGAGCCAGACGCCGGGCATGTGGCCCGGGTACTTCACCTTGATGAACCGCACCACCCTGACGGCGACGCCCTCGGCGACGGCCACGACCCTCACGGTGCTCGACAGCAGCGTCGTGCACGCCGGTGACGGTGCCCTGCTCTTCGCCCCCTCCAGCGGCGACCTGTTCGGCCAGTACGAGTACCTGACGATCACGGGTGTGGTCGATGCCCGCACCGTGACGGTGCGCCGCAAGAGCTATGGCCTCGGGACCCCCTTCACCACGGCCCCGTACCTCGCCGCGCTCTACACGAGTGACAAGACGCTCGAGCCGATCCTCAACCACTCATCGGTCGCACCGGTCAACCCGGCAACCGGACAGCGGGCCATCGACTGGCTCCTGGCGAGGTTTGCCAACGACTTCGTGCCCGCCCCAGGGGCACCCCCCCTCGACGGCTACGAGTTCGACTCGACGCTCCCCAAGCCCCTCCCCTACAACCAGAACGGCACCCTCCAGAACCTCGACTGCAATGCCGATGGGGTCATCGACTACTGCACGACGGCGATCGGCACGCCTCTGCAGATGTCGAGCTGGGCCCTCGGGTACCAGGAGTTCCTCGACAACCTCCGCACGGCGCTGTCGGCCTACGACACCCCCGGCACCACCACCCCCAAGCTGGTCATCAGCGATCAGCGGCAGAACACCAACAAGCCTGGCCGCGGGGTCGAGATGGAGAGCTACCCCTGGTGGGACAACTACCAGGACGGATCGATCGGCTACTCGAACCTCGGGTTGTTCGCCCATCAGTTCCCGAACGGCCTCAGCTACGCGTTCACCAAGGACATCTCGCCGATCTATCCCTCGATCAGCCCCCAGAACCCAACCGGCTGCATCCCGCCGCCGCTGGGCAACTGCCGCAACGGGAACTTCCGCTTCGGCATGGCCAGCGCGGCGCTGCAGGACGCGGCGTCGGCGTACAACGACGAGTCCTGGTTCGATCACCCCGTCCCGCTCGACGAACAGGCCACCGTGAACACGGCCACAACCGGTCTGCGGCCCGGGTACCTCGGCAGCCCCCTGGGGCCCCCGGTGCGCCAGAGCCGCTACACCGGACCCAGGCTCGTGACCAATCCCGACGTCGAGACCAGCCTCACGGGTTGGACGCTCGGCGAGAAGGCTCCGGCCAACGCCACCTTCACCCAGGACCTCACCACCGCCGGCAACGGCAAAGCCTCCATGAAGGTCGACGTCACCACGCTGCCCGCCTCTCCGACCATCGGCGACATCAGGCTCAGGTACGTCCTCGGCGGGCCGGTGGCCGCCGATCAGGAGTACACGGTGAGCTTCTGGGCTAAGGCCAGTGATGCCCGAGGGAACCAGATCCACACCGTGCGCATCCTCCTCGACGGCTCGTCGAACGGCACGATGGACGTGATCTTCAGCCCGCAGTGGCGCCGCTACTTCCTGAACGTCCCCACCTTCGCCACGGGATCAACGGCACCAGCGCTGACGTTCCAACTGGCGGGCGAGATCGGCACCTACTGGCTCGACAACGTCCAGGTGCGCCAGGGCACCGCGGGCATCATCACCCGTGAGTTCACCAATGGCATCGTCGTGCTGAGCGACAGCGCCTTTCGCCAAGCAAACATCCCGCTGCCCGGTGGCCCCTACCACCACTTCCGAGGCGTGCAGGATCCCGTGGTCAACAACGGGTCATCGGTGGGCTCCCTGCTCCCGTCGATCAGTGACAAGGATGGCGTGTTCCTGTTGCGGGGGTGAACACCACTGGCGCGGCTTCAGAAGAACCAGGTCGCGAGCTGCAGGACCCGCCATCCCAGGTAGATCACCACCAGGCCGACCAGGACCTTGAAGTGCCAGGGCGCCCGCCCGGACTCGCCTGCGAGCTCGCGCACGTCGACGGTGCTGCCGGTCACCACCTTTGGGCTGTCCGCCTCTGGGCCGGGCTGATCGTCTGGCTCATGGGGTATCGGGGGCGAGGCGAGCACCTTTCCGCAGGTCGGACAGGCGCCGTCGGCCCGCATCGACGCCGGGCTCCAGAACTTCGAACAGTCGTCGCACCAGGGCATCAGACCGGGGGCACCCCGTGCCGCTTGACGACGTCGTCGCGGCGCAGTGGATCGCAACCAGCCAGCCGCGTGATCAGCTCGCCGCGGAGCTCCTCGAACGCCACGATCGCGTCGATCACGAGCTCGGACGCCAGGCGGAGCAGATCGACGTCTGCTTCGTACTCGCTCCGGCGATCGGCCACGAACGCGGCCCGCTCGTCGGGGTCGTCGATGGCCTCGATGCGATTGGCATAGACGGCGTTGACGGCGGGTTCGGGGCCCATCACGGCGATCTTGGCGGTGGGGAGGGCCAGGGTGGCCACCGGGTCGAACGCCGGACCCGACATGGCGTACAGCCCGGCGCCGTAGGCCTTGCGCACGATCACAGAGATCTTCGGCACCGTGGCCTCGGTGACCGCCGTGATCATTTTGGCTCCGTGGCGGATGATGCCCTGGCGCTCGACCTGGGTGCCGACCATGAAGCCGGGCACGTCGGCCAGGAACACCAAGGGAACGTTGAACGCGTCGCAGAGCCAGATGAAGCGCGCCGCCTTGTCGGCCGAGTCGCCGAACAGCACGCCTCCCTTCTGCATCGGGTTGTTGGCCACCACACCGATCGAACGGCCGTCCAGGCGGGCAAGGCCGATGATCAGCTCACGAGCGAACAGCGGCTTCACCTCGAACCACGAACCGTCGTCGATGATCCCCTCGATCACTCGGTGCATGTCATAGGCCCGCCGCTCCTCGACCGGCACGACCGAGGGCAGCAGGGGCCGTACCGGGGGGCACGGGGCGGCGTCGGGGGCGAGCTCGCTCCAACGCTGCGGCAGGTAGCTGAGCCACCGCCGCACCTGGGCGATGGCATCGGCGTCGTCGACAGCCAGGTTGTCGCCGCAGCCCGACACCGTGGCATGCATGCGAGCGCCGCCCATCTCCTCGAGCGTGGCCACCTCACCGATCACCATCTCGGCCATCCGGGGCGACCCGAGGTACATCGACGCGTTGCCCTCGACCATGACCACGAGGTCGCAGAAGCTCGGGATGTAGGCGCCGCCGGCGGCCGACGGGCCGAACAGCGCGCAGGCCTGCGGGACCATGCCCGAAAGGCGCACCTGGTTGGCAAAGATGCGCCCCGCCCCTCGGCGCCCGGGGAACAGGTCGACCTGGTCGGTGATGCGGGCCCCGGCGGAATCGACGAGCCACACCACCGGCACCTGGTGTCGCAGCGCGTGCTCGGTGATCCGGATGATCTTCTCGACGGTGCGGGCCCCCCAGGAGCCGGCCTTGACCGTCGGATCGTTGGCCATCACGCACACCGTGCGCCCATCGACGCGACCCACCCCGGTGACCACACCGTCAGCCGGCAGATCGGTCGACGACGCGTTGGCCAGCAGGCCGTCCTCGACGAACGAGCCGTGGTCGAGGAGCAACGCCAAGCGGTCCCGCACGAACAGCTTCCCCTGCCGGGCCAGCTTGTCGGCCTCCTTGTGGAGGTTCCCTTGACGCGCCCGGTCGGCCGCGGCCGCGAGTGCGTCGGGTGTCGAGCCGTGCTCTGTCATGACGACCGGCGCCGCACCCGCAGCTTGATCGGCGTGCCTTCGAGGCCGAACGCTTCACGGAGCTTGCGCTCGAGGTAGCGCAGGTAGCTGGCTGGCAGCTCGCGGTTGGCAAAGAGGGTGAAGGTGGGCGGGTCGCTGGCGCCCTGCAGCGCGTACAGCACCCGGGCGCCACCGGGAGCAGGCTGGGCTGCCTGCGCCGAGGCGATCACCTTGTTGACCTCGCGGGTCGGCACCCGCACGTGGTAGCGCGCGATGGCGTCGGCCAGCACGGGAAGGAGCTTGTTGACCCCTTTGCCCGACAGGGCCGAGATCTTCAGCACGGGCGCCTCACCGATGAAGTGGAGGCGGTGACTGACCTGGTTGGTGAGGTCGGTCCGGGCGTCGGCGTCGAGCAGCTCCCACTTGTTGATGAGCACCACGACCGGGCACCCCGCGGCATCGACGCGTTCGGCCAGCCGCTGGTCCTGCGCGGTGACGCCCTCGGTGGCGTCGACCACGAGCAGTGCGATGTCGGCCCCGTCGATGGCCCGCAGCGCCCTCACCAACGAGTAGTACTCGGGTGCGTCATCGACTTTGCCCTTGCGGCGCATGCCCGCGGTGTCGATGAAGCGGATCGGGCCCTCGGGGGTGTCGACCAGTGTGTCGACCGCGTCGCGTGTCGTGCCGGGCATGTCGTGAACGACGGCCCGCTCCTCGCCGATCAGCCGGTTGAACAACGTCGACTTGCCGACGTTGGGGCGCCCCACGATCGCCACGCGTGGCGCGGGCGGCCCGTCCTCGACCTCGTCGAGCTCGACCTCGTCGTCGTCATCGCCGAGGCCCACCCGATCGAGGACCAGGTCGAGCATGTCGCCGGTGCGGCGACCGTGCAGGGCGCTGATGGGGACGGGCTCGCCGAGGCCGAGCTGCAAGAACTCCCACATCGAGTTCTCACGACGCTCGTTGTCGGCCTTGTTGGCCAGCACCATCACCGGCTTGGCGGCGCGACGCAGCCACGCCGCCATCGCGGAGTCGTCCTCGGTGATCCCGACGGCGGCATCGACGAGGAACAGGACGAGATCGGCCCCCCTGACAGCCTTTTCGACCTGACGGCTGACCTTTTCGTCGAGGTCGCTGCCGCCGGGCAGCCAGCCACCGGTGTCGACGAGCATGAAGGCACGGCCGAGCCACTCAGCCTCGACCTCCTTGCGGTCACGGGTGATGCCGGGGCGGTCCTCGACGATGGCCACCTGGCGCCCGAGGATGCGGTTCATGAGCGTGCTCTTGCCCACGTTGGGGCGCCCGACGATGGCCACCACGGGGAGTGTCATGCCGGCACCATCGCTCGCTGATCAAGAGCTCGCCGCAGGGCGATCCCGTCGGTGGGGACGACCTCGACCGGGCGGGGGAGGTCGGCCGGCGTCAACCCGTCGAGGAAGCGCCCATCGGTCAGGCAGACGTCGGGCAGCAGGTAACGGTGACCCTCGGGCTCACCGGCCAGCACCCGCTGGAGATCGGCGCCGACCATGAGCCCGGTCACGGCGATGTTTCCCCCGAAGAACTCGTTGACGACCGTGATGATGCGGACATCGTGGCGCCCGAGGTCGTCGATCAGAGGGCGCAGCACGGCGGCACCATAGGGCGCCGTGAGGATCGCAACGGGAGCTTCGCGTCGGGGCAGCAGCGTCACCGATCCCGGGTTGCGCACCGCCCGGTAGCCCGCCGCGGGGGCGCCGTCGACCGAGGCGAAGAAGCCGCTCTGCGGTCCGGTGGGCTGGTCAACGCGACCCTGCCACTCGAGCTCGAACGTGCGGGCCATGCCGATCCCGTCCTCGTGCATCGGGAAGCCCTCGTAGGTCTCGGGCGGCGGGAAGGGTCGACCAGCCAGCAGGTAGTACTCGTCGGCGGCAAACACCAGCCGTCGTCCGACGGCCTGCAGGAACGTGTCCTGCCACGCCTCGACGGCGTCGACCACGGCCTGGGCCTCGGCGTTGGTGTGGGGCCGCATCGCCGCCTCGTTGCTGTAGCGGCTCAGGCCGAGCGGCACCACGCAGAGACTGGCGAGTTCCGGATAGCGGTCGAGGACGCCGGCCAAGGTGCCGTCGAGCACAGGCCCGTCGTTGATGCCCGGGCACACCACGACCTGCCCGTGCACCACGACGTGGTGATCGAGCAGCGCCCGCAACCAGCGCAGGCTGGTGGCGCCTCGACGGTTGCGCAGCATGCGGCTGCGCACCTCAGGGTCGGTGGCATGGATGCTGACGTGCAGCGGGGACAGCGCCTCGGTCACCACGCGCTCGAGGTCGGCCTCGGTGAAGCGGGTGAGGGTGGTGAAGTTGCCGTAGAGGAACGACAGCCGATAGTCGTCGTCCTTCAGGTACAGGCTGGGACGCATCCCTGGCGGAAGTTGGTAGATGAAGCAGAACTCACAGTGGTTGTCGCACGTGCGCACCTGGTCGAACACGGCCGAACTGACCTCGGCGCCGAGCGGCTCACCGGCCCGCTTGACGATCTCGACCTCGAAGGACAACCCACCGCGGCTGACCTCGACGGTGAGCTCGGCCTCATCGGCCAGGAGGCGCCATTCGATGACGTCGCGGGGGGCGACGCCATTGAGCGTGCGCACCTGGTCGCCCATCGCCAGGCCTGCGAGCGCGGCCGGAGATCCGGGCACGACGGCAACGACCTCGGGAACAGACATGGTCATTCAGTCTATTTCCTCGGCCGCCCGATCCCTCCGTTGCCGTCAGTAGCCTGCCGGCGATGGCCGTCGACCGTGTGCTGCTTGCTTCACCCCGAGGCTTCTGCGCGGGGGTCGAGATGGCCATCAAGGCGCTGGCGTGGATGGTTCGCTCCTTCCCGGCGCCCGTGTACTGCTACCACGAGATCGTCCACAACAAGCTCATCGTCGATCGCTTCGAGGCGCTCGGGGTCGTCTTCGTCGACGAGATCACCGACGTGCCCGAGGGGGCACCCATCATGCTGTCGGCGCACGGTTCGGCGCCCGCCGTGGTTGAGGCGGCACGAGCTCGCGGCGCCTACGTCGTGGACTCGGTGTGCCCGCTCGTCACCAAGGTGCACCACGAGGTCAAGGTGCGCGCCGGCAAGGGCTTTCGCATCGTCTACGTCGGACACGAGGGCCACGAGGAAGCCATTGGAACCATGGCCGTGGCGCCCGACGTGATGCATCGGGTCGAGTCGCTGGCCGATGTCGCCGCGCTGCCCGACATCACTGAGCCTGTGGCCCTCCTGGCGCAGACGACGCTCAGCCACCGCGACTGGGCCGGAGTGCTCGAGGCGACCCGTGAGCGGTTCCCCGACCTGTGGACCCCCGGCCGGAGCGACCTCTGCTTCGCCACCACCAATCGCCAATCGGCGCTGATGGCCATGGCTCCACGATGTGACGCCATCGTGGTGATCGGATCGGCGAACTCCTCGAACACCAGGGCACTCGAGCGACTGGCCCGCGAAGCAGGTTGCGCCCGGGTCTTTCGCATCGACCACGTCGACCAGCTCCCCGACGACCTCACCGGGACCGTCGGCGTCACTGCGGGAGCGTCCGCCCCCGAGGAGCTCGTCGACGCCGTCGTGGCCCGCCTGGCCCCGGCCAGCGGCGTGGAGCAGGTGCGGATCACCGACGAGAACGAGTACTTCCCGCCACCGCGCAACCTGCGCGAACTGCAGACCGCGGTGGAGATCGCCGCGACCGTCCTGTCGGGGTGCGGCTTGGCCGACCGACCACCGATGGACGATCGGCGCCTCGCCGCCAGCGACGTCCTTGCTGCGTTGCGCGCCTGACGGCGCGCAACGAATCAAGCGACGGCTAGTTGCGGGGCACCTGGCTCCAGGGCACCTCACGGTCGACGCGGACGTCGCCAGGAAGGCCGAGCATCCGCTCACCGAGGATGTTGCGCATGACCTCAGACGTGCCACCCTCGATCGAGTTGGCCCGGCTGCGCAGGAACGCCTGCTGCACCGTGTTGGAACCCATTGCGGTCTCGGGGCGCACCATCGCATACGTGCCGTAGAGCAGTCCATCGGCGCCCATCAGGTCGACGCACAGCTCGTAGATCGCCTTGTTGAGATCGGCCGAGGCGAGCTTGCCGATCGAGCCCTCGGGGCCGGGAACACCGACCTTGCGGTTCTGCGAGGCCCGGATGTTGGTCAGGCGGAGCACCTCGGCCTGGCTCCACAGGTCCATCAGCCGGTCAAGGGAATCACTCGTGCGGCGCTCCTCGGGGAGGCCCTTCCAGATCTTGACCGCCGCCGCGATCGGGCCGGAGCCCTGCGGTGCGATGGCGCCGCCGATGCTGACGCGCTCGTTCATGAGCGTGGTGAGCGACACCCGCCACCCGTCACCGACGTTGCCGAGCCGCTCGGAATCGGGCACCCGGGTGTCGGTGAAGTACACCTCGTTGAACTCGGCCTCGCCGGTCATCTGGCGCAGCGGGCGCGTCTCGACGGTGGACGCGTGCATGTCGACGACGAACGCGGTGAGCCCGGCATGCTTGACGGCCTCAGTATCGGTGCGCACCACCAGCAGGCCCCACCGTGACACGTGGGCGAGCGTGGTCCACACCTTCTGACCGTTCACGACCCACTCGTCACCGTCACGCACGCCGCGCGACGAGAGGCCAGCGAAGTCCGAACCGCTGCCCGGCTCGCTGAAGAGCTGGCACCAGATCTCCTCGCCCGTGAAGAGCGGGCGCAAGTAGCGGTGCTTCTGGGCCTCGCTCCCCCACTCGACCACCGTCGGCCCGCACATGCCGTAGCCGATCGGGTTGCGGAAGTAGGGGTTCGGACCACCGGCGCGGGCGATGCGCTCGTTGATCTGCTTCTGGTGCTTGGGGCTGAGGCCAAGGCCGCCGAAGCCCTCGGGGAAGTGGACCCAGCCCAGGCCCTTGTCGAACTGGGCGCCGAGGAAGTCGACGGTCGAGTTGGTGGCCGGGGGGAACTCGTTGAGCAGATCGTCGATCAGGGCGCTGACGCGCTGCTCATCGGCAGTGACAGGGGCTTCGGTGACGCTCATCGGACAGATCAACCTCATGGGGACGTCGCGATCGGGACGGGGCGAGGCTACTGACCCGCGGGTCAAGGGTACGAACCGGCGGGCGCCCTTGGTCGGCGAGCCTCGTGCGTGGTCACGCCAGCGGGATGACGAAGAAGGCGATGGCCGCCATCTGCAGGGCGGCGGCCACGAGGGTGCAGGTGTGGAACACCTCGTGGTAGCCGAACGTCGCCGGCCAGGGATCGGGTCGGTGCGTGGCGAACACGACCGCACCGACCGTGTAGATGACGCCTCCCGCCACGATGAGCGCGAACCCGACCGACCCCAGCGCATCCCACAGCTGCGGGGCTGCGATCACCGCCGACCACCCGACGACGACGTAGGGCGTGGCCACAGCCCACATCGGTGCACCGCGGTACGCCCACCGCAGCGCGATGCCCGCGGCGGCCCCGACCCACGCCACGAGCAGCAGCGCGATGCGCAGCCAGCCGTCGAGCGCGATCACCGCGATCGGGGTGTAGGAGCCGGCGATGGCCAAGAAGATCGTCGAGTGGTCGAGGCGCTGGGCGATGCGCTTGCCCCGGGGACCCCATGGGCCGCGGTGGTAGGCCGCTGAGGTGGCCAGCATGGCCACGAGGCCGAGGGCATAGACGACCATCGAGACCCGCGGCCAGCCGGTCGGCGTCACGACGATCATCGCCACCAGCGCCGGCACGAAGCCGAAGAGGCTCCACTGATGCAGTGCCCCCCGCAGCATCGGACGCGCCGGAGGATCGGGGACCTCGCTCACATCCCCCAGTATCGCCGCCCTGACGCGACCTACTCCTCATCCTCATCATCGGCAGTGGGAGCATCGAAGCCGGCGGCAGCCAGCCGTTCAAGGAGACGATCGCGGATTGAATCTCCGGGCGTGCGGGCCTTGGTGTCAGCGATCCGCCAGCCCTGCCGGGACGAGTAGACCAGCGCCGGCTCCCGCAGCCGACCGGTGCCCGTAGCCACGACTCGGCCGAAGAGAAGCTCGTGATCCTCCATGGTCAGCTGCTGGAAGACCTGGGCGTGGAACCAAGCGATGCAGCCGGGCACAGTCGGGTAGCCGGCTTCGTTCACCGCCAGCAACTCGGTGGCCAGGTGGCGGAACTTGCGGCCTGGGTAGCTGAAGTACTGCCCGGCCTCGATCTGGTCGCCGGCCAGGATCGACACGGTGAAGGCGCCGCTGGCCACCATGAGCGGGTAGGTGTCGTGCTTTGTCGAGACCGAGGTCATCACGATCGGCTCGGCGAAGCTCACCTGTGTGACCCAGTGCGAGGTGTAGGCCCGCGTGATGCCCCCATGCGTCGCGGCGACCACCTGAACGCCTTTGGCGAGCTGGCCGAGCGAGCGCTTCGTCGTCTGGTCGATCACCGGCCCATCATCGCCGGTTGCCAGTGGTCAGTTGAGCGGGGCGACCAGGACGGGGAACTCGGCCCCCTCGGCCGCCTGGCCACCCGGCAGCGCCACCCGCAAGCGCATCACCCAGGCCAGATCACCGGGGCGATCCATGCGCTGGTAGTGCGCCTTCAGGTTCGTGAGCATCCGCCACACGATGGCGAGCCGGGGCACCGGGGCGAGGTAGTCGTCGCGCCAGGTGACGCCATCACCGACTCGCGACTCGAGGAGCCGGCGGCAGCCAGGGGCATCGAGGAGGCGCCCGCCGTGGAACGGGTCGACGAACACCGACGAGTCGACCTTGTCGCGCAGCAGGAAGTGAGATGGCATCCCCACGCCGGCCAGCGGCACGCCGACGCGCCGTCCGACCTCCATCGTGAGGACCGACAACGAGATCGGGATGCCGCGGCGGCGTTCGAGCACGACGTCGAGGAACGAGTTGCGAGGGTCGTCGTAGGTGGCGTCGTCGCCCCGGAACCGCTGGTCGACGAAGAGCAGGCGCCGAAGCCCGTCAAGCGTCGGCTCAGCCACCTTGGCGGCTAGGCCGTCGAGCAAGGCCAGCCCGGCATCGACATCGACGTGCGCACGGGCCACCGCTGCGATGCACAGCGCCACCTCGTCGAGGGGGATCTCGTCGTCGGCCCGGTGGACGAGATCGGTGAATCGACGGGTCGGGTCCACTGGCGCACGGTACCCCGACTACCTTGCCGAGCCATGTTCCCTGGCGCCATTGCGGCCGAAACCCCTGACAAGCCCGCCTACATCATGGCCACGACGGGCCAGGTGGTCACCTACGGCGAGCTCGACGCCGCCGCCAACCGCCTGAGCCAGCTGTTCTGGTCGTTGGGCCTGCGGCCCGGCGACCACGTCGCGTTCTGCATGGAGAACAACCCCCGGTTCTTCGAGGTGGCGTGGGGTGCTCACTACGCGGGGCTCCGCTACACCGCGGCGTCGAGCCGGCTCACCTCGGGCGAGCTCACGTACATCATCAACGACTGTGGCGCCAAGGTCTTCATCACCTCGGCGTACAAGGCCGACCAGGCCACCGAGATCGTGGCCGACACGCCCAACGTCATGTTGCGTCTCATGATCGACGGCACCGTGGAGGGCTACGAGAGCTATGAGGAGGCGGTGGCCGCCCAGCCCGCCACGCCGCTGGACGACCGGCGCGAGGGCGGCGACATGCTCTACTCCTCCGGCACCACAGGCCGACCAAAGGGTGTGAAGGGCCCGATCCCAGATGCCGCCCTCGGAGCGGCTCCAGCGCTGCTCGGCCTCACGCAGATCCTCTTTTCCTTCCAAAGCGAGATGACCTACCTGTCGCCTGCGCCGCTGTACCACTCGGCTCCGCTGCGCTTCAACATGACCGTCATGCGCTTCGGGGGCACCTGCGTACTGATGGAGCACTTCGACCCCGAGCTGTTCCTCACCTTCCTCGAGCGCTACCAGTGCACCCACACGCAGGTCGTGCCGACCATGTTCATCCGCATGCTCAAGCTCGACCCGGCCGTGCGCACCCGCTACGACGTCGGCTCTCTGCGCATGTGCGTCCACGCCGCGGCGCCCTGCCCGGTCGAGGTCAAGCGGCAGATGATCGAGTGGTGGGGCCCGATCATCCACGAGTACTACGCCGGCACGGAGGGCAATGGGTTCGTGTACTGCAACTCCGAGCAGTGGCTTGCCCACCCGGGCACTGTCGGCACCGCGGTGTCGGGCAAGGTGCACGTCCTCGATGAGGACGGCGAGACCGAGCTGCGACAAGGAGAACCGGGCACCATCTACTTCGAGGGTGGCGGCTCCTTCGAATACCACAACGACCCCGGCAAGACCTCGGGATCGCGCAACTCCAAGGGCTGGTCAACGCTCGGTGACGTCGGCTATCTCGACGCCGACGAGTATCTCTTCCTCACCGATCGCAAGGCCTTCATGATCATCTCGGGCGGGGTGAACATCTATCCGCAGGAAGCCGAGAACGTCCTGGCCATGCACCCCAAGGTCGTCGACGTCGCCATCTTCGGTGTGCCCAACGCCGACTTCGGCGAAGAAGTGAAGGCAGTCGTGCAGCCCGTCTCGATGGACGAGGCCGGCCCCGAGCTGGAGCACGAGCTCATCGCGTACTGCCGAACCCAGTTGGCCGACGTGAAGTGCCCCCGCAGCATCGACTTCCGCCCGGAGCTCCCCCGTCACCCGACCGGCAAGCTGTACAAGCGCCTGCTCAAGGACGAGTACTGGGTCGGCCACGGCCAGAGCCGCATCATCTGAACAGTCAGGCGTTGATGACGATGAGGCGCTGCTCCGTCATCTCGCGCACCGCGTAATGCGGGCCTTCGCGCGTGTTGCCGCTGTCGCGCACCCCGCCGTAGGGCTGCTGGTCGGCTCGCCAGGTGGGCACCTCGTTGACGATCACCCCGCCGAAGTCAAGGGTGCGGGCCGCCTTCATCGCCGTGTGCAGGTTCGTGGTGAAGATGGCGGCCTGCAGGCCGTACTCGGTGTCGTTGGCGAGACGCAGCGCCTCGGCGAGTTCTGTGTACGCAGCGATGCCGACCACGGGGCCGAACACCTCTTTGGCGCACACCTTCATGTCGGGCTGCACGTCGGCCAGCAGGGTGGGGCGTAGGACGCCGTGGGCGTCGAGGTCGCCGCCCACCAGCACTCGCGCGCCCCCGGCCACGGCCTCGCCGATCCAGGCGGTCACCCGGTCTCGTTCACCCGTCGAGATGAGCGACGACACCTCGGTGGCGTCGTCGCCGGGATCGCCGACCACCAGGGTGGCCACGTTGGTGGCGAGCCGCTCAGCGAAGGCAGTGGCGATGTCGGCGTGCACGTACACGCGCTGCGTGCTGATGCAGCTCTGCCCGGCATGGCTGTAGCCGGCGACCCGGATCTTGTCGGCGGCGGCCTGCCAGTCGCCGTCGGGTTCGATGATGACAGGGGCGTTGTTGCCCAGCTCGAGTCCGACCCGCTTGCGCGGTGCGCGAGCCCGGATGGCCCACCCGACCTCAGGCGATCCCGTGAAGGTGATCAGGGCGATGTCGGGATGATCGACCAGCGCGTTGCCGACGGTGCCACCCCCACCGGTGACCACGTGGAGCTGCTCGGCCGGCAACCCACACTCGTCGATGAGGATCTCGGCCAGCGCGATGGCCGACAGCGGGGTCTGGGAAGCCGGCTTCAGCACCACGGGACAACCGGCGGCGATCGCCGGCGCCAGCTTGTGGGCCACGAGGTTCAGGGGGAAGTTGAACGGGGCGATGGCCCCGACCACGCCGATCGGCACCCGCAGCGTGAAGCCCAGCTTGCCCTCACCCGCGGCAGAGGCGTCGAGGGGAACCACGTCGCCCACCAGGGTGCGTGCCTCGGCGGCGGCGAACTGAAACGTGCTGGCGGCGCGCTCGGCCTCGGCACGGGCGGTGAGGATCGGCTTGGCCGCTTCGGCCGAGATGATCTGAGCCAGCTCCTCCTTGCGGGCCAGGATGGCCACGGCGGCTCGGTCGAGGATCTCGGCCCGCCGCCACGCCGGCAGCGGGCCGGCTCGGTGCGCGGCCAGTGCTACCGCTACCGCTCGGTCCACATCATTGGCGGTGCACGCAGGGACAGCCGCGAGCACCGAGGCGTCGTACGGCGAGCGGATCTCGAACGTCGGACCTCCCCTGAATCGCTCGCCGGCTAGGGGAAGAGCACGGGTGTCGGCCATGGCTGCGGACGATACTGGCGGCCATGGCCAGCCGGTTCCCCTTCCTCGACCACGCCGGACCGATCGCCTTCGCCCATCGCGGCGGGTCGCACGGCGGCGTCGAGAACACCAAGGCGGCATTCGCCGACTCCATCGCCCATGGCTTCCGCTACCTCGAGACCGACGTCCACGCCACCCGCGACGGCGTGCTCGTCGCCTTCCATGACAGCGAGCTCGACCGCGTCACCGACCGCACCGGGGTGATCGAGGACATGACGTGGGCCGAGGTGAGCCGTGCCCGCGTCGGCGGCCGCGAACCGATACCCACGCTGGCCGAGGTCCTGGAGGCGTTCCCGACCGCCCGCTGGAACATCGACATCAAGCACACCTCGGCCATCGCACCGCTTGCGGAGGTGCTGCGTGATGCCGGCGCCGTCGACCGGGTGCTCGTGGCGGCCTTCTCCGACCGGCGGCTCCGCACGATCCGCCGCCTCGTCGGGCCCCGGCTCTGCTCGTCAAAGGGTCCGATCGGCATCGGCGCGCTGCGCCTCGCGGCCTGGCTCCACCTCCCCGCATGGAGACCGTCTCGGATCCCAGCGGTCCAGGTCCCGATCAAGTACGGGCCGATCACCGTCACCACCCGACGATTCATCGATGCCGCGCACGCCCGAAACGTCGTGGTCCATGTCTGGACGATCGACGACCCGGCCGAGATGGAGCGGCTGCTCGATCTCGGCGTCGACGGGATCATGACCGACCGGCCCGACGTGCTGCGCGACGTGCTCGTGCGCCGCGGGCAGTGGCCCGAGGGCTGATCGATGGAGGTCGCGCTCACGCCCCTCGACTTCCTCGAACGCGCCCGACGGCTGTTCGCCCATCGCGCCGGCATCGTGCAGTGGCACGGTGGGGAGCGCATGACGTGGACCTACGCCGAGTTCGCTGGGCGGGCGCATCGCCTCGGCCGGCTCCTGATCGACGAGCACGGCGTGCAACCCGGCGATCGAGTGGCGTGGCTGTGCGGGAACACCCACGAGCTGCTCGAGGCGTACTACGGCGTGCTGCTGGCCGGTGCCGTGCTGCTACCGCTCAACATCCGCAACGTCGCCGCCGAACACCGATTCGTGCTCTCCGACGCCGGCGCCGTCGCGCTGTTCCGCCATCCCGATCAGCCTGATCCGCAGGCGCCGTGTCCGACGATCGTGCTCGATGCCGACTACGAAGCCGCACTCGCCCGCCGGCCGGCCGAGCTCCTCACCCCTGATGTCGACGAACGCGCCGCCGCCGAGCTCTTCTACACGAGCGGTTCGACCGGCAACCCCAAGGGCGTGCTCCTGACCCATCGGGGGCTCTACCTGCACGCGGTGCACTCGGCCCTCACGCTGGGCATCACGGGTCACGACGTGGTGCTCCACACGATCCCGCTGTTCCACGTCAACGGTTGGGGCACCCCGCACTACCTGACGGTGCTGGGCGGCGTGCACGTGATGCTGCCCCGCTTCGATTCGGCCGAGGTGCTGCGGCTCGTCGAGGCCGAGCGGGTGACCCGTCTCTACCTCGTGCCGGCGATGGTCACCGCGCTGCTCAACGACCCGAGCCTCGCCCATCGGGACCTGTCGAGCCTGGTGCAGATCTCGATCGGTGGCGCCCCTGTCGCCCCATCGGTCGTCAGCGAGGTCGAGCGTCGCTTCGGCTGCGAGTGCATCTGCGGCTACGGCATGACCGAGGCCTCACCGCAGCTGACCAAGGCGCTCGACAAGCCCGGCGATCCTCGAGACGTGCGCCGACGGTCGACCACCGGACTGCCCATCGTCGGCGTCGACCTGCGAGTGCTGAGCGATGACGGCGACGAGGTGCCGTGGGACGGCTCCACTCCGGGCGAGGTGTGCGTGCGGTCGAACCACGTGATGGCCGGCTACTGGAACCGGCCCGCCGAGACCACCGCCGCGCTGGCCGGTGGCGTCCTGCACACCGAGGACATCGCCACGGTCGATCCCGACGGCTACCTCACGATCGTCGATCGCAAGAAGGACCTCATCATCAGCGGCGGCGAGAACATCTCCTCGGTCGAGGTCGAAAAGGTGCTGGCCGACCACCCCGCGGTGCTCGACGTCGCCGTCGTCGGCCGCCCCGACGACCGCTGGGGTGAGGTCCCCCGCGCCTTCATCGTGCTGCGGGCCGGCCACGCCGGCACGAGTGCCGCCGACCTGATCGACCACGTGCACGCCCACCTCGCCCGCTTCAAGGCGCCCAAGGACATCGTGTTCGTCGCCGCCCTCCCCCGCAGCGGCACCGGCAAGGTCCTGAAGAACGAGCTCCGAAACAACCACCTGGCCCCCTGACGCGGTACGGCCCGGGCAGTGCGAGATGCGCTGCCCGGGCCGTACCCATCAGCTCACGACCCGACGAAGTCGACGCCGGTGGCGTTGACCGTGGTCGAGACCAGGGCCGTGCGGCTCACCGGGGCAAAGGTGAGAGCGGTCTTGGTCGGCGTCAGGGTGTAGGTCAGGCCGCCGGCGGTGGCGACCACGTTCGAGAAGCCGAAGTAGCCGGCCGCGTTCGTGGTGGCGACGAGTGTCGGTTGCCCGGCGCCGGTGCGGGTCACGGTGACGCCGGCGATGCCAACGCCGCCAGGAGTGACGACCCGACCGGTGATGAACGGCGCCTTCAGGGCCAGGAACAGGTTGTTCTGCGAGGAGGTTCCACCGAGCACGACCGTGAGTGGCGCCGGGTTGAAGCTGAACCCGGTCGCGGTGGCCGTGAGGGTGTAGGTCCCCGCAGGATTGCTCGAGAAGCCCCAGTAGCCGAGGGCGTTGGTCGTCGACGTCGCTGTCGGCTGACCACCACCGGTGCGGGTGATGAGGACGTTGGGCACGATCTTGCCCGTCGTGTCCACCACGGTGCCCTGGATGAACGTGCCGCTGAGACCCATGAAGTTCTTCAGCGGCACGTTCTTGCCGAGGATCTTGGCCGTGGCCTTGTTCGGGAAGAACGTGGTGCCGGAAGCCGTCGGCGTGATGGTGTACGTGCCATCGGGCATGTTGTCGGACGAGAAGCTGCCGTCAACAGCACTGGTGGTGATGCTGGCCGCCAGACCGTTGCCCGTGCGGGTGATGGTGGCCGCGTTGATGCCGACCCCTTGACCGTCGAGCACCTTGCCGGTGGCACTGAACGTGTCGACGTCGTTGATGACCCCGAAGGCCTGGTTGTCGACGTAGGTCGCCCCCACGAAGTCCTTGAGGGTCAGGTAGTAGTACTCGGTGCCTTCGGCCAGGTTGTCGTTGGCCACCTGCACGGTGACCGTGGTGCTGGACTGGCCCGCGGGGATCGTGACGGTGCTCAGCACGCCCGTGTAGTCGGCGATGTTCAACGCGCTGCCGTCGCTCGTGTAGGCCGAGAGCACGATCGGGTTGGCCGAGACCGGCGAGACCGTGATGGTGAAGGTCTCGCTGACCGGGCCGCTGTTGCCCTCGATCACGATCGCGTCAGCGATCGACACCCTTGGTTGGACGTCGTCGTTGAGGATCTGGGCGTAGCCGCTGCTCTTGTTGTATCCAGCGCCGCTCACGCTCGACAGGCTGACGTAGAACGACTCGTCACCCTCGAAGGCCGTG
>JBBRTJ010000057.1:0-23815 GCA_038244535.1 Acidimicrobiales bacterium | reverse complement strand
CGTGCCGTCGCCGCGTACCAGCAGGCGATGACGGTGCCCTTCGCCATCGAGACCGGCGTGAGCTACCTGCCCATGGGTGACGACGAGCTCACCGACGGCGAGGTCGTGGCCGCGGTCGCGAATCAGAGCGGTTGCGGCATCGTGCTCGACCTCCACAACCTGTGGTGCAACGAGCGCAACGGACGTGAACCGGTGCTCGATGCCGTCGGCCGCCTGCCCCTCGATCAGGTCACCGAGGTGCACGTGGCGGGCGGCCTGGCTTGGGACGGACTGTGGCTGGACGCACACAGCGGGGTCACGCCGCGCCCGGTGATGGAGCTGGCCGAGCTGGTGCTGCCCGCCCTTCCGAACGTGCGACTGCTCACGTTCGAGATCCAGCCCGCCTTCCTCTGGCGACTGGGTCTGGATGGGTTGCACGCCCACCTCGATGACCTCCGACGACTGTTGAGCGCCGCCAGCCGCAGCACCATCAGGCGCCTGGCGCGCCCCGACGAGCACCGTCGCGCCTCTGGCGAAGGACCCCAGCCAGCCCGCTGGGAGGCCTCGCTCGCTGGTGCGGCAACGGGCTGGGCGATCGGCGATGGGCCGATCGACGCCCTCGATCCGCGAGCGGTCAGGGTGATGCGCCACCTCGTCGATGCGGGACGAGACAGTCGCGTGATCACCGCCGCGCCGATCACCATGCGGCTCCTGCTCGCCGAGATGGAGGGCGAACGGCTCGATGGTCTTCTCGCCCGCTACCACGCGGCCCGGCCGCCGGCCCTGTGGGGCCACGACGAAGCCGAGCGGTTCCTCTGCTGGCTCATGGACGAGCCTCCGAGTGGCGTCGCCCGGCTGCATGACGCGATCGCCTTGGACGCGGCCCGGCTCGCCATCGCCCGAACGGGCGCACCACAGGACGTGCCGTTGGAGGGCGATCCAGCCGACCTGCTGGCACTGGCAGGTGCACGGCGCGGCGGGCGCGCTGATCAGCTGTGGGCGGGGCTCGGCGGTCTGCCGTCCAGCTCGAGGGCGATGTCGTCGACGTAGCACCAGATCCACTCCTCGCCCGGCTCGAAGCTCTGGATCAAGGGATGGGTGGTGCTGCGGAAGTGAGCCGTGGCGTGCTTGCCGGGCGAGCTGTCGCAGCAGCCGATGTGACCGCACGCAAGGCAACGGCGCAGGTGCACCCAATGACCGCCCGAGGCCAGGCACTCGACGCATCCGTTGCCGCTCGCCCCGTGGTCGCTCATCTGGTCGAGGTGCGTGCACATCTCACTCATCGAGGTCCTCCGTTCGCGCCCCCGCCGACCTTCGTAAGCATCCTTCACCAGCGCACACGACGGCACCCGCAGCCGCCTGGGAGCATGGCTGACGGGGGTGAGCCAATGGGGGTGAGCCAAGTGGGGATCAGGCAGGAAGCGATGGCTGACGTGACCGTGTGGGTGGCGCGGGCCTGGGATCCGGAGCTGACGCTCGGTGAGTGGTGGCGTCGTCTGGCTGAGGCCGGATGGGCCTTCCCGCACTGGCCGGCGCAGTGGTGGGGACGAGGCGGCGGGCGAGACGAGGTTCGGGCCCGGGACCGGGCGCTGCGGGCCGCGGGAGCGATCGGTCCGCCAACCGGTCTCGGCCAGCTCATGGGCGGGCCGGTCGTGATCGAGGATGGCACCGACGAGCAACGGCAACGGCTGCTGGGGGGACTGGCCACTGGTCACGAGGTCTGGTGCCAGCTGTTCAGCGAGCCGGGCGCCGGTTCCGACTTGGCGGGCCTGTCGACTCGGGCCGAGCGCGACGGCGACGAGTGGGTCATCACCGGCCAGAAGGTGTGGACCTCGGGAGCCGTCGAGGCTGACCGGGGGATGCTCGTGGCCCGCACGAACCCCGATGTGCCGAAGCACCAGGGTCTCACCTACTTCGTCATCGCCATGGATCAGCCCGGGATCGAGGTGCGCCCGCTGAAGCAGATGAACGGCTCGTCGCACTTCAACGAGGTGTTCCTGACCGAAGCCCGGGTGGCCGACGCCGATCGCATCGGACCGGTTGACCGCGGGTGGGCCGTCACCGTGGCGACGCTCGGGTACGAGCGCAGCGGGCTGAGCGCCGGCGGGGGGGCGGGCGGTCCCCAGCCGACAGGGGGCCGGCGGGCCGGACAGCTCGACCGCCGGTGCCGTGAACTGCTCGCCGAGCACGCCACCAGGCGCTCCGGCGCCCACGACCGAGGCGACGACGATGCCGAGGCGGCGTCGGGCTTCGCTTACCTACGCCGCCTCGGTGGTCATCGCGGCGCGGTGGCCGACGACGCGCTCGTGCGCCTGCACGTTCTCGAGGAGGTCGCTCGCTTCACCTCGATGCGCACCGCCGCTGCGGCCGCGGCCGGGCGGGCGCCCGGGCCGGAGGCATCGACGGCCAAGCTGGCCTGGACGCAGCGTCTGCGTCTCGGCCGGGACCTCGGCGTCGAGCTGCTCGGGCCGGCCGGCACCCTCGCCGGTGCGGACGCCCCCGACCATGGCCGTGTGCGGTACGCCTGCCTCACCATTCCGTCGGCGTCGATCGCCGGAGGCAGCGACGAGATCCAACGCAACATCGCGGCCGAGCGCGCCCTCGGCCTGCCCAAGGACGTCTCGGTTGATCGTGATGTCCCGTTCCGCGAGGTGCCCCGATCATGAGCGACCTCGAGCTCGTCGGCCCGGTGCGCCACCCCCGCAACGCCTCGCAGGACGAACGAGGTGGCATCCACGACGACGCCACCGCCACCGGCCTCGGCTTCCGCGGCGGCACCATCGCCGGGAGCATCCACCTCGATCAGCTGCCACCGCTGCTGGTCGACGTGCTCGGGCCGGCGTGGTTCGAGCGCGGCGGCGTGTCGCTGTACTTCCGTCACGCCTTGACCGACGGCGAGCCCGTGCGGGCCGTGGTGGGTCGGCCCCCCACCATCGCGGCAGCCGATGACGTGCAGGTGCCCGTGCGGATGGAGCAGCCTGACGGCGGCCCGCTGGTGGCCGAGGGGACGGCATCGCTCGGGGTGCCGGCCACGGCCAGCGCGCTGCGCTCACGCGACCTGCGAGATGTCGATCCGACCGGGTTGCGGATCCTCAGGCTGCTGGCCCCGGGGATGCCCCTGGGACCGTTCACGTACGCGGCCGACGGTGACGAGCAGCGCGACCGCATAGAGCGGGGCTTCATGACCGAACCACTTGGCTGGTACACCGGCCCCTCCCCATGGGGTGGTCCGATTGCGGCGCCGAGCACCGTGGTGGACCTTCTGAGCAGACCACCGACCAAGGCCTTGATCGGTCTCATCGGGAAGGCGGTGGGCCTGTGGGGAGCCATGGAGATCGTTCACCACCGCGGCCCCGTGCTTGTCGACGAGCCGTACGAGGTGCGGGGCCAGGTCGTTGCCGTGGCTGAGACTCCGCAGACCGAAGTGCTCTGGTACGACACGACTGCCTACGACGCAGCCGCCCGACCGGTGGCCACGCTGCGCCTCATGACTCGCTTCATGAAGGCCAGCTCATCGCTGTACGCCACCGCCGTGTGACCCTCGGCAACTAGTTAGCAAGGCTAACTATCTTTCGACTATCCTCCGATCTGATGAACCACCGGGACACCGACACGCTGGACGCCACTGCCGTCGCCGCCAGCCTGCGCCTTTCGGTCACCCGGCTCGCCCGCCTCCTTCGCCAGAAGGATCCCGACTCGCTTTCGGCCACGTTGGCCTCGGCCCTCGGCACCATCAACCTGAGTGGTCCCGTCACGTTCGGCGAGCTGGCCGCCTCCGAGCACCTCACCGCCCCCAGCGTCTCCAAGATCGTCGAGAAGCTCGAGCTGCTCGGCTACGTCGAACGCCTGCAGGATGCTCGCGATCGGCGCGTGTGGCGGGTGAAGGTCACCACTGCGGGCAAGCGCCACATCAAGGCGGCCCGGGCGAGGCGCACGGCGTGGCTGGCCACCAGGCTGCGCGACCTGCCGGCCGACGACCTGGCCCGCCTGGCCGCCGCTGCGCCGGTGCTCGAAGCGCTGCTGCAGCTCCCGACGGACGACGAGTCATGACCCGCCTGCGGCGAGCCACCCGTTCGACGTTCGACTCGTTGAGCGTGCGTAACTTCCGGCTGTTCTTCATCGGCCAGTCGATCTCGCAGGTCGGCACCTGGCTCACCTCGGTCGCTCTCACGCTGCTGGTGCTGCACCTCACCGGCAGCGGCGTGGCCATCGGCGTCCTCGTGGCGTGCAGCTTCGGGCCCGTGCTCGTGCTCGGCGCGTGGGCCGGCCTCATCGCCGACCGATCTGACAAGCGACGCCTCCTGCTCATCGTGCAGTCCGGCCAGCTCCTGCAATCGGTAGCCCTGGCCGCGCTCGCCTTCCTGCCCGATCCACCGCTGGCCGCCTTCTACGGGGCCGCGCTGCTCGGCGGCGTGCTGACGGCCTTCGATGCACCGGCCCGGCGGGCGTTCGTGGTCGAGATGGTCCCGGTCGACAAGGTGCAGAACGCGGTCACCCTCAACAGCGCGCTCATGACCGGGTCACGGGTCTTCGGCCCTGCGCTGGCTGGGCTGCTGGTGGTCACGGTCGGCTACGGCTGGTGCTTCACCGTCGACGCCATCTCGTACGTCGCCGTGCTCGCCGGGCTGGCCATGATGCGCACCGCGGAGCTGCGCCGCCCCCCGCTGGCCGTCAAGGGCAAGGGGCAGGTGCGCGAAGGCATCCGCTACGTGCGCTCGAAGCCCGAGCTGTTCATCCCGATGGTGATGATGGCGGTCATCGGCACGTTCGCCTTCAACTTCACGGTGGTCATGCCGCTGTTCGTCGTCGACAGCCTCAGCGGCTCGGAAGTCACCTACACGGTGCTGTTCTCGGTGCTGAGCCTCGGGTCACTGGTCGGAGCGCTGGCCATGGCGCGACGCCGCGACACCAACGTCCATCACATCGTTCTGGCCGCCGCTGCATTCGGGGCTTCGATGGCCGTGCTGGCCGTCTCACCGACGGTGCCGTCGTCGTTCGTCGTCGCCTTCGCCGTAGGGGCGGCCAGCATCGGCTTCATGACGGGCTCGACCGCCCTGGTGCAGCTCCGCGCCGACCCGACGATGCGGGGCCGCGTCCTGGCCCTGCAGACCATCGTGTTCATGGGGACCACACCCCTTGGTGGGCCGCTGCTCGGCTGGATCTCCGACACCGTCGGCCCTCGAATGGGTATCGCCGTGGGGGCCATCGCGGCGCTCGGTGCGGCGGCCTGGGGTCACTTGGCCGATCGCCGGGTCGCCGATCCCACGCTGACGCTCACTGCGAACGAGGCGCTCGCCGCCGCCGAGCTCAGCAGCGAGGCGCTCGAACCAGCCTGACGTCGACGTCTCGGGTGGCGTGCTCAGTGACCAGTGGCGGCGGCCCAGACCTCGGCGATCTGGACGGCGTTGAGGGCCGCGCCCTTGCGGAGGTTGTCGTTGCTCACGAACAGCGACAGGCCGTGCTCGACGGTCTCGTCACGGCGGATGCGGCCCACGAAGCACGGGTCGCTGCCGACAGCCTGGAGGGGCGTCGGGATCTCGGACAGCTCGACGCCGGGCGCCGCGGCCAGCACCTCACGAGCGCGGGCCGGGCTGATCGGGCGGGCGAAGCGGGCGTTGATCGACAGCGAGTGCCCCGTGAACACCGGCACCCGGACGCACGTGCCGCTCACCAGCAGGTCTGGCAGGTCGAGGATCTTGCGGCTCTCGTTGCGGAGCTTGCGCTCCTCGTCGGTCTCGTCGGAACCGTCGTCGAGCAGCTTGCCGGCGAACGGCACGACGTTGAACGCAATGGGCCGGGCGAACTTCTGCGGTGCGGGGAAGTCGACGGCGGCACCGTCGTGGGTCAGCCCCGTCGCCCCGTCGATGACCTTGCGCACCTGCTCGTCGAGCTCGTCGACGCCGGCCAGGCCAGCGCCGGAGACGGCCTGATAGGTGCTCACCACGAGGTGCGTGAGCCCGGCCTCGTCGTGGAGCGGCTTGAGCACGGGCATGGCGGCCATGGTCGTGCAGTTGGGGTTGGCGATGATGCCCTTGCGCGTTGCCGTGACCAAGTGGCCGTTGACCTCGGCCACGATCAGGGGGACGTCGGGGTCCATGCGCCACGCGGACGAGTTGTCGATGACGATGGCGCCCGCCGCGGCGAACTTCGGGGCGAGGGCCTTGCTACCGGTGGCCCCGGCCGAGAAGAGCGCGATGTCGATGCCGGAGGCATCGGCGGCCTCGGCATCCTCGACGACGATCGCCTGGCCCCTCCACTCGATGGTGCGCCCGGCCGAACGAGCCGACGCGAACAGGCGGAGGGACGACACGGGAAAGGAGCGCTCTTCGAGCACCCGGAGCATGACGCCACCGACCTGGCCGGTGGCGCCGACGATGGCAACGCGCATGGCGGTCAGGCTATCGGTGGCGGCTGGACGACTCTCAGGAGTTCGCGGGGACCCTGGCCATGAACACGTCTTCGTCCTGGCCGTACGAGCACAAGCTGCGCACGTCGGTGGGGCACGACGTGACACCCACGTTGCGCGTGTCCGACCAGACGGGCAGAGCGACGTTGCCCGAGGTGGCCAGACCGGCGTAGTCACCCCAGAACGTGCCGGCGAACTGAGTGGGCGGCGGCATGGGCGACGATGTGACTCGGGTCTGGGTCGACCCGCTCACAACGGTGATGTCGCTGTCACCCGTGACCTCGTCTGCGCCGTACTGACGGTCGTAGAACGAGACGGCCAGCGTGCCCCGGCTGGTGTAAGCGGCCCACTGGAACCACTGATCGGTGGCCGTCGCGTCCACGTTGGCCGTCCGCTCGGCGCGGGGATCGACGCCGGCGCCACTCCAGCTCGCGCCCGCATCCGCCGTGACGCTCACGAGGATGTCGTTGTTGCAAGCGCCTGCGGTGGTGACGCCGGTGAAGAGGTTGTTCCCGAAGCCTGACAAGCCCGCCGGCGTGCAGCCGTTGGCCTCCTGCGAGCGCGGGTTGATGTAGCTGCCGATGGTCACGGCGATGCGACCCGCGTTCGTGGGATCGGCGGCGGCCGACGGGTAGTTGGCGGCGCGAAAGAAGCTGGTCTGAGCCGAGCCCTTCACCGGTACGCAGGAACGGCCGGCATTCAGCCCCGTGTAGGTCGCGCAGTCGGGAAGGTCGTAGTAGTCGGTCACCTTGGCCACGGCACCAAAGGAGGCCCCGCCATTGGTCGACTTCACGACGAGGACCTGGTTGCGGTTGTCGGCGCCGACGACTGAGTTGTCGAAGTTCGACCACACCACGTACACCGTGCCGTCTGCGGCCACGACGGGCTGGCTGAACTGGTTGGCGTCGCAGTTGCCACTGCCGATGACCGAGACCGGGCACAGCGACGACGGGGTGCTGATGAGGATCGGCGCGCTGAAGGTTTCGCCGTGGTCGGTGGATCGAGCCACCAGGATCGGAGCGGTGCCGTCGTAGCGGAACTCGGTCCAACTGACGTAGATGGTGTCCTTGAACGCGCTCGCGGGGTTCGAGTCGACGGCCATGAAGGGCTTGTCCTCGAGGACCACCCCGCCACCGGGCGCCCCTGGGTCGTACCGGTCGTGGTTGAGCACCACCGGCCGACCGGCGAAGTTCCAGCTCGCCCCGCCGTTGTCAGAGCGAAACAGCAGCACGCCGCTCGACACGTCGGGATCCTGCGTGACCGGGAAACCCCGGTTGAACACCTGGCACTGCAGATAGGCCGTGCCGGTCGAGTCGAAGGCGACGTCGGTGTCGCCCCCCGCCTGCCAGTACTGGCGCAGGCTGGCCTGGCCGACACCCGGCACCGTGAAGCCCGACGGCGCCAGGCCGCCACCCCACAGCCGGCCCCCCGTGGTGCTGAAGTACGCACCGCACCCGCCATCGCCGCGGCGGTAGTCGTTGGCGCTGGCGATCACGTTCTTCGGGTTCGTGGGGTTGACGGCGATCTTGGTCTCGTTCTGCGCCTGCGACCGGCCGTGGAGCGCGGGATCAGCCGCGTTCTCGCAGTCGATGTTCACCCGGACCGAGCTCCCGAGCGACACCCGGCACGCACCATCGGCACCGGGCGTGATGTTGCCCGGACCCGACGGCACCGAGGGCCCCACGACAGTCGATCCCACCGACGTGCCCGCCGCCGCGCCAAGGCTGAGATCATCGCCACCGGCTTCCTCGGCGCCGATCAGCGCCTTGCCCGACACCTGCGCAGGGCGGACCCCGCGGCGGTCGGCGCGGACCTTCACCGACACGCCGAGTTGAGCCAGCGCCTGCGCCGAGCCGCCAGAGAGCAGCCGCGCCTGCCCAGCCGTGAGGCGCACACCCGATGACGCCGCGGCACCCGGGGCGCCGACGACCGGCAGTCCGACTGGGCCGAACAGCATGCTCAGGCCGACTGCGCCAGATGCCACCACGAACGCACGAACCTTCATGCTGGAACCCCCTCAGGCCCGACCTGTTGCGATCCTGAACCTCTCGGGGTTCGACGTCAAGGGTTGATCCGCGCTGCCCGGTCGGGCTACTTCCGTTCGGGAAGGGGGGCCGAGTAGACGGCGCCGTCGAGGCCGAACGCGGTGTGCAGCGCCCTCACGGCCACCTGGAGGTCGGACGCCGAGATCACGCACGAGATGCGGATCGTCGAGGTGGAGATCATCTCGATGTTGACCCCATTGGCGGCCAGCACCTCGAACATGGTGGCGGCGATGCCGGGGCTCGTCTTCATGCCCGCGCCGATGAGGCTGACCTTCGCGATGTTGCTGTCGTGGATGATCCCGCCCGCACCGATCTCGGCGGCCACGTCGGACACGATGCGCTCAGCCACGCCCATGTCGGCCTTGGGCATGGTGAACGAGATGTCGGTCGTGCCCGCCTTGGACGTGTTCTGCACGATCATGTCGACGTTGACGTTGGCGTCGGCCAGGGCGCGGAACAGCTTGGCGGCCACTCCTGGCTGGTCGGGGACGTCGGACACCATGACCTTGGCCTCGGACACGTCGTGCGTGACACCGGAGATGATCGGCTCTTCCATCGAGGGGTCCTCCTGGGTGACCCACGTGCCCGGCTCCCACGTGAAGCTGGAGCGCACGTGCAGCGGTACGGCGTGGTTGCGGGCGAACTCGGCCGAGCGCAGGGCGAGCACCCGGCCGCCTGACGCGGCCATCTCGAGCATCTCTTCGAAGCTGATGCGGGGCAGGCGACGAGCGGTGGGCACGAGGCGCGGATCGGCGGTGAAGACACCGGTGACGTCGGTGTAGATCTCGCACACGTCGGCGTCAAAGGCGGCAGCCAGGGCCACCGCAGTGGTGTCGGAGCCACCCCGGCCGAGCGTGGTGACCTCCTTGGCCGTTGACACGCCCTGGAAGCCGGCGACCACGCACACCTTGCCCTCGGCCAGCGCGGTGCGGATGCGCTCGCCTTTGATCTCAAGGATCTTGGCCTTGCCGTGCGTCGTGTCGGTGATGATGCCGACCTGGCTGCCGGTGAAGCTCACGGCGTCGACGCCGAGGTCGGCCAGGGCCATGCACAGCAGGGCCGCGCTCTTGCGCTCGCCCACGGTGAGGAGCATGTCCATCTCGCGCCCAGGCTGTGTCGCCGACACCGCGTTGGCCAGGGCGATGAGGTTGTCGGTCTCCTTGCCCATGGCGCTGACCACCACCACCACCTGGTTGCCCTGGCGTTGCGTGAACGCGATGTGCTCGGCGACGCTGCGGATGCGGTCGGCATCGGCGACGGAGGTGCCGCCGTACTTCTGGACGATCAAGGCCATGACGGCAAGGACGGTAGCCGAGGGTCGAAGCGACCCCGAGGCGCTTCCCCGGATCGTCGGCCAAAGGCGTCGCGGCACCGATGCTGCGACGGCGGCGACCGTTGGTAGCGTGCCCGACCCGTGGGCACCGCCAAGCGTGAACGTCAGAAGGCCGGCCGCCAGGCCCGCCTGCAAGAGCTCGAGCAGCAGCAGCGCAAGAGCAAGAACAAGAACCTCGCCGTTCGCGTCGCGGCCATCGCCGGAGGCTTCGTCGTCGTGGTGTTCATCATGACGAGGCTGATCGGCGGGGGCGGCTCGTCGAGCACGGCGGCCACCAGCACGACGGTCGATCCCAACGCCCCGACCACCGTCCAGCCGGCGTTCGTGTACGGCACGGCTGACTGCCCGCCCACTGGCAACGCCACTCGAAAGGCGGACTTCACTGCCGCGCCGAAGCTGTGCATCGACCCGGCCAAGACCTACACGGCCACCTTCGACACGACCGAGGGCAAGATCGTGGTGAAGCTCGACGCCACCCGCACGCCGGGTACGACCAACAACTTCGTGACCCTGGCGCGGTGGAAGTTCTACGACACCACGCCGTTCTTCCGCACCGACCCGTCCATCGACATCATCCAGGGCGGGGGCACCTCGGCCAGCGACCAGATCGGCTACACGATCCCCGACGAGGGCGGGAAGTTCACCTATTCGACCGGCGACTTGACCATGGCCCGCTCCGGGGCACCCAACAGCGCTGGTGCTCAGTTCTTCTTCGCCACCGGCCCGAAGGTGTCGAACCTCGATGCGCAGGGCACCTACGTCACCTTCGGCAAGGTGACTGAGGGCCAAGACGTGCTGAGCAAGGTCATGGGCCTGCACAAGGCCGATTCCAGCGGCCTCGGCGGGGCGCCGAGCCGCACCGTGACGGTCAACTCGGTCACCATCACCGAGAGCTGAGCAAAGCAGCCCCGAGGCAAGGCGCCGGGGGGCCGGCGCTCAGACCGGGAAGGCGTCCATGTCGGCGGGCTGACCCGCTTGCCAGAGCGCGACGTCACCTTCGAGGCGCCACTGGCGGCGCCCGTCGCTGAGGTCGCGCACGATCGCTCCACCCGTGGGCACCGCGGCGATCAAGAGCGTTGCCGGCGCCAGTTGGATCGTGCGGTTGAGGCGCTCGTGTGACCACTGCTCGGCGTGGGGGATCACGGCCACGTTGAGCACGAGGCCGAGGCCGAGGGTGAAGGCACCACCGCGGGGGTCGATCATCGGTTCGGTCAGCACCATCGCCCCGGCTGACGAACCGGCGAGCACGCCCCCTGCGCCGATGCCTTCGACGATGGCGTCCCACGAGGGCGTGTCCTTCAGCACCGAGCGCAAGTGCATGGGCGAGCCCCCCGCGAGGTACGTGAACCGGCTGGTGCGCAGCAGCTCGGCGATGGCCGGATCGAGGGCGTCGGGGCGCTGGAGCACCATCAGTCCCTCGACGGGCATCCCCAGCGCGGCGAAGCGCTCGAACGCGGTGGCCACCGCCCGTTCGGGGTGCTCGTAGGCGGCTGCGGTGGGCAACACGACGACCCGATCGGCCCCGGCCCGCTTGGCCGCAGCTACCAGCTCGATCTCGATGGCGGCGGCTGCGGTGAACTCGCCGCCACCGATCAGGGCGAGGGTGCCGGTCATCGCTCGTCCTCGACGGGCTCGTTGAGGCGGGCGATGGCAATGCAACAGGGTCGCACGGGCAGGGCGAGGGTGGGCAAGGTGAACCTCTCCAGATCGGTGATGGTGAACCCCGCCGCCCACAGGGCTCCGGGGATGTCTCGGGTCAGGTCGCAGCCCGGGCTGAGCGAGCGCCAGGCGGGGGCGACCAGCAGATCGCGCATCATGGTCCGGCGGGGACGCCCGGCGTGCTCGAGGACGTGCAAGCGACCGCCGGGTTCGAGCGCGGTCTTGACCATCCCGAGCGTCCTGTCGAGGTCGGCGACGGCACACAGCACGAGCGTGGACACGACGTGGTCGTAGGTGCCGTCGGGCCGGTCGACGAGCCGCACCGGGCGCGACTGGCGCGCCGCGAACCGCTCGACCAGGGGCCGGGCGAAGGGGTCGGCGCCGAGCACGTCGACGCCCGTCACCTCAGGCCCGTACAGGTCGAAGTGGCCGCCGAGCCCGCCACCGAGGTCGAGGACACGACCAGCGCAGGGTCGCAGGAGCGTCCGCCGCCGAGCCCGGAGGAACGCCTGCTCGTGCGGCGGCATCACCCGCTCGTGCACCGCAGCAAACGCCGTCGTGGCCACCATGAGCCACCGACGCTACCCGCCTCTCACGTGGGGTCGATCGGCCCCGCCAGGCGCGGCCGATCGACCCAACTCCGTCAGAAGAAGCGGTGCGACGGCCCTGGTCGACGTTCAGTCAGTGAGGAGGCGGGCTTCGAGCTCGGCCAGGACGGCGTCGGTGACGCCGAGCGAGCGGACGTACTGGCGCGGGGAGCCGTGGACGTCGTTGATCAGGCCCAGCAGCGAGCGCATGGCATCGGGATGGGCGGCCAGGAACGCCGCAGGCTGAGCATCGATGAGTGCAACCCACTCGGGCTGGCTGATCTCGGCCCAGGCCCGCATGCGCGCCATCGCTTCGCCCGTGAGGGCGTAGTCGGCCACCACGTCGTCGTCGGCCACTCCGAGCGACGACAGCAGCAGGGCGGCCACGATCCCGGTGCGGTCCTTGCCCGCCGCGCAGTGGAACACCGCAGGCAGCGCGTCGGCCTCGGCCAGCACCGAGAACACCGTGGCGATGCGGGGCTCGCCCGTCTCGATCATGTCGAGGTACTTCTCGAACAGGAACTGGTCGATGGGCGTGTCACGAGGGTCGAACTCCTCCTCGGTCCAGGTCACATCCATGATCGGGAGGTGGTGGAACGCCACCGGCAGCTCGGCCACCGGGAACGTCCCTCGGGTGTCGAGCTCACTGAACGTGCGCAGGTCGATGACGGTCTTCAGGCCGAGGTCGCGCACCGCGTCGACATCGGCGCCGGCCAGGCGGTACAGCCCGTCAGCGCGGTAGAGGGTGCGCCAGCGCGTGGTCCGGCCGTCGGCGGTTGCGTACCCGCCGAGATCACGGAAGTTGTGCACGGCATCCAGGGGGATGACCCTGCTCAGGTCGGTTGCGCTCATGACTTGCACGGTACAAGTACCAGTTGGCGATGAGATGTGGCCAGCGTGAACGGCAGTCGACGGCGGGTGGTCTGCCGTCACACCGCTCCCTACCGGTGGGTAACATCGCGGGCCATGGCCGCCAGCACCGTGAAGCGTTTGGGCATCGTCGGGTCCGGGATCATGGGAGCAGGCATCGCCGAGGTGGCGGCCCGAGCCGGGGTCGAGGTGATCATCAGGTCGCGCGAGCGGGCCACCGCCGACGGCCTGGTGGCCTCCGTCGAACGCTCGCTCGCCAAGCAGGTCGACAAGGGCAAGCTCGACGGGGCCGAGCGCGAGGTCATCCTGAGCCGGCTCATCGCCACCAGCCGGCTGGCGGACCTCGCCGACTGCGACCTGGTGCTCGAGAGCGTGGTCGAGGACCTCGCCGTCAAGCAGCACCTGATGGCCGAGCTCGACCACGTCTGCCGGCCCGACGCCATCATCGCCACCAACACCAGCACCTTGCCGGTCATCGAGATGGCGGTGCAGACCGGCCGCCCCGACCGCGTGTGCGGCGTGCACTTCTTCAACCCTGCCGTGCTCATGCCGCTGGTCGAGATCGTGCGGCCGCTCACCGCGAGCGACGACACCATCGCCACGGTGCGGGCCTTCGCCGAGGCCTGCGGCAAGCAGCCCGTCGAGGTGCTCGACCGGGCCGGCTTCATCGTCAACGCGCTGCTGTTCCCCTACCTGAATAACGCCGTGCGGATGTGGGAGCACGGCACGGCGTCGATGGAGGACATCGACACCGCCATGAAGGGCGGCTGCAACTTCCCCATGGGGCCGTTCGCGCTGCTCGACCTCGTCGGGCTCGACACCTCGGTGGCGATCCTCGACGCGCTGTACGACGAGTTCCGCGACCCCAACTACGCCGCCGTGCCGACGCTGCGACGCCTGGTCGCCGCCGGTCGCCTCGGACGCAAGTCCGGACACGGCTTCTACGCCTACGGCCGCTGACTCGAACCGCAGACCCCGCGGGTTCCACGGGCGGCGCTCGGCGCGCCACGATGACGCGGTGGCCACCGTGCGCGTCGACGTCCCGTGGCCACCGATCGAGCCACCCGCTAACCGCTGGACCTTCCCGACCGTCGAGCGGGCCGACGATCACGGCCTGGTGTGCGTGGGCGGCGACCTGGCACCGGGCACCCTCGTGGCTGCCTATCGCAGTGGTCTGTTCCCGATGCCCGTCGCCCGTCGCACGATGGGTTGGTGGTCACCGGACCCGCGTGGCGTGCTGCCCTTGGACGCCGTGCACGTCAGCCGCACCCTGCGCCGCTCGGCGCGGCGCTTCACGATCTCGGTCGACACCGCCTTCGCCGACGTGATGCGGGCCTGCGGTGACAGCAGCCGCCCCCACGGGTGGATCACCCGTGACTTCGTGGCGGCCTACAGCGCACTGCACCACCTCGGCTGGGCCCACAGCGTCGAGGTGTGGGACAGCGAGGGTGTCCTCGTCGGCGGCGTCTACGGCATCGCCATCGGCCGGTTCTTCGCCGGTGAGTCGATGTTCCACCGGGCCACCGACGCGTCAAAGGTGGCCCTCGTGGCCCTGACCGAGCTGCTGGCCGAGGCCGGGTTCACACTGTTCGACGTGCAGTGGCAGACCCCCCACCTCACGAGCCTCGGTGTGGTCGAGATCGGCCGTGACGCCTACCTCGACCGGCTCGTCGGTGCGGTCGCCGGCCCCACGCCGCGCCTCTCTGGCGCTGGCCCCACCTGACCGGGGAGGATGAAACCCATGCCCGACCAGCCCTGGCTGATGCGCACGTACTCCGGACACTCGACCGCCAAGGCCTCGAACGAGCTCTATCGGACGAACCTCGCCAAGGGGCAGACCGGACTGTCGATCGCTTTCGACCTCCCCACCCAGACCGGGTACGACCCTGACGACCCGATGGCGGCCGGCGAGGTCGGCAAGGTCGGCGTCCCCGTCGCCCACCTCGGCCACCTCCGCACGCTCCTCGAGGGCATCCCTCCGGGCGAGATGAACACCTCGATGACCATCAACGCCACCGCGGCATGGTTGCTCGGGCTGTACGTGGCCAATGCCGCCGAGCAGGGCGTGCCGTCCAAGGCGCTGCGGGGCACCACGCAGAACGACCTGGTCAAGGAGTACCTCAGCCGGGGCACCTACATCTTCCCGCCCGAGGCCAGCCGGCGGATCATCGTCGACATGGTCGCCTGGTGCAGCGAGCACACCCCCAAGTGGAACCCCACCAACGTGTGCAGCTACCACCTGCAAGAGGCCGGGGCGACGCCCGTGCAAGAGATCGCGTTCGCACTGGCCACCGCCATCGGCGTGCTCGACGCGGTGCGCGACAGCGGACAGGTGCCGCCCGAGCGCTTCCCCGCCGTGGTCGGCAGCATCTCGTTCTTCGTCAACGCCGGCATCCGCTTCATCGAGGAGATCTGCAAGCTGCGAGCGTTCACTGAGCTGTGGGATCGCATCTGCGAGCAGCGCTACGGGGTCGACGATCCGGCGCTGCGCCGCTTTCGCTATGGCGTGCAGGTCAACAGCCTCGGCCTCACCGAGGCCCAGCCGGAGAACAACGTGCAGCGCATCGTGCTCGAGATGTTGGCCGTCACGTTGTCGAAGCGGGCTCGGGCCCGCAGCGTGCAGCTCCCGGCATGGAACGAGGCGCTCGGCCTTCCTCGACCGTGGGACCAGCAGTGGTCGTTGCGGATGCAACAAGTGCTGGCCTTCGAGACCGACCTGCTCGAGTACGACGACCTGTTCGACGGCAGCCTGGTGATCGAGCGCCGCACGGCCGAGCTGATCGAGGCCGCCAATGCCGAGCTCGACGACGTCTTGTCCCTCGGTGGTGCCTTCGAGGCGATCGAGGTGCTGAAGGGCCGACTGGTGGCCTCGCTCGCCGATCGCACCCGGCGCATCGAAGCGGGCGAGCAGACCGTCGTCGGCGTCAACCGCTTCACCGAGACCACGCCGTCACCACTTGGCGGCGCGGGCAGCATCATGACGGTCGACCCCGAGGTCGAGGCCGAGACCATCGACGAGCTGCAGCAGTGGCGGGCGGCGCGGGACAACGCCGCTGTCGAGCAAGCGTTGGCCGACCTGCGGGCGGCAGCCCATGGCACCGACAACCTGATGGCCCCGACCATCGCGCTGGCGCGCGCCGGGGGCACCACCGGCGAGTGGGCCGGCGCCCTGCGAGAGATCTTCGGCGAGTTCCGCGCCCCGACGGGTGTGAGCGCGGCGGTCGGCCGTCGCGGGAGCGAGCTCGACGATGTTGCCCGCCGGGTCAAGGCGTTGCCCGGCGGGCCGCCGCGGCTCCTGGTGGCCAAGCCCGGACTCGACGGCCACTCCAACGGGGCCGAGCAGATCGCCGTCGCCGCTCGCGACGCCGGCATGGAGGTCATCTACTCCGGCATCCGCCAGACCCCCTCGCAGATCGCCGCAGCGGCACGCGACGAAGACCCCGACGTGATCGGGCTGTCGATCCTGTCGGGGTCGCACCTGCAAGCGGTGGCGACCGTGATGGCCCTCTTGTCCGACTACGGCGTGGACGCGCCAGTGGTCGTCGGAGGGATCATCCCCCCCGACGACCAGGCGAAGCTGTCAGCGGCCGGTGTTGCCGCGGTGTACACGCCGAAGGACTACGAGCTCGCCCGCATCATGGACGACATCGTCTCGATCACCGAGCGGCACCGCTCCGACTCCGGACACTGAGGCGTCGTTGAAGGAATGAAGCTCAGCCGAGGAAGGCTGAGAGGGTGCCGGCGGCGAGCACCGGCAGGGCGACGACCGCAGCGGCGACCATCCACTGCCGAGATGACCGCACCTGTGTGGGGCGGTGGCGCCGTGCGTCCGCCCCGACGAGGTAGCGAGCGCTGACTTGGCCTTGCATGGTTCTCACGTCCTTGCGTGTTTTCTTCGGTAGGCGACGGGCGTCCGGCGGACCGCCGCAGATCGCTGGGCCACAGGATGCCTGATTTTGACTGACTCGCCAATCAGTTCCCCTGTGAAGGAGGGCACGTCTGCCCGGGTCAACCCCTACCTCGGGTCAGCCCTTCGTGGTGCTGGGAGCCAGCTTCAGCGTCGTCGCCGTGGAGATCGTGGTGGCGGGAGCACCGGCCACGGTGGTCGGGGCGGCCGGGGGCGGCGGGATCTTCAGGCGCTGACCCTCGACGATCTTGTCGGGGTTCGTGATGCCGTTCAGGGCCACGAGGTCGGCCACGGTCACGCCGAACTTCTTGGCGATCTTGCCCAACGAGTCGCCCTTCTGCACGATGTACTCGTTGGGCACCGTCGTGGTCGTGGCCGGCGCGACGGTGGTGGTCGTGGCCAAGGCGGCCGTCGTGGTGGTCGTCTTGGCGGACGAGTCGCCCCCGCCACCACAGGCCGCCAGCACGAGCGCGCCGACGCCGATCACGACTCCGGTTCCTGCCCGCCACCGCCACTGGGAGTACGAGGACACGGGCACGCTCCTTGCTCGACCGCCCAGAGGCAGGCTAGCCAGCCCAGCCCCTCGTCACCCGGCCACGAGATGAGCGTTGGGGGCGCGTGGCACCGGGAACGCTCATCTGGGGCTCGGCTCGTCGGCGAGCTCGGCGAGGATGCGGCGACAGTGGGCCATCATCGTGAGTCCGCCGTGGCCCTCGTCGTCGACGACGATGAGGGTGCTGCTCGGCCAGGCTTGGTGGATTCGCCATGGCGCGTCGAGGGGGCTGCTCACGTCGAGGCGGCCGTGGATGAGCCAGCCGGCGATGCCAGCCAGATGGTCGGCGGTGCGCACGATCTCGTCGTCGGCGAGCCACGAGTCGTGGCGCCAGCAGTGGGTGACCTGACGGGCAAAGGCGAGGCGGAACCGGGGATCGTCGTAGCGCGGGTCGGGCGTGGCCCCCGGGGTGGTGGCCACATGGGCGTCCTCCCACCGGCACCACGCGGCGGCCGCCGCCTCGCGCACCGCTGGGTCTGGATCCATCAGCAGCGTGCTGTAGGCCTCGACGAGGCGTCGGCCCCGCAACACCTTCGGAACATGGTCACGAAAGGCGTGCCACTCGGCCGGGAAGAAGCGGCCGGCGTGCACGGTCAGCCAGTCGATGTCGGCGGCGGTGCCAGTGCTCACGGCGGCCACGACCACCGCGGTGACTCGCTCGGGGTGACGCTCGGCGTACGTCAGCCCGAGGACCGATCCCCATGACATGCCGCACACGATCCACCGGTCGATCCCGAGGTGCTGACGGAGCCGCTCGATGTCGGCGACGTGGTGGTCCATGTCGACGCTGGCCCAGTGCACGTCGTCGGCGGCGGCGTAGGGCGTGCTGCGTCCCGCGGCCCGCTGGTCGAACAGCACCGCACGGTGGTGCTGCCGGTCGAACAGGTGGCGCGCCCCCGGGGTGCACCCCGAGCCGGGGCCGCCGTGCAGGTACACGACCGGTGTCCCCTCCACCCGGCCCACCTGCTCGTAGTGCAGGACATGGCCGTCGCCGACGTCGAGGCGGCCCGTCGAGAACGGTTCAGCCGTCGGGCCGGCCATCAGCCGGCGGCGGGGAACAGGCAGAACGGGTGCCCGGCGGGGTCAAGCATCACGCGGACGTCGGATTGGGGCTGGTGGTCGGCGAGGGTGGCGCCCAGCTCGACGGCCCAGGCCACGCCGGCGTCGAGATCGTCGACGGCGATGTCGAGGTGCACCATCATCTGCTGGTCACCGGGTCCGGCGGGCCACACCGGCGCCGTGTACGCCTCCTCGTGCTGGAACGACAGACCGGTACCGCCGCCGGGCGCCCGCAGCATCACCCAGCCGGGCTCGTCGACCTCTCGCGACCAGCCGAGCAGCCGCTCGTAGAAGGTCGCCAGGAGCCGCGCATCGGGTGCCCCGAGCACCGTCGCCGAGATCTGCATCCGTGGTGCCATGGCCCTCACTCCCACCCTCGATGGCTATCGAACTTCCAGCCCGGTTGCTAGCAGTGCTCTCAACAACCGCGCTCACACCCCCTTGGAGAGGACGTGGTCGTGGCTGCCTTGACCATTCGTAACCTCGATGAGCGGTTGAAGCAACGGTTGCGCGTCGTGGCCGCCGAACACGGTGTCTCGATGGAGGAGCAGGCCCGCCGGATCCTGAGCGATGCCCTGGCCTCGGCGGCAGGCCGCGAGGGGCAGCTCGGAACTGCGATGCACGAGCTCTTCAAGGACATCGACGGCACTGGCCTTGAACTGCCCGAGCGGTCCGCCCGTGCGGTCGCCGCGGACTTCGACTGATGTTCGTCGTCGACACCAGCGTGCTCTCCGAGGTCATGCGAGCAGTGCCCGAACCGGCAGTCATCGGCTACCTCGATCGCCTCGTCGAGCCGATGGTCTTCATCACGGCGATCACCGTTGCCGAGGTGCGGTACGGGTTGGCGCGACTTCCGGCGGGACAACGCCAGTCCCGGCTGATCGAGGCCGCCAATCATCTCTTCGAGCTGTTCGCCGGTCGGATCCTTCCGTTCGATCACACCGCCGGCCTGTACGGCACGATCTGCCCGAGCCGCAAGTCGATCGGTCGACCGATGGGCTACGCCGACGCGATGATCGCCGCCATCTGCCGAGATCGAGGAGCGACGCTCGTGAGCCGAAACATCGACGCCTTCGCCTCCACCGGCGTCGTGGTGATCAACCCGTGGAACCCGGCTCCGGAAGGCTGACTCGTAGTGTGCAGCGCCATGGCCGACAGCACGGTGGACGAGGTGGGCGCCATCACCTATCCGGGGGCGCAGCGGCCGCATCGCTACCGCCGGGTCTCGGCTCACGGCGTCGATCTGGCCGTGTACGAGTGGGGTGACGAGACCGCGCCGCCGCTGTTCCTGGTCCACGGCGGGCTCGACTTCGCCGCCACCTGGGACCTGCTCGCCCCGCGGTTGGCCGCCGCCGGTTGGCGGGTGGTGGCGTGGGACCAGCGCGGGCATGGTGACAGCGAGCACGCCGCGCTCTACTCGTTCGAGGCCGACATCCGTGACGCGGCCTCCGTCATCACGGGCACCACCGACGCGCCCGCCCCGCTGGTCGGCCACTCGAAGGGCGGGTCCATGGTCATGCAGCTGGCCGACGGCGCGCCTCAGCTCGTGAGCCACCTCGTGAACCTCGATGGGTTGCCGTCGCGCCGGCCGCAGCCCGACACGCCCAACCACGAGCGCACTCGCATGCTTGCCGCCGACCTCGAAGGGTGGCTCGACCACCGGCGCGTGACGGCCGACCTCGTGCGCAAGCCGGGGACGCTCGACGAGCTCGCTCGCCGGCGCGGCCGGCTCAACCCCCGCCTGCCCATCGAGTGGCTCCGCTACCTGGCGTCGATCGGCGCCCGCCACGACGCCGACGGCTGGCGTTGGAAGATCGATCCGTCGATGCGCTTCGGTGGCTTCGGTCCCTGGCGCCCGGAGTGGTCGATGCTGCGGATGCCCGGCCTCGGCATGCCGTTCCTCGGGGTGCTCGGGATGGAGATCGAGGAGATGAGCTGGGGCACGATGCCCAAGGACGTGATCCCCCTGCTGCCCCCGGGGGCTCGGTTCGAGACGCTGGCCGGCACCGGCCACTTCGTCCACGTCGAACAACCCGACGTCGTGGCCGGGTTCATCATCGAGCTGATCGGCGCGCACGGTGGCTGAGCTCGCCTCCGAGCCGAGCCGGCGCACGGTGTGGCTGCAGCACAACCTCGTCTGCCTCGCCCTGCACGAGCTGCGTCCTGCCCCCGCCACGGGGGCGGTGCGACCGCTGCTGCTGCTCCACGGATTGGGCGAGCACACGCCGGCGACGGCGCCCACCTTCGCCGCCGACTGGCCGGGGGCGGTGTGGGGGCTCGACTTCACCGGGCACGGCGCCTCGACGGTGCCGCACGGCGGTGGCTACACCGCCGAGGTGCTCATGGGCGATGCCGATCTCGCCCTCGCCCATCTCGGCTCCTCGACCGTCGTCGGCCGGGGGCTCGGCGCCTACATCGCCCTGCTGATCGCCGGCGCGCGGCCGCAGCTCGTGCACGGCGCGGTGCTCACCGACGGTCCCGGCCTGGCAGGCGGCCCGGTGGGACCGGGGAGCACCACGATCATCACCTTGCCCGAGCCCGACGGGGGCCGGGCGCCCGACCCGTTCGCGCTGGCCGAGCTGGCCCGTGACGTCCGTCCGCCCGACTACGCCACGAGCTTCGTACGCCAGGCCACCCAGCTCTCAGACCTCGACGAACCGATCACCGTCGTGGCGAAGTGGCGCCCGCCATGGCTCGAGGCCGTGGCCGGCGAGATCGGCGTGGCCGACGGGACCATCGAGCAGGCCCTCGCCATCTACGGGTCCTGACGGAGCGGCCTGGCCCAGCCCGCGGTGCTGGGCACTCAGACGACCAGTGGACGTATCACCGCGGGAGGTGGAGGATCATCAGATCCGTCGCGGCGAACCAGGCCGCCACGGCATGGGACACAGCCGATCAGGAACGGAGCCGGGATGGCGAAGCGACCGACACGACGGCGGGTGCGCGTGGTGTCCGGATTCGTCCCGGTCGCCACGATGGCCGAACGGATGCTCACCGACGTCGAGCTCATCGGCCCCGGCGGCGCGCCCGCGCCCCTCGGCCCCGTCCCCAGCCAGCGGTTCACCGTGCTGCGCCCGCAGGACCTGGTGGTGCTCGAGGTGGCCGGCTACGAGCTCGATGTCGTCGACGACGGCAGCGGCCAAGCCCTCGTGGCCAAGCCCGAGGCCACCGATGCCCGCCTCGTGCTGTCGTTCCCCATGCAGCACCTGGCCGAGGAGGCCTGGCCCGAACCCGAGGGGGCGCCACCGCCCCCCGTCGGCGATCTCGCCGCGGTGCGAGCTGCGTTCCCGAGCCGGATCGCGCTGCACGTCGCCTCGACCGACCGCATCGAGCTGAGCAGCCAGGGGGTGCTGGGGGCACTCGGCCGCCTCCCCCTGGCCGTGGCGCCCCCGGCCACGCCTCGGACCCACCGGCCGACGGGCCGGGTGCGGGATCTCCGCGACGTCGTGGTGCTGCCAGGCGGCATGACCCTCGGCGTGGCCCGGACCGGCTTCACCACGGTGCTCGGCACCGGCACGGCCACCGTCAAGGCGACCAGCGGTGCGCTGATCTCCGGCAGCCAAGCCCTGCGGTCCCTGCAGCGCCGCGCCGCGACCACGACCCTGATCGACGGCACCAAGGACGCCGCCGGTGTCCTCGGGCTCGCCGTTCATCGCCATCAGGTGCGGCCCCGGATCGTGCGCCTCCGGCCCCCCACCTCGACCGAGACCGCCATCGAGGCGCCGTGGCGCCTGATCATCAGCCCGAGCGACCGCGCCGGCTTCGTCCACGAGACCGAGCCGGTCACCACCGCGGCCGGTCACACCGAGCTGTGGCACACCCGACTCGGGGTCCGGCAGACCGATGCCGGAGGCGGGACCGTCTCGGTCGTCGAGACTGCCGATCCCCAGCGCATCGTGCGGGCCGTCTGGAACCGCGACCGTGAGCAGGTCGAGCAGGACCCCTTCCTCACCTCGCTGAACAGTGGTGACCGCCGCAAGCTCGTCCGCCAGAGCTCCGAGGTCGTCACCACCTTCAAGCACACCACGCAGCCCGAGCCGGTCGATGTCGACCAGTTGTCGCTGTCGTCGCTCGGCGCCTGGCTCGATCTGCACGGCGCATGGGACACCGACCCGTACCTGGTGGAAGCGTGGGGCAATCCCGTCGAGCGCTGGGACCACCTCGCCCCCATGGGCCGCGACCAGTTCGTGCGGGTGATCTACCCGGGCGTGCTGTTCCCGTTCGGGCATCGCACGGTGCTGGTCAAGATCACGGAGCGCAAGATCAAGGAGTCGGTCACCCCAGTGGCGCGTCTGTACCAGCGCTTCTTCCTGATCGTCACCGAGGTGGACCGACTGCACGACCGGCGCGACCTGCCGTTCACCGCTACGCGGTTCCTCACGATCATCACCCCCAGCCTCGACTTCGGCGACGAGAACAACGCCTTTGTGCCCTACGTCGGTGGCCAGCCGTTCCACTTCGCCATCCGCGGGCGCGACCACGTCGAGCGTGACGTGCGCCTGCACGCGCCCGCCCTCTGGGTGCCGATGGTCAAGGTGGCGACCGCCGCCGACGGTGGCGCCGCCTTCGACGCCCAGTACCGCGCCGACCCCAACCGGCTGTTCAAGGTGGACGGCTTCGGCCAGCACGTGGCCATTGCCACCAGCACCAAGCCCGGCGACACGACGGTCGAGATGCGATCGCTGCACCTCAAGGGCACCCTGGTCGACGGAGAGATCCTGCCCCACCTGCTCGGGGCCGAGGTGGTCGTACCAACTGCGCAGCGCCTCACCCCATCGGCCCCCGCGTTCTCGATCTCGTACCTGCCGGACTTCGTCGACTCGGGGTTCGCCATGGCCGCCGAGGTGTTCGCCAAGGTCGTCGACCCCACCCAGCTCCTCGCCGGCGTGGTGGCCGCCCCGGCCACGTTGCCGGCGATCTCGTTCGGCAGCACGAAGTCGTCCGGCGGCTTCATCAGTCCCACTCAGCAGATCGCCGGCCTGTCACGCTCCATGGGCACGATCGGCGACGTCACCTCGCCAGGCGCCCTCGCCGGCAGCTTCCCTGACCCCGACACGCTGTTCGGCTCGCTCCTCGGCGACCTGCTCCCCAAGCTGTTCGGGATCTTCTCGCTCACCGACGTGTTGCAGGCCCTCGGCCTCGGCGACATCCCCGCGTTCGTGTCCGAGGCCCTCGGCCCGGTGCAGCGCCTGCTGGCCGACCTCGAGGAGCTGCGTCAGGAGGCGCAGGGAGCCGTCGATCAGGCCGCGGCGGCCATCGCCGCCGCGCAGGTCGGCGCCACCGCGGTGCCGACGTGGGCGACCGCAGTGCGAGACCAGCTCGAAGCGCTGGCCACGACGTTGACCGGCCAGGTGCAGGCCGTCCTCGACGCCGTGGCCGCGGTGCTGCCGCCCGGGGCACCAAAGGACCTCGGTGCG
>JBBRTJ010000056.1:0-23959 GCA_038244535.1 Acidimicrobiales bacterium | reverse complement strand
CCTTGGGGCGTCGATCTCGAGGTGACCCGGGAGGGCGTCGAGGTCGTCGGCCGCTGCGTGCTGCGTGCCGCGCACGAGGGTGCCCCAACCCGCAGCCACGGTGGCGTGACCGCGGCCATCTTCGACGACCTGTTCGGGTTCGTTCTCGCTGTCCACCAGCAGGTCGCGTTCACCGGTGAGCTGAGCGTGCGCTACTCGGGCCCGGCGCCGCTGCACGTTCCGCTCGAGTTTCGGGCTCGCCTGGTCGGGCGAGAGCGGCGCAAGTTGTTCATGGAGGCCGAGGGCTCCACCGGCGGGGTCGAGTTCGCACGGTCCCATGCCACCTTCATCACCGTGCCCACCTACGCCTGACTCAGGCCACGGGCCGCTCGGGGCCCGCCACTACACGTGCACGAACGTCGTCGAGAAGGTGCCGTTGGCACTGATCGAGGAGGTGGTGATCTGCAGCGTCGTGCCGTTGTACATCGCGTACTTCGTCGGCGTCAGGCTGCCCAGCGGTGCCCCGTTGACCGTCAGGGCTGCGAACTTGATCGCCGGCGCGAACGAGGGAATCGGGCTGACGTTGCTCCCAGGATGACTGAAGTCCTCGACCTGGGTCGTGGCCTGAATCCCCGTCAGGGGCAGACCAGCCGGTCCGGATGCCGATGCCCGCTGCAACGTGCGGGTGTTGGTCACCGAGACGCTGAGCGTCGTGGCCGTTGCCGACAAGGCGAACTTCACGACATCACCAGGCGCGATCACCACGATGCCAGCGGCTGTGCCCAGATCTGCCTGGGCGACGTTGTAGCGGACCGAACCGTTCGAGCAGAACGCCGACCACGAGAGGCCGGGAGTGGTCGCAACGCCTGGGCTCACGAACGTGATCTGGGCTGCCATCGCGATGCTGCCCACGGATGGACAGGTGATCGTCGGCACGGTCAACGAGCCTCGAAAGCTCGTGATCGGCATCGCCGAAGTGGCGGTGTAGCCGGCTTGGGTGGGGCTGTGCACGGTCGTCGCGGCAGACACTGGAACGGCGAAAGCGATGGGGACCAGCATGGTGGCCGCCACGGCCGTGACCGTGCGGACGAGGAACTTCATCGCTGCCCCCAAACATCGCCGTGCCCGTGCTTGGGCATCGGATCGGGAGCCTATGCCCCGTCAGATCCCGAGGGCCATTGACTCGAGAGAAGCCTCACAACCCGCCGTCTTCGCGCGGTTGCGTCGGAGTCGCACTCCCATTTTCCGATGTTGCCGCCCGGCGCGGTCACGGCAGCCGGGGGTCGTTCTCCCAGGGCTCGCCGGGATGCCAGCGGCCCATGACGTGGGCGGCGATCTTCGCCCCGTCGTAGGTGATCCACTTCGTCACCGAACACTCGATGATCACGCGGCCTGGAGTGTCGAGGCGCTGCACGAAGCCGGCGGCGGCCTCGGGCGTGGGCGTCATGCGGGCCGCGAGCGCCGGGTAGAACCAGGCCTTCAGCTCGTCGTCGTCTTCGTGGACGGTGGCCAGGGTCTTCGCGGTCACCGTGAAGTCGCGCCAGCCCGGTTCGACGTTCTCGCCGGACACGATCACGCAGCTCTGGGGCCGCCGCCGAAGCGCGGGGACGCGCTTGCGGTGGGCCATCGTCGTGATCCAGAAGCGGCCGTCACGCCACACGTAGCGGTGCATGACGCCGACCGGCCAGCCGTCGCTCGTAGTCCAGCAGAGCGCGCATTCACTCTGGCGGGCGAAGAGCACCTCACGCAGCGGCTCGTCGATCGGATAGACCGAGACGTCCTCGTAGCTCTTCTTGGTGCGTGACTCATCGGTCATGGCCGGACGGTAACCCTCGCGTCGTCGGACTCGCCTGATCTCCCGGCCGACCCGGTGGTGTGACCACGCTGTTCGGCAGCGGCGGGTTGGCCTCGGCCCGCCTGCTCACGGCCAGCTCTGGCAACGACAACCGAGAGAAAAGAGAAATGACAGTTCGCATGAGGCGTGGCGGCGCGCAACACCGGCGGTGAGGAGCGTGAGCCTGAGAGCTCACCCGGGCCGAGCGACGCCAACCAGTTGGGCCCCGAACGCGGGCGCGATTCGTACGACGTCGCCGGTGTGCGGCGCGTTGATCATCAGTCCAGCGCCGATGTAGATGCCCACGTGATGGATGTCGGAGTAGAAGAACACCAAGTCCCCCGGTTGGGCTTGATCGACGGGAACGTGGGGGAACATGGCGTACTGGGACGCCGCGAAGTGCGGCATCCTCACCCCGGATCGGCCCCAGGCCCACATGGTGAGCCCGGAGCAGTCGAACGCGACGCCAGGCCTCGCGGCGGCGAACACATAGGGGACCCCGAGCTGACTGCGAGCCGAGGCGACGGCGCCGGCGGCACCTGGTGATGGTGGCGGCACACGAGCTCCGGTCCCAGCGGGAGCGGTGGCGATCCGGCCGGGGTAGCCGGCCTGCGCGGCGATCGCCGCGGCGGCGGCCCGGGCCTGTGCAGCAAGCGCAGCTGCGGCCCGGGCCTGGCTCTGGCGGATGGCCTCTTGTTCCTGACGTTGTCGTTCGGCGGCGACGAGCTTGGCGAGATCGCCCTGCAGGTTGGCCTCGTAGCTTTGGGCGTCGTCGATCGCTTTGAGCACCGAGGTGCTCTTGGTGTTCACGGCGGCGGTGAGCTGTGCTTGTTTGTTGAGCTGGGCGGTGAGCGTCGCCCGTGTCCGGTCGAGGTCCTGTCTCACTGCAGCAAGTTGGTCGGCGGCGTCGACGTTGGTGCCCAGGAAAAGAGCGGCGTAGGTGTTGCGGGCCACCAGACCAGCACCGGTGGAATCAGCGATGGCGCCGGCTGGGGCTTGTAGCTCACCGCCAAGGACATAGGTGCGCAGCGCGAACTGGGAGAGCTTCGTCTTGAGACCCCCGACACGCTCATCTTGGGTGGCCAGCGCGGCCTTGGCCCCGTCGACTGAGGCAGTTGCCTTGGCGAGGTCGTCGACGGCCTTGTTGTAGGCCTCTGACAGCGACTCGGCGTACTCCTGCATCTGTTGGATCTTGTTGGCGACGCGGCGCGCTTCGGCCTGCTTGGTCGAGATGGAGTCGGCCGCGGCTGGTCCGGCAACCCCGACGAGCAGCACCGAAGCGACCAGGAGCGAACCGACGACTCCGAAACGGTGGCGCATCAGCAGATCGCCCGGAGGGTGGGGTATGGGTTGATCGCCCGACCGTGCCCGGGGTGGATCTCGAAGTGAAGGTGCACCGCTGAGGTCGCCCCGGTGGAGCCCATGTAGCCGATCACGGTCCCCGCGGCAACGGACCCTGCCGCGCCGTAGCTGTTGAGGTGAGCAAAGAAGTACGAGGTGCCGCTAGCCCCAGAGAAGAACATCTGGTTCCCGCCGAGCGAACCGAACCTGCGGTCGGTGACGGTGCCTGCCTCGGGAGCCACGATTGGATCATTCAGGCTCCCCATCATGTCGACGCCTTGGTGGCCACCAGCGATGCCGTCGCGTGCCGCCCCGAAGGTGTCGATGAACGCCGTCGGGCCGTCCACCGGGCAGCGCAGCCCAGTTCTGGGAGGGGCAGGTCGTGGTCCAGGACCCGGCGGGGTCGGCGAGACCGACCTCGATCGGGCCGGCTGCGCGGCTCGCTGGGGCGCAGCCGGTTGCGCGGCTCGCTGAGCCGCGGCTTCCTGTGCGGCTTTCAGTGCGGCGGCTTGCTGCTTGGCGGTCTCGGCTTGTCGGATCCGAGCCAGCTCGGTTTGCACGGCGACATCGTTGAGCGCCGCCGTGCGCAGCGTCGTCAATCGGGCCAGTTGCCCTTCGAGCGCCCTTTGAGAGCCAGCGACCTTGGTCAGGAGCGACTTGGCCTTGGCTTGCTTGGCCTCGAGGGCCACGGTGGCTCGCTCGAGGTCCTTGCGTCGGGCCCGATAGGTGTCGAGCTGGTCGTTGGTGCTGTTGATCACGATCGCGGCCAGAGCGCTGGCATGGGCGGCGTCATCTCGGTCATTGGTTCCCGAGTTGGGGAGACCCACCACGGTGGCGTCGTTGACGAAGCGCCGCAGTGCCACAGACCGCACGCCATCCGCCATCGAGCTGAGCGAGGCGACGAGCTCCTCGCGAGCTGTTCCTGCGTCGGCCACGTCCGTGGTCGCTTCGTCGTAGGCGGCGTTGGCCTGATCCCACGCCGCCGCGGCTTGATCGGCATTCTGCTGGGCGTCAGTGATGTCCGCAGCGACAGCAGCCGCGGTTCGGCGAGCCTTGTCCACGGGGTCCGCCGCGCTGGCCGGCGAGGGCAGCAGGCCAATGGTGACGGCGATGGCAAGGGCACCGAAGGTGGTGGCTCGGAAGGGCAGTCGCACGATCCTCGTCCCGGTCAGTGGCCACGGTTGGGTTCCAACCGCTCGCTCGCGACCGCTGCAGAGAGCAGACCTCGAACTCCTAAAGACTGTCGTAGATTACGGTTTCATGTCAAGTCATCTGGCCAGCGGCGTCGGTCACGTGCACAGGTGAGCCAGCATCAACGCGACGTGGTGCAACTGAACGGCGCTGCCCGCGAGCGCCCCGATGGTCGTCAGCGTGACGGCCGCGATGACGAGGTGCGGCCCAGTCTGAGTGGGCTGGGCGAGCATCGCCTCCATTCGGGCGACGACATCGCCTCCGCCGATGCTCAGTGCCGGGTATGCGGCCGGTGAGGAGGCGAGCGCAGCTCGGCCGATTGCCGAGGCAACCACACCTCGGTCGCCGAGTTGCTTGGCGGTGTCCTCGTCTGCCCATCGCTCGGTCGCGAAGCGCACGGTGGTGCGAAGCCGACCGAGGAACGGCAGGGCGCCGCTGATCACCTCGGCGATGCCAAGGTGGAGGTGATGGCGATGACGGAGGTGAGCGTGCTCGTGCGCGAACACGACCTCACGCTCAGCTGGGGTCAGCACTGCCAGCATGCCCGATGACACCACCACGTGACCGGGCCGGCCGGGCACGGCGAACGCGACCGGTACGTCGGAGGCGATGATCTGGACTGCCTCGTCGCTGCGTGGAAGACCTCGTGTCGCCGCTCGACGCCGCGCCAACGCTCGTGAGGCAGAAACGATCATCCAGGCGGCCGATGCGAGCGATGCGGCACCAACGAGGGGGGAGATCCGATCGTGGTGCGAGGCGAGCGCCCGGCACCAGCCGAACAGATCGAAGGTGTCAGTGACCTGTCCGAGGAACATCACCGAAACGCTGGCGACGGTGGCGACGACCGCGGTCGCGGCCGCGACGAGCACGAGCGTGATCGTCCAGGTCGTAGCGCGAGGCGGCAACGACCTCGGTGCAGCGGTCAGCGCGAAGGCCAGCAGCGTGACGGCCAAGGCGGGCAGGAGGAACATCAGGCTCATCAGCGCGTCACCGCCCGCTGAGGAGCCGGCGCACCTGGTCGGCTTCTGCGGGTGAGAGTTGATCGACGAACTGGCTGAGGGCCTTCGTCTGGTCGGACGCCCGCTCCAAGGCGTCATGCATGCGCCTCGCGATCAGCTCGGCCTCTGTGGTGGTCGAGGAGTAGACGTAGGCGCGCCCCACCCGGGCCCGTGTCACGAGGCCCTTCTGCCACAGTCGAACCAGGATCGTCATCACGGTGGTGTAAGCGAGGTCGGCATCAAGAGCGGTGGTCACCTCGCCTGGAGCGAGGGCCTGCTTCGACTCCCAGAGCACGCCGAGCACGTCTGCTTCGAGCGCCCCCATGGCACGTCGCCCGCTCGGCGGCTTCTCGTCGGTCACCGAGATGATCGTACGCCGCGCCGGTGACGGGGACCGAGCGGTAGAGGGCTGGACGCCCTCGTTCAGCGCCGTGATTTGAGAGCTTCCAGACGGCGGCCGTACTCGTCGACCTCGATCTCGCCATGCGCGAGCCGGCGGTGCAGGATGTCCTCCGGGGTCTCGCTCGGAGGCGTGACGGCCCCCGTCGTCGCCGAACGACGAAGCAGCATCACGACCGCTACTGCGACAACGCCCCAGAACAGCACCATCATCGTGGTCATCCAGACCCAGCTCCAACCATTCATGTCGTCCCAACCCATCACGACTACCTCCAACCGCTAGCGCGCTGTGCCGGGGAACCTCCGACAGCCCGTAGTAGAGAGGCTAGGGAAGCGATGAGTCGCTTGCCCAGGGCCATTCGTCCCGAACGCCCACGCCCCGGTTCAGGACCGCTTGAGCTGCACGAGGCGGAGAAGTTGGGCGTTGAGGGCGACGACGCTGGTGGACAGGCTCATGAGCGCTGCGCCGACAGCTCGTGACAGCGTGACGCCAGCCGAGGCGAACGGGACGTCGAAACTGCCTCCGATGAAGGCTCGACCCACGGCCTAGTCCGGCGCTCAGGCCGCCTCTCTGGAGCCGGGTGTGGGAATCGAACCCACGACCTGCTGTTTACAAGGCCCCGTGAGGCCCTATCGCCTCGTGAGGGCACGTGTCGGGCAGTGCCGCTGAGCAGGCACAACGTTGAACGCATCGGCATCGGCGCCTACCACCCGGACAGACCGGCAGCGGGCGGACTGATACATCTGCGATACATGATCCGTAGGTGGATCGAATCATTTGTATTACACTCGAATCGTGGAGGAAGCGCTGTTCGACCTCGACCTCCTCGACGATGGTGACCCCTTCGAGATCGACGACCAAGCCGCACACCTCTTCAAGCACACCCCACTCGGCATCGACGACATCTACGACGTCTGGATCTCGGCGCCGCTGTTCTATGCCGCGATCCCGCCAGCGCACTGGCTGATGGTCGCCGAGGTCGCTGGGCAGATCCTGGTCGTGCCCCTCGCCCCACCCCACAGCGGCGACCCGACGCGCTGTCGGCCGATCGGGTGCTACCTCGCCTCCCAACACCTCGCCCAGCAGTTCCGGAGAGACCGATGACCAAGCCAACCAAGATGACCCACGAACAGGAGCACGACTTCTACGCCCGCCCAGAGAACCAGCAGCCCCAGGGTCCCGCCCACCGGCGACGCCAGAACCTCTCCGAGACGGTCCCCGTGCGCTTCCCACCCGACGTCATGGCCGAGGTGCGCCGCCGCGCCGACGAAGACGACCGTTCCGTGTCGTCATGGATCCGCCGTGCCGTCGAGCACGAGCTGCAGCACAACGTCGGCTGAGACCACGGACCCGAGATCGAGAGAGAGATCGCCGGAAGGCACGGCCCGGGACATCGTTGTGAAGTTCGACGTCGACACCGCACGACGGTTCTGGAGCCGGGTGTGGGAGTCGAACCCACGACCTGCTGTTTACAAGACAGCTGCTCTGCCATCTGAGCTAACCCGGCGTCTGGTCGAACGATGCGACACGGTAGGGGACGAGCACCTGGCCTAGCTGCTCGTTCGATCTGGGTTGGCAGGCCCAGATCAGTCCAGCCGTTGAAGGACGAGGCGAGCGGCATCAACATCGCGCCGGTGGACCAGGATCCGCATGTCCGACCGCACGTCGCTGACCACGTTGAAGGTCTCGATGCCCTGTGCCTCGATGCCGGCGTCTTGCAACGCGGCGACGAGCATCGGGCCTCTCGGGAGCCGTACGAGCGCCACCTCGACGAGCTCATCAGGGTCGACCGCCCGTGGCTCGCCCCGCGAGAGCCACCCCCGCACCCGATCCATCAGCCCCATCGCCGAGAGGCTACGTCGCAGTCTTTGCGGCACGCTGAGAGATCGGCTGAGTGGGTCGGCCCGACAGTTGGCCAATCATGAGGCCTTCATCGCTGACTTGGGCTTTGCGTCGCGTTGTTGCTCCTCTACGACAACAACGCGACGCAAAGCGGGTTGCGGTGCCACGCGACCGCCCTTCGTCGCGAGTGAAGTGTCCAGGCAGCCGTCGCTGCTCGCACGACGTGGAGGCGTCACTAGGTTCGCGGGAGCATGGGGACGCTGCTGGTGACGAACGCCGACGTCGTGGTGACGATGGATGATGCAGGCACCGAGTTAGTCGGCGGCGGCCTGTATGCGATCGACGGGGTGATCGTTGCAGTTGCAACTACTGCCGAGCTGCCCGACTCGGCCGACGAGGTGCTCGACCTGCGTGGGCACGTGGTGCTGCCCGGCCTGGTGAACACCCACCACCACATGTACCAGAGCCTCACTCGGGCCGTGCCTGCCGCGCAGGATGCCGAGCTCTTCGGGTGGCTGCAAGCCCTCTACCCGATCTGGGCCCGGCTCACCCCCGAGGCCATCCACGTGTCGACGCTCACCGCGATGGCCGAGCTGGCCCTGTCGGGGTGCACGACGACCAGCGATCACCTCTACCTGTACCCAAACGGGTCCCGGCTCGACGACAGCATCGAGGCGGCCGCGCGGTTGGGCCTTCGCTTCCATGCCGCTCGCGGGTCGATGAGCGTCGGGCAGTCGAAAGGCGGCCTTCCCCCCGACGAGGTGGTCGAGGACGAGGCCGCGATCCTCGACGACACCCAGCGCCTCATCGACACCTACCACGACCCGTCGCCCCACTCGATGCTGCGGATCGTGGTGGGCCCGTGCTCACCGTTCTCGGTGAGCCAAGGGCTCATGCGTGACTCCGCCCTGCTCGCTCGCAGCGCGGGCGTTTCCCTCCACACCCACCTGGCCGAGAACGTGAGCGACGTCGAGTACAGCCTCGAGGTGTTCGGAGCCACCCCTGCGCAGTACGCCGAGGACCTCGGCTGGGTTGGTCCCGACGTGTGGCACGCCCACTGCGTGCAGCTCGACGAACCAGGCATCGAGCTGTTCGCCCGCACCGGCACCGGCGTGGCTCACTGCCCCTGCTCCAACATGCGCCTCGCGTCGGGCATTGCGCCGGTGCGCCGGATGCTCGACGCCGGCGTGCCCGTCGGCCTCGGTGTCGACGGCTCGGCGTCCAACGACGGCGCCGATCTTCTGGCCGAGGCCCGCCAGGCGATGCTCCTGCAACGCGTCGGGTTCGGCCCGGCCGCCATGACCGCTCGCGACGCCCTGCGGCTCGCCACCCGGGGCGGCGCCCACGTGCTCGGACGTGACGACATCGGGAGCCTGCAGGTCGGGCGAGCCGCGGACTTCGTCGCCATCGACCTCGACCAGCTCGCTCTGGCCGGAGCCGGCCACGACCCGGTGGCGGGCGTGGTCTTCGGCTCATCGGTACGGGTGCGTCACACGGTGGTGCAGGGCCGGGTCGTGGTGCGCGACGGCCACCTCACCACGATCGACCTGCCCGTCGTGCTCGAACGCCATCGAGCCATCGCACGTGCGCTGGCTGGCGGCTGACGCTGGTTCGGTTCAGTAGCCGGGGCGGGGGCGGAAGAGGTCGAAGCGGACGCCCTGGTCGTCGACGCACTCGGCGTTGCCACCCGAGTCGTAGTCCATGATCGCGAGCACCTGGCCCCCGAGCTCGACCACCTTGGCCGTAGCCGTAGCGATGTCATCGACCCGAAAGTAGAGGCGCACCCCCTCGCCGCCCTGGTGGATCCCCGCAGGTGGCGTGATCGTTGCGATGTGGAACGACCCCGGCTCGCCGCCGACCTCGGTCCGCCACCCGAAGAGTTGGCCATAGAACGCCGCCGCCTTCGGGCCATCCGGCACGCCGAGGGTGAGGTAGCCGACATCGCCGTAGCGCCGTCCGCTCACGTCCTCGACCGGGACGTCGTCGGGGACGAGGTGTGTGCCGATGAACCAGCGGTGGCCCCACGGGTCGCGCAGCGTGCCCATCAGTGCGCCGTGCGCCTCGCCGAGCGGGCGTTCGCCGGTCGCGCCCCGAGCAACGGCGACGTCATAGGTCGCTCGGGCATCGGGCACGTAGAGCTGAAGGCTGACGCTCGTGCCCCCGAGGGAAGGCGGCGCCACGACGTCGATCTCGGGGAACTCGTCGGCCATGAAGATGACCGACTCGCCGATGCGCAGCTCGACGTGGCCGAGTCGACCGTCGTCCATCATGATCGGACCGCTCAGCACGACGGCACCGAACACCTCCTGGTACCAGGCCAGGGCATCCTCGGCGCCCTTGCAGCACAGGTACGGCGTGATCGAGCGCAGGCGGGTGGGGGTGTACTCGTAGGGCTCGGGCACGGGTGTCTCCTCGGTTCGTGATGCGGACGGTGAAGCAGGTGAATCGGCGGCGCCGAACGCAGTCGCCGGGGTCGACGCGACGGGCATCAGCGCGACCCGGAGGCGGGCGCGCAGGTCGGCCACGAACGAGGGTCGGGGGGCGAGCGGAGCCAGCGGCTCCCGCAGCGAGTCGAACGGATCAGTGGCCATCGCTGTTCCCGTCGTGGTCGTGGTAGCTGCGGCGAAAGGCGTTGCGGGCCCGCACCAGGAGGGCCTCGGTGGCGTGCACGGTGCGGTCGAGGCAGTGGGCGACCTCGGGCACGGACAGGCCGTCGAGGTACCGCAACGTGAGCGCAGCGCGGTGGTGGGCGCTCAGCCGGTCGAGGACCTCATGGGTTCGCTCGTGGTCGAACCGGCCCTCCGGCCCGCCGGGCTCGTCGACGAGGACGTCGTCAGCATCGTTGGCAACCAGGTGAAGGCTGCGGTCTTCGCGCTCCTGGCGCCGCCAGTGGTCGACCAGCTTGTTGCGGGCCACGGTCATGAGCCAGGCGATCGAGAGGTTGGGCACGGTGCCGCGGTGGATGGCCGCGACGGCAGCCGGGTAGGTCTCAGCCGTCAGATCCTCGGCCAGCGTGGCCCGGCCGCAGCGGGCCACGAGGTAGCCGTACACCTGCGGCAGCGATCGGTCGTAGAGCGCGAGCAGGACTTCGCCCTGGTCATCGGCCGGTGCAGCACTGCTCACGACCAGATCATCGTTCGGCCCGGGCGCTCTCCGACGCCTTCAGAGAAGATCTCGGCGCGATCGGTGGCCGCCCGGCGCAGTGTTCGCACCGGGAGGGCCGTTCGCGCCGGAAGCCTCCGCCTGTCCTGGTCGGCAGGTGTCACGATGCGCCCTCCATGGTCCGTGTGCTGCCTCCCGAGACAACCGCCGACGCGGGTGTGCTGCTGACCACTCGGGGGATGAGGGCATTCATCGACGGTCTGGTCGCCGTCGTGCTGCCGACCTACCTGATCCTGCTCGGCTTCGACTCGGTGCACGTGGGCGCCATCGTCACCGCCACGTTGCTCGGCTCGGCCGCTCTGACCCTGCTCGTCGGGCTGCGAGGGCACCGCCTGCGGCGAGTGGTGCTGCTTCAGGCCGTCGCCGTCGCCATGGTGCTCACCGGCATCGGCTTCGCCGTCATGACGACCTTCTGGGCCTTGATGGCGGTCGCGGTGGTCGGCACCCTCAACCCGTCATCCGGCGACGTCAGCGTGTTCCTCCCCACCGAGCAGGCGTTGCTCCCCGAGACCGTCAGCGACCGCCAGCGCACCGCTCTTTACGCCCGCTACAGCCTGGTCGCGTTCGTTGTCGCCGCTTTCGGATCGCTCGCCGCGTTCGTCCCGGACTTCGTGTCCCGGCGCACCTCGATCAGCGAGGTCGACGCACTCAGGGGCGTGTTCGTCCTGTATGCGATCATCGGCGTCGCCGTGCTGCTCTGGTACCGCCGGTTGTCGCCCGCCATCGAGCCGATCGTCGGCAGCGGGCGAGGCCACCGAGCTCTCGGCGAGTCCAAGCCCCTCGTGTACCGCCTGGCCGCCGTGTTCTGCATCGATGCCTTCGGGGGCGGGTTCGTCGTCCAGTCGCTCCTGGCGCTGTGGCTGTTCCAGCGCTTCGACCTGAGCGTCGCCCTCACCGGTGCCGTGTTCTTCTGGAGTGGCTTGCTCGCCGGGTGCTCGGCCCTCGTCGCCGTCCGCATCGCCAACCGCATCGGTCTGGTCCGCACGATGGTGTTCACCCACCTGCCGGCCAACGTGTTGCTGATGCTCACCCCGCTCATGCCCAACGCCTGGCTGGCTGTCACCTGCCTCCTGATCCGCAGCGCGCTGAGCCAGATGGACGTGCCGGCGCGCACCTCCTACGTGATGGCGATCGTCACGCCGCCCGAGCGCCCCGCCGCGGCCAGCATCACCAACGTGCCCCGCAGCCTGGCGGCGGCCGCGACCCCCCTCTTCGCCGGATGGCTCCTCCAGCGCTCCGACTTCGGGTGGCCGCTCATCATCGGTGGGGCCCTCAAGGCGACCTACGACCTCGTGCTGCTGGGGCTGTTCCGCGAGGTCAGACCACCGGAGGAGCAGTGACCGCGCCGGGGGTGCTTGTAATGCCGATGAGGGACAGGCAGGCTGGGGTCAATGGGGCTGACCGAGCGGGACAAGGCGATGCTCGACATCGAGCGCGTCTGGTGGACCGAGGACGAGCCGAAGGAAGCGTTGATCAAGGAGCGGCTCGACCTCTCGACGACGCGCTACTACCAGGTCCTCAACGAGCTGCTCGAGCGCCCCGAGGCCCTCGAGTACGACCCCCTGGTCGTGCGCCGCCTGCGCCGTGTGCGCGAGCGTCGGCGCCGTCAACGCCTCGATCCCGGCACCACCACGCCGGAGGCCCCCACTCGATCAGAAGGACGGTGACGTCATGAACGTCAGGCGGCAGAACAACGAAGGCGGCGGCCAACGGCGCCCGTCCAACGACAACCTGGTGAAGGGCGCGATCCTCGTGCTCATCGCCGTCGTGGTCGGTGTCGTCATCCTCGCCAACTTCGACTCCGGCTCGTCCAGCAGCAAGCCCACGACGTCGACCACCACCACGATCAAGGGCGGCACGACAACCGTGCCGAGTGGGGGCATCACGGTGCCTGCGGTCACCACGGTGCCGGCGGCGGGTGCATTCAAGGTCGTCGTGGCCAACGCCTCCGGGGTGCAGGGCGCGGCCGGCCGCACGACCACCGCCTTGAAGACGGCCGGGTTCGCCACCGTCGATCCGGTCACCGCCACGGCCAAGATCACGGTCTCGATCGTGTACGTGCTCCCGGGGTTCGAGGCGGCGGGGACCCGGGTGGCGGCGGCCTTGAAGCTGCCGGCTGCTCGGGTGCAGCCGATGCCCAGCCCGCTGCCGGTGCCCACCCTCAACGGCGCCCAGGTGTTGGTGATCCTGGGTTCCGACATCGCGAAGTAGCCCCATGACCGATGGCCCGGGCGACCGCGGCCGCTCGGGCGATCGCGTCGGTTGGGAGCCGGCTCGCTCGTCGTCAGGCCGGCCCTCTGGGCTGCCCACCTGGGTCGTGGCCGTGGTGCTCGTGCTGGCCGCCATCGGAGCGTTGTCGATCGTGCGGACGGTGCTGTCGCTGGCCGTCACCGTGGTCGAGCTGGCCCTGTTCGTCGGGTTGGTCGTCGTGTTGGCCTACGTCGTACGCCGCCGTCGCGCGGGCTGAACGCCAGTGGTCGGAGCACCGCTCCAGCAGCGCAGCCACTGCCCGACGGCTGCCTCGATTGCCGCCGGTGCGTCGCGATGGGCGGCCTCGGCGCCGACCAGGTCGACCAGCGAGACCGTGGCGAGGCGGTGCTCGCACCCGTCGAACACCTCGCCGGCCACGGCGAGCACGGGCACACCGAGCGCCTCGGCCAGTTCGGCCACCCCGCCGACGACCTTGCCCTCGAAGGACTGCTCGTCGAGGAAGCCCTCGCCGGTGACGACCAGGTCAGCGCCCTCGATCTGGTCGGCCAGTCCGACCTCGTCAGCCACGAGATCGAACCCGGCCACGAGCTCGGCGCCGATGGCGGCCAGCCCTCCGGCGAGGCCACCGGCCGCGCCACTGCCCTCGAGCGGGGAGACATCGACGCCGTAGTCCTCGACGTACACCTGCACGAGTCGTTCGAGGCGTCGCCTGAGGAGCTGGACCTGGGCCGGCGTGGCCCCCTTCTGCGGCCCGAACAGCTCGGCGGCATCGACGAATCGGGTGCGCACGTCGCACGCCACCTGAAGTCGGATGCCCCGCAGGCGCGCCGTCGGGGTCAGGGCCCGCAGCGCCCCCAGGCCGCCGTCGGTGGTGGCCGAGCCGCCGACGGCCACGATGACGCGCTGCGCCCCGGCATCGACGGCGGCCGCGATCAGCTCGCCCGTTCCATAGGTCGAGGCCGCGATGGGGTCGTTCCCCTCTGACCCACCGACCACCGCCAGGCCCGAGGCCAGGGCCATCTCGATGATGGCGGTGCGCTTCGTCAGCCGCCATGGAGCGTCGACGAGGTCGCCAAGGGGGCCGTTCACCGCGGTCGAGCGGTTGGGTCCGCCCAGGGCGGCGAGCGTGCCCTCACCGCCGTCGGCCATCGGCACCTCGTGGCACGTGCCCCCGAGGGTCCGCACGGCACGGGCGATGGCCGCCGTGGCCTCGGCCGCGCTGGCCGTGCCCCTGAACTTGTCGCTGGCGGCTACCACGTGCACCCGATGAGCCTAGGCAGACGCTGCTGTCCTGGTCCGAGGCGCGTCCGGCGGCGAGTCAGGCCAGGCGGCGCAGGTAGCTGTCGAGGTTGGCCAGTGGGGGCCGCTCGATGTGCGGCATCGCCAGCGGCTCGAGCCCGGGCCGCACGAGCTGTGGCGATGGCGGCATCGGGAGGTGGGCCTTGGTGAAGGCGGTCTGCATGATGGCGAGCGCCATGGGTGACAGCTCGTCAAGGGTGCGGTTGCGGTGCACCCTCGTGCCGAGGTCGACCTGGGCGACGGACTCCATGCCGAAGCGGGCGGTCACGTCGATGAGCAGGCCGAGGTCGACGCCGTAGCCCTGTACGAACGGCACGGCCTCGAGCACGGCACGCCGACCCGCGTACTCGCCCGACAAGGGCTGCATGATCGGCGCCAGGCGCGGGAACAGCAGCGAGATGAGCGGGCGAGCCACCAGTTCGGTGACGCGACCGCCGGTGCCAGGGGTGTTGTCGATGGGGCGGTCGTAGTAGCCCTTGACGAACCCGATCTCGGGCCGCAGCAGCAGGGGGCCGAGCAGCCCGAGCACGAAGCGGGTACCGAAGTTGGTGACGTCGGCGTCGCACCACACCACGAGGTCGCCTTCGCTGGCGAACACGCTCTTCCACAGCGCCTCGCCCTTGCCCGTGCCCGGACCGAGCTCGGGCAGCAGGTCCTCGGTGGACACGACCCGTGCGCCGGCCTCCCCGGCCACCTTGGCGGTGGCGTCGACCGAGCCGTCGTCAACCACGAGAACCTCGTCGACGAGAGGCACTCGCTCCATCAACTCGGTTCGGATCCGACGCACGATCGTCCCGACGGTGGCTTCCTCGTCCTTCGCCGGCAGACAGATGGAGATCGCCTGCTGTCCCTTGGCCGCGAGCAACCGTCGGGCGTCGAACTCACCGAAGTGAAAGGTGCGCCCCATGGCTCGAGGCATCGCCGCATCCTGTCGGACCGCTCCGACAGTGGCAACCCCCGCCGGGATCGGCACCGGGCGGTGGCGCCCGGCGGCGAGCCGTGACGGCCCCGGTAGGGTTCGGCCATGACTGCGATCGTCCGCATCCCCACCACGCTCCGGCCGCTCTCGGGGGGCACCAGCGAGGTGAAGGTCGAGGGAGCCACGCTGAGCGAGGTCATCGCCAACCTCGACGCCGCTCATCCCGGGTTCGCCGACCGCCTGCTCGACGAGGCCGGTGCGTTGCGTCGGTACGTCAACGTGTTCGTCGCCGACGACGACGTGCGCTTCCTGAACGGCCTCGACACCCCGGTGGCCGACGGCGACACCGTCTCGATCATCCCCGCGGTCGCCGGGGGCTGACTGCGTCACGCCGCCGGTCCGAGCACCTCGATGGCGGCCAGCAGTTCGTGGCGGGGAGGACCGAGGACGGGGGCGGGCGCTCGCTGCTCTCGCTCTTGCCACGCCCGCAGCACCCGGGCGCCCACGTCCGCGTCGGTGACGAGCGCGTCCGGTGACGAGAGCATGTTCAGCGAGCGCATGAAGGCCCGCAGCACGACCGCGTCAGTGCGCAGCGCCGGTAGGAGGCCGTCGCGCAGCACCGAGCGCATGAACGTGCGGGGGTCGTCGGGATCGCCATCGGGGTCCTCGCCGGCCAGGAGGGCGCTTGCGACCCGGCGGGCTTCGGCATCCTGGGCCACCGACGCGCGGTACCAGGGCAGCAGGTTGGTCCGGGTCGCCTGGTCGAAGCTCACGGCTTGCGCCACCAAGTCGTCGGGATGGGCGGCGACGGTGTCGGCCAGGAGCTGCGCGTGCCAGAAGCTCGTGGTGCAGCCCCGCCCGTAGAGCGGGTTGGTGCACAACCAGGCGTCGCCGACGGCATGCACGCCCAAGGCCACCGGGTGCCCATCGGGCACGAGCTCGCGCCAGCGGTTCACCAGTCCGGCCATGACGTGGACGTCGGTGATCGGTTCGGATCGGTCGGGCTCGACCCAACGGGCCGTGGCGGTGAGCTGGGCGGCGACCGCCTCGAACACCTCGGGCCGGGCCAATCGGACCCGGAGGTCGTGGTCGTCGGTGGCGACCGCCAACGTGAGCGAGAACGTTCGGTTGTCACCCGCGAAGATCCCGTACTTGAGGTAGCCGAGATCGCCTCCGGCTGGCCCGTCGCGTGGGGGCAGCTCCTGGTCGGGGCGCAGCCGGTAGAAGCGCGACAGGTAGATGATGCCGGTGTCCTCGGCCTCCTCGGCGACGGGGCCGGCGCCGATGGCGGCAAGCCAGTCGGGGAGCGCCGAGCGTCGGCCGGTGGCCACGACGGTCAGGTCGGCGGGCACCTCGGTGCCGTCGGCGAGGCGCACGCCGGTCACCACCGGCGGCCCACCGGGCTCGACGTCGGGCCCGCTCAGGAGGCCTGCCACGGTGGTGCCGTCGCGCAGGTCGACGTTGGCCTCGGCGAGCACGGCGCGGCGCAGCACCCACTCAAAGGTCGTGCGCCGGCACATGATCATGACGAGGTCCTCGTCGCCGGGCTCGGGCGCGTATCCCTCGACCGTCGGGGGCAGGTCGTCACCGAAGCGCGCTTCGGTGGCTCCCTCGGCCAGCAAGGCAGCCAGCACGTCGGGGTGGCGCTCGGCGAGCAGCCCCCGCAGCCGGGCCAGGAAGGCATGGCTGTGGCGCACCTGGGGCGCCCCCCGACGATCCCAGTCGAAGGCCTCGTCGGCGGTGGTGGGCAGCGGCGTGGCGTCGCGCTCGAACAGCGTGACCCGATGCCCAGCACGAGCGAAGGTCAACGCCGAGCCGAGCCCGCCGACCCCGCCACCGACGATCGCGATGGTGGCCATCGGGCGACGCTACCGAAGCGAGCGTGACCACTTCGCACCGGCGCACAGTTGGCGCGCTAGCACTCGACCCCTTAGAGTGCTAGCACTCACATGTCGCGAGTGCTCAACCGCGAACGTCCAACGGAGGACCAACGCTGATGGCCAAGATGATCGCTTTTGACGAGCAGGCTCGCCGTGCCCTCGAGGCCGGAATGAACCAGCTGGCTGACGCTGTACGCGTCACCCTCGGCCCCAAGGGCCGCAACGTCGTGCTCGACAAGAAGTGGGGTGCGCCGACGATCACCAACGACGGCGTCTCCATCGCCAAGGAGATCGACCTCGAGGATCCGTATGAGCGGATCGGGGCCGAGCTCGTCAAGGAAGTGGCCAAGAAGACCGACGACGTCGCCGGTGACGGCACCACGACGGCCACGGTGCTGGCGTGGGCGATGGTCCACGAGGGCCTGCGCAACGTGGCTGCCGGAGCCAACCCGATGAGCCTGAAGAAGGGCATCGAGGCTGCGGTCGTCGCTGCCGTCGAGAGCATCAAGGGTCTGGCCAAGGAGGTCGACTCCAAGGAGCAGATCGCCCAGGTCGCCAGCATCTCGGCCGCCGACGAGGAGATCGGCCAGATGATCTCCGAGGCGATCGACAAGGTCGGCAAGGACGGTGTCATCACCGTCGAGGAGAGCCAGACCTTCGGCATGGAGATGGACCTGGTCGAGGGCATGCGCTTCGACAAGGGCTACATCTCCCCGTACTTCGTGACCGACCCCGAGCGCATGGAGGCCGTCATGGACGATGCCTACGTGCTCCTCGTCGGCTCCAAGATCGGTGCCGTGCGCGACCTGCTCCCCGTGCTCGAAAAGGTCATGCAGTCGGGTCGCCCGCTGGTGATCATCTCTGAGGACGTCGAGGGCGAGGCCCTGGCCACCCTGGTCGTCAACAAGATCCGCGGCACCTTCAAGTCAGTGGCCGTCAAGGCCCCGGGCTTCGGCGAGCGCCGCAAGGCGATGCTGCAGGACATGGCCATCCTCACCGGTGGCCAGGTCATCACCGAAGAGGTCGGGCTCAAGCTCGAGAACGTCACCCTCGACCTGCTCGGCCGGGCCAAGAAGATCATCGTCACCAAGGACGAGACCACGGTCGTCGAGGGTGCCGGCAACGAGGACGACATCAAGGGTCGCATCAGCCAGATCAAGACCGAGATCGAGAACACCGACTCCGACTACGACCGCGAGAAGCTGCAAGAGCGCCTCGCCAAGCTGTCCGGCGGCGTTGCGGTGCTCAAGGTCGGCGCGGCGACCGAGGTCGAGCTCAAGGAGAAGAAGCACCGGATCGAGGACGCCGTCAGCACCACCAAGGCTGCCATCGAAGAAGGTGTCGTGCCCGGCGGGGGCGTGGCGCTCCTGCGCTCGCAGGCCGCTGTGAATGAGGTTGCCGCTTCGCTGTCTGGCGACGAGGCCACCGGTGCTCGCATCGTGGCCAAGTCGCTCGAGGCTCCCCTCAAGCAGATCGCCGAGAACGCCGGCATGGAGGGTGGCGTCGTCGTCGAGCGGGTGCGTGGCCTCACCGGTGCCGAGGGCCTCAACGCCGCCACCGGCGTCTACGAGGACCTCGTGAAGATCGGCGTCATCGACGCCGCCAAGGTGACCCGCTCGGCGCTGCAGAACGCAGCTTCGATCGCGGCGCTGTTCCTCACCACCGAGGCCGTCGTGGTCGACAAGCCCGAGAAGGACAACGGCGGCGGCATGCCCGGCGGAGGCATGGAGGACTACTGATCGAAGGCGGCTCCGGCCGCCTCGGCAGGCACACTCGCTCGTCCACGAAGCCCGGACCGTCTGGTCCGGGCTTCGTCGCGTCCGTCCGTGAGCTCGGTCGGTCTGCTCCGCACGACGCCTCCCGTAGTGGACGTGCCCGATTCTCGGGCCGGCCAGACGCACTTGTGCGGCTGGAGCGCGCCGAGAATCGCCTTGGCCATAGCCTGAGCGTCATGGCTCGAGGTCGCACCGCCACCACGCTGGTCGGGCGACCGGACGGCTTTGGCGGTTGGCGGCGCTCACCTGACGAGTTGGCAGTGGAGGAGGCGATGGAGATCCGCCTCGACGGTCACCTCGTCACCACCACCATGCGCACGCCGGGCCACGACTTCGAGCTGGCGGCCGGCTTCTGCTTCAGCGATGGGCTGCTCGTCGGGGCCTCCGTCACCGGGGTGCGCTACTGCGCTACCGGCTCGGCCGTCGACACCGGGTTCAACGTGGTCACGGTGGACACCGCTGGGCGGGCGCCCACGCCTGAGCCCCGTCTGACCACCACCACCTCGGCGTGCGGCCTGTGCGGGGCGTCTGGCCTGCTCGAGCTGTCGTCACGGCTCGGGCCACTCGTGGGCACCGAGTCGCTGCCGTACTCGGCCTTCACCACCGTTGCCGATCGCATCGGCGCCGAGCAGGCGGTGTTCGCCCTCACCGGGGGGGTGCACGCGGCGGCCGCTTTCGATGCGTCGGGCACGCCGCTGGTGGTGCGCGAGGACGTTGGCCGCCACAACGCCGTCGACAAGGTGGTGGGCCGGCTGCTGCTTGACGGCCGCCTGCCGGCCTCGACGCTCGGGTTGTTCGTGAGCGGCCGGGCCAGCTTCGAGCTGGTGCAGAAGGCCTGGGCGGCAGGCTTCTCGGCGCTGGTGGCCGTGTCGGCGCCGTCGTCGCTGGCCGTGGAAGCGGCCCGATCCGCCGGCCTGACCCTGGCCGGCTTCGTGCGCGGCGACCAGTTGAACCTCTACGCCCCCGAGCGCCCCGGCGTCGACGCGGTCGGGCTGGGCTGACCGAGCTCACGTCCGGTTTGGGTTGTCGGAGGCTTCGTGGATCTGGTCGTCCGTGATGCCCTGCTCGGAGCTGGGCCACTTCTCGGCGCGCTGCATTCGACCGTTGGTAGGTTTCCGCGGGCTCCAAGCCGCATCGGAGCCGGTGGCCCTCGGGGGCGGCTCGGGGGCTTGGGTATCACGGCGACCGGTGGTTGCTCGATAGAGGCGGTGGACGATCTGGGGGGACGCTATGAAGGTACGTCTGGTGGCGGTGGCCGCAGCGATGGCGATGGTCGGGTCGATGCTGGTGGTGGCGGCTCCGGCGGGGGCGGCAGTGCCGGTGCCCGGGATCGCGCTGTCGTGGGGCGACGGCAGTTACGGCGGGTTGGGCGATGGGACGCCGGTCAGTCGGTCAGCGCCCGGAGAGGTGGCTGGGCTCACGAACGTGGTGGCCGTCTCAGCGGGACAGCAGTTCTCGTTGGCGTTGCTGAGTGACGGCACGGTGTGGGCCTGGGGCAGGAACGACAACGGTCAGTTGGGGGATGGGACGATTACCGACCGGTCGAGCGCGGTGCTGGTCGCAGGCTTGTCGGGGGTCACGGCGGTGTCTGCGGGTACCTATCACAGCGTGGCTCGGCGGAGTGATGGCACGGTGTGGGCCTGGGGGAACAACGCCTACGGGCAGGTGGGGGACGGGACGGTGACGACCCGGGTGAGCCCGGTGCAGGTGTCGGGATTGTCGGGGGTCTCTGCGGTCGTCGCCGGCGGGTACCACTCGGTGGCCCGCAAGAGTGACGGCACGGTGTGGGCCTGGGGGAACAACAGCTCCGGGCAGGTGGGGGATGCGACGACGACGACCCGGCCGAGCCCGGTGCAGGTGTCGGGCTTGTCAGGGGTCACGGCGGTGTCTGCGGGCGGGTCTCACAGCGTGGCTCGGCAGAGCAATGGCACGGTGTCGGCCTGGGGATACAACGTCGACGGTGAGCTCGGGGATGGGACGACGACGAATCGGTCGAGCCCGGTGCAGGTGTCGGGCTTGTCGGGGGTCACCGCAGTATCAGCCGGGAGGTTTCACAATGTGGCTCGGCGGAGTGATGGCACGGTGTGGGCCTGGGGATACAACGCCATCGGTCAGCTGGGGGATGGGACGACGACGACCCGGCTGAGCCCGGTGCCGGTGCCGGGTCTGACCCGGGTGGCGACCGTCTCTGCGGGCTCCTCGCACACGGTGGTGCTGCGGTCGGCGGCGCTGCGCCCCGCGGCGGCAACGCTGTCGTTGGGTCCGGTGCGTTGCGCCGTTTCGGGGAAAGCGGTGTCGGGTTCGTTTGGCTTCACCAACCAGGACCCGAGCTCGCCGATCTCGATCACCTCGGTCGCGGCGTCCGGGCTGAGTGCCGGGGCAATGACGTTCAGCGGTCTGCCGCCGCTGCCGATCACGTTGCTGCCCGGCCAGACGCTCAACGGGACGGCGACGTTGACGAACCCGGCGTGCGGGGCGCAGTCGGCCACCATCACCGCTACCAGTGACGACCCGTGGGACGAGACCGCCACCATCGCGGTGACCGCCTACGGGTACCAGCCGGCGCTGTCGGTGAGCCCAGCGTTTCTCAGCTTCGGTTCGGTCGGTGTGGGCACCCACTCGGTGGCCCAGTACGTCGTGGTGGGCAACACCGGGGACGGGCCGATGACCATCAGCCTGCTGGGTCTGCAGAGCGGGAACCCGAGCTCGTTCGGGATCACCTTGAACAACTGCACAGCCACGTTGGCTGCTGCTGCGACGTGTGTCGTGGAGATGGTGTTCCAGCCGGATGCCCCCGGGGCAGTGACCTCGACGCTGCTGATCGTCACCGACAACGGCTCCGCGTTCGTGCCCCTGGCGGGCACGGGGGTGAACGTGGCCGACGTCGGGTTGACGGCGACATGGCCGGCGTCGGTCGTCCATGGGGTGGCGGCCACGGCCACGGTCACCGCGTACGACGTGGGTCCGGCACCGGCGACGGGGCTGACGGCCACCGTGGCCTACCCCTCGGGTACGACGGTCACCGTGACCGGCACAGGGTGGACGTGCACCAAAACGGCCACGCTGGCGACGTGCACGAACCCATTCCTCTTGGCGGGCCAGAGCGCGAAGCTGACGGTGAAGCTGACGTTCCCCTCCGCGGGGTCGGCGGTGGTGACAGGCACCTTGACGGCGAGTGGCACGGCTGACCTGAGCCCGTCCAACAACAGCGTCAGCACCACGCTGACCATCACCTAGGTCAGCAGGGGCTTCGCCCGCCCGGTCTGTTCGAGCGGGGCGCCACTAGCGTCGAAGACAGCGATCGACCCCCGAAAGGCGCGCCATGAGCGAACCCGTCAGCCCCAGCACCGGTTGGGGTGTGCTGCACCTGTTCTGCAAGCCGACGCCCCGGGCCGATGGCGAAGCCGTGGTCGCCGCCGTCAAGCGGGCCGAGGAGGCCGAGCACCAGGTCGTGACCGTCTCGATGCTCGGGCACAAGGCCGACCTCGCCGTCATGGCCCTTGGCCCCGATCTGCGGGTGCTGCGCCGCCTGCAGAGCGACTTGCAGGCGGCCGGGCTGGACGTCGTCGACAGCTACGTGTCGCTCACGGAGATCAGCGAGTACGCCAAGGGCATGCCTGAGGCCATGACGACGGCCCGGCTCTACCCGCAGTTGCCGCCCGAGGGAAAGCCGGCTTTTTGCTTCTACCCGATGTCGAAGCGCCGCGAGACGATCGGCAACTGGTTCACGCTTCCCTTCGAGGAGCGCGCCGCGCTGATGCGCGAGCACGGGGCGTCAGGGCGCACCTTTGCCGGGCGCATCCTGCAGGTGGTCACCGGCTCGGCCGGCCTGGATGACTTCGAGTGGGGCGTCACCTTGTTCGGCGTGCACCCCGACGACCTGAAGGAGGTCGTCTACACGATGCGCTTCGACGCTGCCTCGGCCGTGTACGCCGACTTCGGCGCCTTCTACACCGGCATGGTCACCCCGGTCGAGGAGCTGGCCGCCAGCCTCTGAGGGCGGGACGCCGCCGGCCGGCGGCACGGAAGATGGGCCCGGCGGTGGTGGCGGGTTCGGTGGTTGCGAGTGGGACGGTTGGTCTGAACGCATCGAACAACACGGTAGGTACGACGTTGACAGTGACCTAGCTCGGCGGCCCGGCGAGGCGTGCTGTTAGCCTCCGCCGTACCGCCGGGCGGTCGTGTCGTCATGGGCGGGCCACAGCGATCGGGGGATGGCGTGCGGGTGCGGTCGGTGACGGCGTTGGTTCTTGCGGTGATGGCGGCGGGACTCGGGGTGGTGGTGGCGGCCCCGGTGGGGGCGGCGACACCGACGCCGGGCATCGTGATCGACGCCGGCTCCGACAACTACGGGCAGCTTGGTGATGGCACGACCCTTGACCGGTCACTGCCCGGTGACGTGCCGGGCCTGGCCAACGTGGTTGCCGTGGCTGCGGGCGGGGCCCACACGGTGGCGGTGCTGGCGGACGGCACGGTGTGGGCCTGGGGTGCCAACGGCCCCGGGCAGCTCGGCAACGGCACCACTATCAGCAGCTCGACCCCGGTGCAGGTGAGTGGTCTGACCGGGGTCACTGCGGTCGCCGCCGGCATCTCCCATTCGGTGGCTCGCAAGAGCGACGGCACGGTGTGGGCGTGGGGTTACAACGGCCACGGGCAGCTCGGCAACGGCACCACCACCAACAGCTCGACCCCGGTGCAGGTGAGTGGTCTCACCGGGGTCACCGCCGTCGTCGCGGGTGGGTACCACTCGGTGGCCCGCAAGGCTGACGGGACCGTGTGGGCGTGGGGGCACAACTTCTACGGGGAGCTCGGCAACGGGACCACCACCAACAGCTCCACGCCGGTGCCGGTGAGTGGTCTGACCGGGGTCACCGCGGTTGCCGCCGGTTACGACCACTCGGTGGCCCGCAAGAGTGACGGCACGGTGTGGGCGTGGGGTTACAACGGCTACGGGCAGCTCGGCAACGGCACCACCACCAGCAGCTCCGTCCCGGTCCTGTTCGCCGCGGTGAACCGGGTGGGGGTCATCGGTACCGGTTCGTCGAGCAGCCACACCGTGGTGGTGCGCGCCGCGGCGTTGCGTCACAGCGCGGCTGCGCTGGCGCTGCCGGCGGTGCGGTGCGGTGGG
>JBBRTJ010000055.1:0-24581 GCA_038244535.1 Acidimicrobiales bacterium | reverse complement strand
GGAGGTCCTCCTGCAGCCAGTAGAAGTTGGCGTGCGGGTGGCGGGGCTCGCGCTCCTTGGCGGGCAGGCGCATGGGGGCGATGTGGGCGCCATAGGCCTTGGTGCCTTGCAGGATCGACACGTGCCGAAGGGCAGGTGCGGCGGCCAGCAGTGGGTCGAGCAGGTTGGTGAGCATGGCCAGGTTCGTGTCCATCTGGTCCTGCTCGTACCAGCCGGGCAGCAGACCGGGCTTCTCGAACAGCGCGGCATAGACCAGGTGGGTCACGTCGGTCAGCGACGACACGGCGCGAGCGGTGGCGTCGCGGTCGGTGAGGTCGACCGGCACGAGCCGGGCGCCATCGACGGGGCGGGGGCGGCGGGCCAGGCCGATCGCCTCCCAACCGGGCTGGCGGGCCAGCTCGCGCAGCGCGGCGTAGCCGACGACGCCGGACGAGCCGGCCACCAGCACCGTGCCAGCGGCTGCCGTCATCGGTCGGTCGGGAGCAGGGCCGGCAGGTCGTCGGCCCGGTACGGGTCCGGGTTGGCCAGGCCGCGGTACAGCACGCCGTCCTTCATCACTGCGGTCAGCCGGGCGTGGTCTTGCAGCACGGTGATGTCGGCCAGGGGGTCGCCGTCGACCACGACGAGGTCGGCGTACTTGCCCTCCTCCAGCGTGCCCACCATCCCGTTGGGGTCGGCCGCCGCGCCGCCGTCGCGCGTCGCGCAGAGCAGGGCCTCGGCGGGGCTGAGGCCGAACAGCTCGACGAAGTACTGCAGGTCCTTGGCGTAGGTGCCGTGCGGGGTGATGTTGAGCCCGTAGTCGCCGCCGACGAGCACCCGCACGCCCACGTCGCGCAGGCGCTTCACCGACTTCACGGTGGCCTCCACCTCGGCGTCGTAGCCGCGGGCGCGGGCGGCCTCGCGGGTGAAGCCGATCTCGGTGCAGGTCTCGAGGAAGCGGATCTCCCAGGCGATGGCGGGACCGACGAACACCCGGTGGCGCTGCTCGCGCAGGAGGTCGAGGGCCTCGTCGTCGAGGTAGTTGGCGTGGCCGATCACGTCGACGCCGAAGCGCACGGCCTGCTTGACCGCAGCGGCCGAGCGGGAGTGGCACACGACGCGCAGGTTGCGGCGGTGAGCCTCGTCGACGCAGGCCACCACCTCCTCGTCGGTGTAGGTCAGCTCGCCGGGCGGAGCGTGGGCCGACAGGCCCTCGCCGTCCAGGAAGATCTTGACGATGTCGCCGCCGTTCTTGCGGAGGGTGCGCACGGCCTTGCGCACCGCCCACGGCCCGTCGACGATCATGCCGAGGCCTTCGATCTGCGGCTTGAACCAGTCCTTGTGGAGGTCGGCGTTGCTGGCCGTGCCACCGATGTCACGGCCCGAGGCGGCCAGTCGGGGACCGGGGATGCGCCCCGCGTTGATGGCGTCGCGCAGGAACACGTCGATGCGGTGCACCGAGCCGAAGCTGATCGCCGAGGTGAAGCCGCTGGCCAGGCAGAGCCGGGCGTTGGCGACGGCGTGGACCATGGCGTCCTCGACCGGCGACTTGTCGAGCTCGAGCGGGCCGTTGTCGGCATAGGACAGGTGGGCGTGCGATTCGGTCATGCCGGGCATCACGAAGCGGCCAGCCGCGTCGATGCGACGCACGTCGTCGGGGACGCCCGACAGCTCGGCGGTGCGGCCCGCGAAGCGGATCGTGCGCCCGCTCACCCACACGGCGCCGTCGTCGATGACGTTCTCGTTCGCACCCGTGAACAGGCGGGCGTTGGTGAGCAGCACCTCGGTGGCGGTGGATCGCGGGGCCATGTGGTCTCCTCGGCTCAGGTGGAGGGGGCGATGCGGAGCAGGCGCTCCGCGTTGGGCGTGAGCGACTGGACGAAGCGATCGCGGGCGTGGCGCCCACCGGAGTCCCATCCACCGAAGTTGGTGCCGAACACCAACCGGTCGTGGCCGACCGTGCGCACGAGCGATTCGAGCGCGGCCTCGCCGTCGACGTGGCTGTCGAACCAGAGCTTGCGCAGCTCGGCGAGGAAGCCGTCGCCCCGCGTGAACTCGGGCGCCCAGGGCCGCGTGCGGCAGGCGAACTCGAAGCGCTCGGCCAGGAACGCGATCGCTCCGCCGCCGTGGGAGATGCAGATGTCGACGTCAGGGTGGCGTTGCAGCACACCGCCGAGCACCAGCGCGGCCACGGCGATGGTCTCGTCGTAGGCGTAGCCGAGCAGAAGGCTGAGGTCGAAGCGCCCGAGCCGGTGATCGGCTGGTGGGCCGTCGCCGCCGGTGTGGGCCGGGTGCAGGAACAGGGGCACGTCGAGGCCGACGAGCGCGCGGTAGAAGTCGTCGAGGCGGGCGTCGTCGAGCTCGTAGCCGAGGTCCGTGCCGATGTAGGGCGCGCTGAGCCCGAGGGAACCGACGGCGCGTTCGAGCTCGGTCATCGCCGCATCGACGTCCTGCATCGGAAGGGCGGCACCGCCGAGGAGGCGACCCGGATGGGCCCGCACGAGCTCGGCCATGGCGTCGTTGTGCACCTGGCAGAAGTGGATCGCCTCCGCGGCCGGGATGCCGTGGAACAGCGTCAGCGGGTTGGGCGACACCAGCTGCAGGTCGATGCCCCAGCGATCCATCTCGGCCAGGCGCTTGCCGGCATCCATGAACAGGCTGCCCCGGTACGGCATGCGGGGCATGACCCAGGAGCCGATGCGGAAGAACGGCACGCCCTGGTCGTCGTCGGCCAGCTCGGGGCCGAAACGGCCGGCGGCGCCGAAGGCCGCCTCCAGCACCACGTGGGCGTGGATGTCGATGGTGCGCCCGGTCACGGCGGGGTCAGCCCGAGCTCTCGGCGCCGGGCAGGGGATCGGTGAAGAACGCCTCGCGAGCCTTGCCCTCGGCGTCGTACACCGGCTCGTCGCGGGCAACGAGGTACATGCGGTTCTTGCTGCCGATGATGCGCTCAGCCATGAGCAGGTCGCGCATCGCGGCGTAGGTGTGGTGCTTGAAGTGGGCGACCAGCGCGGCCTCGTCGGCCCACAGCTCGAACACCTGGATGCGGGTGTCGATGCAGGGATCAGGGGCGAAGCAGTACGACAGGCAGCCCTCTTCCTCGGTCCGGGTGGCCATCTGAGTCGACGCGGTCACCTCGACGGCGTGATCGCGCGCCGCCGTGTCGGCGAAGTCGAGCACCGCCGACACGATGATCATCGGGCCCCCTGAGCCGGTACCTGCCACTGGCCAACGTCCTTCCCCATCGGGACCGGGCCGGTCCACCCCAGTGCTCAGTAGACCGGGATCCGGCGCGGTGGGTCAAGCGGGAAGGCACCCACCCGCTGGAGGTCCCCCGGCGAAGATGCCCTTCGGCCCGTGTACCCGTGGCCGCCGCGGCGCATGCTGCAGCCATGAGGAAGCCTCGTCGTAGAGGCGGATGGACGATCGTCGTGAGCAGCGCGTTGGTGCTCGCCGGGTGCGGGAGCAGGGGCGTTGCGCCCAGTGTGGCGAACAGCACAACCGCGGCGACGACCAGCTCGAGCTCTACCGCAGCGACCAGCTCCACCGCATCGACCAGCTCCACCGCATCGACCACTTCGACGACCACCACCACCTCGACCTCGACGGTCACGACCCGGCCCGCGGCCACCACCACCCAGCCGGCCGCTACCACGACCCTGCCGGCCACGACCACGAGCACGTCACGACCAGCCACGAGCACGACTGCACTGGCGAGCGCGACGGTCATAACGCGTGGATCGAGCGCATCGCCGCGGATCGCACTCACCTTCGACGGCGGCTCCGACGACGGCAACGTGGCCAGCATCGTGGCCACCTTGCAGGCCAAGGGGGTGCCCGGCTCCTTCTTCCTCACCGGGGCGTTCGCCCGCGCCTTCCCGGGCTCCGTGGCGGCCGTCGCCGGGCGCGGACCCGTCTACAGCCACACGTACGGTCACCCTGATCTGACGACGCTCACGCCGGCCCAGGCCCTGGCCGAGATCACGAGGGGTGCCGCCGCCGTCGAGGCCGTGACGAGAGCCAGCGTGCACCCCTTCTTCCGACCGCCGTACGGTGCCCAGAACGCGATGGTCAACCAGGTCTTGGCCCAGGCCGGCTTCGCCTACAACGTGTTGTGGACCGTCGACAGCCGAGGGTGGCAGGGCGTCCCACCCGCTCAGGTGCTGGCCAACGTGCTGGCGGGTTCCGGAAACGGGGCCATCGTGGCGATGCACCTCGGCTCGGGGTCCACCGATGCCCAGGCGCTCGGCGCGGTGATCGACGCGCTGCGGGCGAAGGGCTTCACCCTCGTGACGCTGCCTGCCGTGCTGTGACCGCGGGCTGCGGCCGCCCGGGCCTGTTGTTGTAGAACCACTGTTCTACGTCAATCGTTGGAGGTCCTCACATGGTCTACGTGCCGACACGGGGCGATGCCCCAGCCCGCATCGGCCCAGGCGTCCGCCAGATCCCCGAGTGGGGGGCCAAGACGGTCGACAGCAACGTGTACGCCGACCCCACTCGCTACGAGCTCGAACGAGAGCGCGTGCTGCGGGTCAGCTGGCTGCTCGCCGGCCGCTCGACCGAGATCCCGAACGCCGGCGACTGGCTGAGCTACGAGGGCCACGGCGAGACGGTGGTGGTCACTCGCCAGCCTGGTGGAGGCCTGGCTGCGTTCCACAACGTGTGCCAGCACCGCGGCCCGGCCATCGTCGGTCCGCTGGGTGGCTGCGGCGCCCGCCGGTTCACCTGCCCCTACCACGGCTGGGTGTACGACACGACCGGGCTGCTGGTGGGCGTGCCCGAGCGCGAGGACTTCAGCGCCGAGCACCTCGAGGGCATGCGAGCACCGGCTGTGGCCGCTGACGAGTGGGGTGGGTGGGTCTGGATCAACCTGGCCGGGCCCACGGCAGCCCCGCCGCTGATGGAGTGGATCGGCGACGACATCGCCACTGATCTCGGGCGCTTCCAGATGGAGTCGATGATCCTCACCGACAAGCTCGAGTTCGACGTTCCCGTCAGCTACAAAGCCATCGTCGACGGGTTCAACGAGGTGTACCACGCGACCGAGCTGCACCAGGCCCCGCCGGAGTTCACCAAGGCGGCCCGAGGTACGGCGTTCCACCTGGTCGGTCAGAACTCGATGATGTTCGTCCCCAACCCCGCCAGGCTCGCCGAGCTCAACGAGACCTGGGACCATCACCGCAACACGATCTGTCACTACGTCGTGTTCCCCAACACGGTGTTCAACTGCAACCCTGATCAGATCCAGGTCTTCAACCCGGTGCCGATGGGCGTCGATCGCACGAGGTTCATCTGCTGGGAGCTGATGTACGACGGCGATGCCGATGATCCCGAGTACCAGACCTACCGAGCGGGGGCCGACAGGCACTGGGAGGGGCTCAAGCACGTCGTCGGTCAGGACATCGCCATCTACGAGCAACTGGCCCGCACGAAGCAGTCGATGGGCTACGTGCGCAACACCCTCTCCGATCGCGAGTGCAAGATCTCGAAGTACCACGACACGATGGATCGTCTCATCCGCGACGCACGCTGACCGAGGCGCAGTTCACGGCGCCGCTCACAGCAGGTAGGTTGTCAACCCTTATGGGCTCGTTGATCAAGAAGCGCCGCAAGCGCATGCGCAAGAAGAAGCACAAGAAGATGCTGAAGCGCACGCGCTTCCAGCGCCGCAACAAGTAGTCGACCGGGCCTCGCCGCCCGTCCGTCTCTGCCGACCGCCCGCTCTCCGGGCGGTCGGTGCGCGTCACGACCACCACGGCGCGGTCGTCAAACGTCAAGGTGATCCGCTGGAAGCATCATGCATCACACGATTCGGGAGGCCGGCTCGGTGCTCGTGACGATCACGGTGGCGTCGCGCAGGGCGCGGCCCAGCCGGTGGTGGGCACCGTCGAGGAACCACGTCGAGCCGCTGCCGGCCAGGACAGGCGCCACGCCGGCGGCTTGGGCGATGCGGTCGCGCCAGGTGGCCATGGCCGGCACGAGGTCGACCACGGCCGGTTCGAGGTCGTTGGTTCCTTCCGCCACCGGTCCGCCGAGGTCGTCCCAGCGCCGGAAGGCATCGACCGTCGAGACGCCGAGGGGCGGCACGACCAACGTGTAGGTGCGGACCACGGCGGGTAGGGGCTCGATCACGTCGCCGATGCCGGTGACCCTCGCTCGTCCGCCGACCAGGCAGAACGGCACGTCGGCGCCGAGCCGGGCGGCCACGGTCAGGTCGGTGATGCCGCCCCAGCGGAGCACCGCGGCGGCATCGGCCGAGCCGCCCCCGAGGCCACCCTGGGCCGGGATCTGCTTGTCGATCGTGAGGTAGCCCGCCTTCCCGGTGAGGGCCAGCGCCCGCACCGCGAGGTTGCGCTCGTCGGTGGGCACGCCGGCGGCGAAGGGCCCGGTCACCCGGGTCGGCGCCGGCCGGTTGCTGATGTCGATGCGGTCGGCCAGCGCCAGCGTGACCATCTCGGCATCGAGCAGGTGGTAGCCGTCGAGGCGCACGCCGGTGATCCGGAGCGAGACGGTGAGCTTGGCCGGAGCAAGGACGCGGTCGACGATCGTCACGGCACGTCCGTGGCGGCGCCGGCTGCTACCGCGGCGGTGGCGAGGCGCAGCCAGTCGGCGACGGCCAGCTCCTCGGCTCGGGCTTCGGGGCGGACCTCGGCGGCGGCGAACACCCCTGGCGCGCCGGGGCCGAGCACGCCGGCCAGCGAGCCCCGCAGCATCTTGCGGCGCTGGCCGAACCCAGCGCGGACGAGGGTGAAGGTCAGCGGTCGTAGGGCGTCGGGCACTGCGGGCTCGGGCAGGCGCGCGATGGCCACGAGGGCGGACTCGACCTTGGGCCGGGGCAGGAACACGGTGGCGGGCACCGTGCCCACCACCTTGGCCGTGGCCCACGAGGCGACCTTGACCGACACTGCGCCGTAGGCGTCGTCGCCGGCCTTGGCCGCCAGGCGCTCGCCCACCTCGCGCTGCACCATCACCAGCATCCGCTCGATGGCGGGGACGCCGTCGAGGAGATCGGCCACCAACGGCGTAGCCACGTTGTAGGGCAGGTTGGCCACCAGGACCCAGCCTGACGGCGGGTCGAGGGCCTCGTCCCAGTCGAGGGTCATGGCATCGCCTTCGATCACCCGCACGCCGAGAGGAGCCACCTCGGCTCGCAGCAACTCGGCCAGGCCACGATCGAGCTCGACCGCGGTCACCGATGCCCCGGTCTCGACCAGGGCGCGGGTGAGTGCGCCGAGCCCTGCTCCGACCTCGACCACGCGGTCGCCCGGCCCGACGCCCGCGATGCGGGCGATTCGGCGCACCGTGTTGGGGTCGACGACGAAGTTCTGCCCCAGGGCCCGCCGGGGGCTGAGCCCGTACCGTTCGAGGAGCTCGGTCGCGTCACGCCGAGTGAGCGTCACGGCGCCGGCGCTACCAGCTGATGCGGACGGGGATGGGCGCCTGGGCGACGTCGGCGAGCTGCTCGAGGACGCTGCTGCCCAGCACGATGACCTGACCCGGACGCACCGGAGCGGCGCCCACCACGTAGCAGAACGTGCTGTGGCCGTTGTCGAGGTTGAGGACCGTCACCTTGGTGTTGCGGGGGATGTCCGGGGCGAGGCACAGCTGGTCGCCCACCACCGGCGAGCTGGCGAGCCGGGTGAACGACGCCGAGCCGCGTCGGGTGTTGGGACCCTCGGGGATCGGGGTGGCGATGGTGATGGGCGTGACGGGCGCATCGGGCCCGGTGGCGGCGGGAGCAGGTGCTGCGGCGGGACCGGCGTCGGGCGCGGGCTTGCCGCTGGGCGCGAGTCGGCCGGCGAGGTTGCCTCCGCCGACGGTCACTGCCGCGACAGCCTCGGGGCGGCCCGCGCCGGTGCCCTCGCGCAGCAGGAACGGCAGCGCGACGAGCGTGGCCACCGCAGCCATCACGATGCGTCGTTGGTCGATCGTCCCGACCCTCAGAACCAACACCATCCTCGAACGACTCGTCCTGACGGGCTCGTCAGGGACGGTTCGCGACCCTATGGCCGGGGTAGCCCAAAGGCAACCGCGGCGTTCAGGAAGCTGTCAGCGGCGATGTCCTCGATGGCCGCTTGGCGGGCCGCGGCAACGGCCGCCCCGACCACCGGGACCAGCGCTGGGCGGTTGGTCTGGCCCCGATGGGGAACGGGCGCAAGGTACGGGCTGTCGGTCTCGACGAGCAGCCGGTCGGAGGGGCACAGCGCGGCGGCCTCGCGCACGTCGGCGGCACTGGCGAAGCTGACGATGCCCGAGAACGACAGGTACGCCCCGAGGTCGAGGCAGCGGCGGGCCTCAGCGGCGCCGCCCGTGAAGCAGTGAAAGATCGTGCGGGCCGGCGCCCCCGCCTCGCCGAGGAGGGCAAACGTGTCGTCCCACGCGGCGCGGGTGTGGATCACCAGGGCCAGGCCCAGCTCGTGGGCCAGGGCGATCTGGGCGGCGAACGCCCCGCGCTGGACGTCTCGGGGCGAGTGGTCGTAGTGGTAGTCGAGGCCGCACTCGCCGACCGCCACCACCTTCGGGTGGTCGAAGAGCCCGTCGAGCGTGGCGACGCCGGCGATGGCATCGTGAGGGTGGAGGCCGACGGTGGCCCACACGTCGTCGTTGGCCTCGGCCAGCGCGATCGCCGACCGGCTCCGGGCTGCATCCGTGCCGACCGTGATCATCCGCTCGACCCCCGCAGCCCGGGCTACGGCGATGGCGTCCGGCGCGGTGCGCTCGTCATCGAGGTGGCAGTGGCTGTCGCACCACCGCAGCACGGCGTCCACCGGCGCTACTTCCGGGGGAACAGCGAGTCGCCCTTGGTGACCGTCAGCCCGCCGGGATAGCCGCCCCACGCGGCGGCGTGAGGGAGCCGCTGGTCGGCGAGGCGACCGGGGAGACCGAGGCGCTCCCAGATCGTCTGGGTGACGGTGGGCAGGGCGGGGGCGGCCAGCAGCGCCACGATGCGCAGTGCTTCGAGGGCGTCGCCGAGCACGGCATCGACGCCGGGGCCGGGCGTGGCCTTCCACGGCTCGTTGGCCTCGAGGAAGGCGTTGGTGGCCCGGATGAGGCGCCAGGTGGCCGCCAGGGCGGTGGCCGGTTGTGGTTCGGCCCACCCCTCGATGGCCCCGGCCACGGCCTCGGCCGCAGCCACGGCCAGCGCGCTGGTGGCCGTGGGGGCCGGTCCGATGCCCCCGCACTGCTTGCCCACCACCGTGGCCACCCGGCTCAGCAGGTTGCCGAGGTTGTTGGCGAGGTCGGCGTTGTAGCGGGCGACCATGCCCTCCCAGGTGAAATCACTGTCAGGCCCGATCGGGAAGCTGGCCAGCAGCAGGTAGCGGACGGCATCGACACCGAACTCGTCGACGAGCTGGGCGGGCGAGATCTGGTTGAGGCTGGTCTTGCTCATCTTCTCGCCGCCCACGAGGAGCCAGCCGTGCACGAACCAGTCCGCAGGCGGCTCGATGCCGGCCGACAGCAGCATCGCCGGCCAGTAGACGCAGTGGAAGCGGATGATGTCCTTGCCGATGATGTGGCTGCCCGGCCACCAGCGCTCGAACTGCGCTTGGCCCTCGGGGCTCGGATCGCCATAGCCGATGGCAGTGATGTAGTTGGCCAGCGCGTCGAACCAGACGTAGGTGACGTGCTTCGGATCCCACGGCAGCGGGATGCCCCAGGTGAGCGACGTGCGGCTGATGCTGAAGTCCTGCAGGCCGCCCTTGATGAACCCGAGCACCTCGTTGCGCCGGCTCTCGGGCTTGATGGCGTCGGGGTGGCCCTCGTACCAGGCCAGCAGGCGGTCCGCGAAGCGCGACAGGCGGAAGAACCAGTTCTCCTCCTCCATCTCGATCACCTTGCGGCCGCGGGCCTCGTAGTCGGCGACGTCGTCGGCGGTGATGTACTCCTCGTCGGCCACGCTGTAGAAGCCGCGGTAGGTGCTGAGCTCGATGTCACCGGCGTCGTAGCAGGCCTGCAGCAGCGCCTCGACGCCTCGACGGTGGCGGGCTTCGGTGGTGCGGATGAAGTCGTCGTTGGAGATGTCGAGCAGCGACCACGCATCGCGGTAGCGATCGGCGGTGCGGTCGGCCCACTCGAGTGGGGTCGTGCCGTTGGCCTCGGCCGCCTGCTGCACCTTCAGCCCGTGCTCGTCGGTGCCGGTCAGGAAGTAGACGTCGTCGCCGAGCAGGCGGTGCCAGCGGGCGAGGCCGTCGGCGAGCATCGTGGCGTAGGTGTGCCCCAGGTGCGGGGCGTCGTTGACGTAGTAGATCGGCGTCGTGAAGTACCTCGTGGCCACCCGTCGAGGTTACCGGTGCCCCATCTGGGGATCGGCCGCCGTTTCCTGTCGGTCGTTTCGGCGGCCGAGCTTTCGGCCGGCCACGAAGGCGCCGGCGGCAAGGCCGGCCGCTGACGAGACGGCGCTGGCGCGTCGCACCCAGCGCTTGGTGCGGCGGCTGAACTCGACCTGGGGCCAGCCCCGCTGATGGGCCACGCCGGCCAGGGTGGGGTCGGGGTTGACCGCTACGGGGTGCCCGACCGCTTCGAGCATCGGCAGGTCGCTGGCGCTGTCGCTGTAGCCGTAGCAGCGCTCGAGGTCGTAGCTGTGGCGACGGGCCATCGCCTCGATGGCGATGGCCTTGCCGGGACCGTAGGTGAAGGGGCCGACGAGCTCGCCGGAGTAGATGCCGTCGACCACCTCGGCCACCGTGCCGATGCCACCGGTCATGCCGAGCGCGACGGCAAGGGGCTCGACCAGCTCCTGCGGCGAGGCCGACACGATGAACGTGTGGCGGCCGGCCCGGCGATGGAGGTCGATGAGGTCCTGGGCCTCGGGCCGGACCCGGCTGAGCAGCTTGGGAAGGATCACCGCGTTCAGGGCCACGAGGTCGGACTGAGAGGCGCCCTTCACGGCGCCGAGGACCCGCTCACGGGTGCGGTCGACCTTCCTGTCGCTGGCGCCGCGGAGTCGGAAGGCGACTGCACTGACGCCGTCGGTGAGGAGGCGATGGGTGGGCAGCATCCCGCTGCGCCATGCCGCCTTGGCGAACGTGAACGCCGACGACCCCTTGATGAGGGTGCGGTCGAGATCGAAGAAGGCGGCCGCGGTGCGCCGCCGGGGCGGGAGGCTCGGGGCCTCGACGAAGTCGGGGATGTCAGTCATTGCGGGTCACCTCCACCCGGCGAACGTACCGGGGCCGCAGCGCCGAGCCTCAGGCGCGGTGGAGCTGCAGGGCCCGGTCGTAGACGGCTCGCTTGCCCACGCCCAGGGCCGAGGCAACCTCGGTGGCCGCATCGCGGACGCTGGCGCCGCGCCCCAGTGCGGCGCTGAGCGCCTCGTCGACGTCGCTCGCCTCGATGGGACGCTCGGGGGCACCAGCGACCACGAGGACGTACTCGCCCCGAGGCTCGTGGCCCTCGTCGACCCAGCGCACAAGGGCCTCGGCCAGGGTCCCCCGCCAGGTCTCCTCGTGCAGCTTGGTGAGCTCACGGGCCACGCTCACCTCGCGATCGCTCCCGAGCAGGGCGGCGAGGTCGGTCAACGTACGGGCCAGCCGATGCGGCGATTCGTAGAGCACGATCGTGCGCTGCTCGCCGGCCAGTGCGGCGAGGCGCTCGGTGCGGCCGCTGCCGCGGCGCGGCAGGAAGCCTTCGAACGCGAAGCGGTTGGCCGCCAGACCACTGATCACGAGCGCGGCGAGCGCAGCCGAAGGCCCGGGGAGGCTCGACACGTCGTGGCCGGCGGCCAGCGCGGCCTTCACGAGGCGCTCTCCCGGATCAGAGATGCCGGGTGTGCCGGCATCGCTGACCACGGCCACGGTGCGACCCTGGTCGAGGTGGCGGACGACCTCGGCGGTCTGCGCTCGCTCGGTGTGGTCGTTGACGACCATCAGGCGCGGGCCGCTGATGCCGAAGTGGTGCAGCAGGCGACCGGTCCGGCGCGTGTCCTCGCAGGCGATCACGTCGGCACGGGCCAGCGCCTCGACGCCCCGGGGCGATAGGTCACCGAGGTTGCCGATGGGCGTAGCCACGAGCACGAGGCGGCCCCGCCGGGGCGAGTCGTCGAGGTCGCCTGGCGCGGCGTCATCGACCGGTTCGGTCACGGTCGCAGCTCGATGCGGATGCCGGGGTGCACCTCCCACCGCTCGAACGCACCGGCCGCGGCCTCGACGACGTCGTGCGCGCCCGAGACGGGCCGGCCGACGCGGTTGCGATGCATGTGCGCCACTCGCACCACGGTGCCGTCCTCGGCGAGGTAGGCGACGTCGATGGCGAAGCGCATGCCGATCGTGTGCACCCAGCGGGTGTGGGGGAGAAAGATCGCCCCTTCGACCTCGCTCCTGTCACGACCAAGGAGCCCTCGCCGCCGCGCTGAACGCGTGTCGGCCACGTCGACCGAGGCCAGCACCCGACCCTCGCTCACCAGCCAACCCATCATCAGCCCCGCTCGTGAAGCGTGCTCGTCGGGTCCATCCCGACAGCCTGCCACCTCGCGCGCTGGCGTTGCGGTGGACGCCGGCCCGGGTCGACCGGTCAGCGGATGGCGCCGAGGTGGACCACGTACCAGCGGCCGCGCCACGAGATGAGCGAGCCGATGGGGTAGGTCACCTCGCGCCCACCGACGCGGTAGCGCAGCACCGCGCCGTAGGCCCGCCAGTACGAGCCCTTGTTCATCTCAGTGCCGGGGAGCACCCAGGTCGCCTGGCTGTCGGGCACCACGACGCCGAGCAGCGGCACGCCCGCGCCCGCGGTGCCGAGCCTGGTGTGCAGAGCCCGGATGTCGTCGTCGAAGTGGGCCAGCAGGCGCGTCTGGTAGTCGCCGTCGGGGTACTGGACGGCCTTCACCTGGCGGTAAGCCGTCAGCGGGAAGAAGGCCGGGTGGGCGAGGCTCGGCTCGTTCGTGGTGACGGCCTGCCACAGGAGGGCCATCGATGCAGTGAAGGCCGGGTCGGTGCCCGACGGGCGGTCGTTGGTCTGGGGGAGCGTGCCGGGATCGACGGTGGTCGTGGTTGCTGGGGTGATCGTGGTGGCCGCCATGGCCGCTGTCGTGCTGGCGGTGGTCGCCGCGGAGCCCCTCGTCGTCGGGGGATCGCTCGTCGGCGAGCCGCCGCGGGTCGTGGTGACGGCCGCCGAACCCGGCGGGGCCGTTGTCCCGGCGGCGCGGGGGTTGGCACCGCAGGCCGCTGTCAGCCCGACGAGCGCCAGTGCGAGCCTCGGCAGCGCGGCGCCCGCCCGGTGGTGGCGCCGCTCGTCCTGCGTTTGCGTGGCCGTCACCTCGTCATTGTGGTCTCGGCAGGCTCCCAGGTGATGCTCGGGTCGGCCGGAGTCCGCTCTGAGGATCGGGGTCGATCATCGTGGCCATGAGCACGATCACCTTGCCCGAGCCAGCGCTCGACGAACCCTTCCTGACCGATGGCCCGGTCGACGACCGCTCCGCCCCACCCCCGGGTGTGCTTCGACGCCTCGTGCGGGGTCGCGAGGCCGATGCCGCATGGGTCAGGCCCTCGCTGCTCGCGCTCCTCGTCGGCACCGCCGTGCTCTACCTGTGGGGCCTCGGTGCCTCCGGCTGGGCCAACACCTTCTACTCGGGCGCCGTGCAAGCCGGCACCAAGAGCTGGTCGGCGTTCTTCTTCGGGTCCTCTGATGCGGCGGGGTTCATCACCGTCGACAAGCCCCCGGCCGCCCTGTGGGTGATGGAGCTGTCGGCCCGGATCTTCGGCGTGAACGCGTGGAGCATCCTGGTGCCCCAGGCCCTCGAGGGCGTGGCCGCCGTTGCGTTCCTGTATGCAGCCGTGCGGCGCTGGTTCACCCCCGCGGCGGGCTTGATCGCCGGTGCCGTCCTGGCCCTCACCCCGGTGGCGGTGCTGATGTTCCGCTTCAACAACCCTGATGCGCTGCTGGTGCTGCTGCTGACGGCCGGTGCGTGGGCGCTGGTGCGGGCCCTCGAGCGGGGTCGTACGTCGTGGCTCGTGCTCGCCTTCTCCCTCGTCGGGTTCGCCTTCCTGGCCAAGATGCTGCAGGCGTTCCTGGTCGTGCCCGCCTTCGGTCTCGTCTACCTGGTGGGCGCGCCGAACCGGCTGCGCACCCGGCTCTGGCAGCTCACCCTGGCCGGCGTCGCGATGATCGCGGCCGCCGGTTGGTGGGTCACCATCGTCGAGCTCATCCCCGCATCGAGCCGCCCCTACATCGGTGGTTCGCAGCACAACAGCGTCCTGGAGCTGATCGTTGGCTACAACGGGTTCGGACGCCTGACCGGAAGCGAGACGGGCAGCGTCACCGGCGGTGGCGGCGGCGGGAACGCAGGTCAGTGGGGTGCGACCGGGTGGACCCGGCTCTTCAACAGCCAGTTCGGCGGTCAAGTGGCGTGGCTCATCCCCGCCGCGCTGATCCTGGCCGTGGGCGTGCTGGTGCTCACGATCGGGGCGAAGCGCACGGACCGAACGCGGGCCGCAGTGCTGCTCTGGGGCGGTTGGTTCCTGGTGACGGCGGCGGTGTTCAGCCTGGGCCAGGGGATCATCCACCCCTACTACGGGATCGCCCTCGCCCCGGCCATCGGTGCGCTCGTCGGCATCGGCACCACGGTGCTGTGGCGGGAGCGGGCACGCTGGCTGGCCCGCGGCACGCTGGCCGTGGCGGTAGCGGCCACCGGCGTGTGCACCTACGTGCTGCTCGACCGCACGCCGAGGTTTGACTCGTGGTTGCGCCTGCCCGTGCTCGTGGCCGGGTTCGTGCTCGCCGGGGCGATGCTCCTCGGCCCGCGGCTGCGCGATGCAGCGGCCGCCGTGGGGGTGACCGGCGCCCTGTTCGTGGGACTGAGTGGCTCGGCCGCCTACGCCGTCGACACGGCGGCTGCGGCGCAGGGCGGGGCCATCCCGTCGGCCGGGCCGAGCACCGGGTTCGGTCCCGGTGGCGGCGGTCCCGGTGGTCCCGGTGGTCGCGGTGGTCCCGGTGGTCCCGCCGGGGCGGGTCTCCAAGGAGGCCTCGGTGGCGCAGCTCGTGGCACGGGTCAGCAGCCGGCGCGTCCCGGTGGTGCGGCAGCGCCCGGTGCCGCTGGCACGGCGGGCGTTGGTGGAGGCGGGCCGACGGCGGGGGGCGGCGGCATCGGTGGGCTGCTCAACGGCAGCACGCCATCGGCCGAGCTGACGACGCTGCTCAAGGACGGTGCCACGGGCTACACGTGGACCGCGGCCACGGTGGGGGCCAACCAAGCCGCCGGCTACCAGCTCGCTTCAGACGAGCCCGTGATGGCCATCGGCGGCTTCAACGGCAGCGATCCCGCCCCATCCCTGGCCGGGTTCCAGGAGCTCGTGGCCGACGGCAAGGTCCACTACTTCATCGCCGGTGGCATGGGCGGCGGCCCCAACGGTGGCAACGGTGGGTCGTCGGTCTCGAACCAGATCTCGACCTGGGTGGCGGCCACCTACTCGTCGAGCACGGTCGGCGGCACCACCGTCTATGACCTGACGAAGCCTCGGACGGCGGCGACCACGAGCGCCAACGGCTGACCGTCAGTGGGCGACCGCTCGTCCCGCTCGATAGCCCGCCACCATGGCGGGGCCGAGCGTGCCGCCCGCACCGCCGTAGACCATGCCGGTCACCGCAGCCATGGCGTTGCCGGCCGCGAAGAGGCCGGCGATGGCCTCGCCGTCGACGTCGAGCACCCGCCCGTCGGCGTCGGTCTGGGCGCCGCCCTTGGTGCCGAGGCTGCCACTGCGGATCTCGACGGCGTAGAAGGGCCCCTCGTCGAGCGGCCCCAGTGTGGCCCGCCATCCGGGAAGGGTGCGGTCGCCGTTCCAGGTGTCGTAGGCGCTGTTACCGCGGCCGAAGTCCGAGTCGTTGCCCTCGCGGGCGTGGGCGTTGAAGCGCTCGACGGTGGCCACCAGGCCTTCCGGGGCCACGCCGATCGTGCGGGCGAGCTCGTCGAGCGTCGTCGCGGTCGTCATCCACGCAGGCACCTGCTCGCCTGCTGGGGCCGAGGCGACGGCGTACTTGAGCTTGTAGGCGTGGTCGAACACCAGCCAGCACGGCAGGTTGGCGTAGTCGAACCGGCTTGGGTCGAACTGGTGGAAGGCGCCGCCGAGGGCGTTGTAGTTGGCCGCCTCGTTCGTGAACCGCTTCCCTTCGCGGTTGACCATGATCGAACCGGGCCGGGTGCGCTCGAGCAGCACGAGCTGGCGTCGGGGGGCGCCGAACACCTCGTCGCCGGTCTCGATGACCGGCACCCACCACGCCTCGCTCATCATGCCGAGCGATGCACCGACTCGCATGACCATGCGATGGCCGTCGCCGGTGTTCCACGGTGGGGATGCGGGCGAGGTCATCGGGCCCCGCAGGAACGAGGCCACCATGGCCGGGTCCCACTCGAACCCTCCGGTGGCGATGATGACGCCTCGGCGCGCCGCCACCTCGGTGCCGTCCTCGAACCGCACGCCGGTGACGCGGTCGTCCTCGATCACCAGGTGCAGGGCACGGGCGTCGGTCACGGGCTCGATGCCGCGGTCGAGGCAGCCCTTCAGCAGTGCGCCGACGAGGCCCTGGCCCATGCCCCGCTCGTCTCGTGCCCGCCGCTCTTGCAGCAGCTCGGGACGTGGCGCTGACGTGGCTCCGCCCAGGGGGGTCTCGGCCAGCAGCATCGGCACGGGCACGTCCCTGGGCAGGACCTTGGCGGCCCAGTCGCCCAGCTCGTGGAACGAGAACAGGTCGCACTCGAGCGAACGTCCGCCAGTGGGCCGACCGCCCGGATGCTCAGGGTGGTAGTCCGGGTAGCCCTTGACGAGTCGCAGGCGCACCGGGGTGGCCGCTTCCAGCCAGGTGATCATCTCGGGGCCGGTGTCGACGAAGACCGCGGCGCGATCGGGGTCGATCAGACCGTGGCTGAGTGACGCGAGGTACGCGAGAGCGTCGGCTCGATCGTCGGCACCACCCGGCTTGGTGTTCAGTGGCAACCAGATGATGCCGCCCGAGACGGCGGTCGTCCCGCCGACGAACGGCGCCCGCTCGTAGACGCCGACCTCGGCGCCGCCGTCGTGAGCGGCCAGCGCGGCGACCAGCCCGGCGGCGCCGGTGCCCAGCACGATCACGTCATGGGTGGTGGTCATGGCGGCACCGTACGGGCGGTTCGCGGCGCGGCCCAAGCCACCGGCGAGATGGTGCCGGCCCGACCCCTAGCGTCGGCTCCCATGAAGGCTCGCCGTCGCATCGAGGTGGCTGAGCGGCGCGCCCGGATCGGCGTCCGCCACCGCTTGGCCGTCAGCCGCCGCGTCGACGATGTAGTTGCGATTGCAAACGATCTCGTCGGGCTGCACTCCAGCGATCCGGTCACCGTCTACCTGAGCGCCTCGGCCCGTATGGTCGAGCCATCCCTTCAGGCGGTGGATGCGGCGCTGTACGACGAGCGGTCGCTCTTGCGCCATCACGCCATGCGCCGCACGCTGTGGGTGCTGACGCCCGAGATCGCTCGCCTCGCCCATGCCTCGTCGACCGTCGCGCTGGCTGCCGTCGAGCGGCGCCGCCTGCTCGCGCTGCTCCAAGCCGGGGCGGTGGCTGATGACAGCGAGGCGTGGCTCGACGACGCCCGGCGCCAGACGCTGGCGGCGCTGTCGACGATGGGGCCGTCCACGGCTCGCCAGCTCGGTGTCGCAGTGCCGGCGCTGAGGGCGCCGTTGCAGATGGCGCCGGGGAAGTCCTACGGGGCCACGGTCCAGGCCCACACTCGCGTGCTGCTGCTGCTGGGCTTCGAAGGCGAGCTCGTGCGGGCCAAGCCCACGGGGTCGTGGATCAACAGCGAGTACCGCTCGACGGCGATGGAGGACTGGATCGGGGGCCGAGTCGAGGGGCTCGATCGGGCCGCAGCCGCGGCCCAGTTGGCGGATCGCTGGCTGCACGCGTTCGGTCCCGCCCCGTCTAGCGACCTCCAGTGGTGGACGGGATGGACCGGGGCCGCCACCAAGCAGGCCCTGGCCGGGTGCGGCGCAGTCGAGGTCGAGGTGGACGGCGAGCCCGGGTGGGTGAACGCCGGCGACGTCGAGGCCGTTGTGGCGCCCGAGCCCTGGGTGGCGCTGCTCCCCGGGCTCGACCCGACGACCATGGGGTGGAAGCGGCGCGACTGGTACCTCGACCCCGACGATGCGCTCGCACTGTTCGATCGCAACGGCAATGGCGGACCGGCGATCTGGGCCGACGGGAAGGTCGTGGGTGGCTGGGTGCAGCGCAAGGACGGCCGCGTCGCCACGAGGCTGTTCGTCACGCTCGGTCGTGAGCAGCGAGCGGCCATCGAGGTGGCAGCCCACGACCTGGAAGCGCTGCTCGGCGAAACCCGCTTCAGCGTCCGCTTCCCCGCGCCGATGCAAGCCGGGCTGCTCTCCTGACGCGGCTAGCGCACGAGGCGGAAGAACGAGCGAAGCTCGTTGACGAAGACGTCGGGCTCTTCGAAGGCGGCGAAATGGCCACCGCGATCGAGCTCGTTCCAGTAGCGGATGTCGGTGTAGACGCGGTCGGCCCAGCGTCTCGACGCGGCGAAGATCTCCTTCGGGAACTGTGAGACGCCGGTCGGCACCGGCACCGTGACGCCGCCGAACGCGGCGAAGCTCTCCCAGTACAGGCGGGCCGACGAGGCGCCGGCGCCGTTCAGCCAGTAGATCATCACGTTGTCGAGCAGCTCGTCTCGGGCGATGGCGCTCTCGGGGCTGCCGTCGTTGTCGGTCCACGCCCAGTACTTCTCGAGGATCCATGCGGCCTGCCCGGCGGGCGAGTCGACCAGGCTGTAGCCCACCGTCTGCGGTCTGGTGCTCTGCTGCTTGGAGTAGCCGGAGTCCTGGTCCTGGTAGTGCTGGAACTTGCCGATGGCGGTCATCTCGGCCGGGGTGAGATCGGCCAGGTCGTCAGGCCCCGGGAAGGCGATCGGCATGTTGATGTGGATCCCCGCGCAGTGGCCGAGGTCCTGCGATCCGATGCGGGTGGTGACCGACGAACCCCAGTCGCCGCCCTGGGCGCCGTAGCGGTCGTAGCCGAGGCGCACCATCAGCTCGTCCCACGCCATCGCGATGCGCTCGACGCCCCAGCCGGTTCGGGTCGGCTTGTCGCTGAAGCCGTAGCCCGGCAGCGATGGCGCCACGATGTGGAACGCGTCGGCGCGATCGCCACCGTGGGCGGCCGGATCCGTGAGGGGACCGATGACCTTCATGAACTCGACCGTCGAGCCTGGCCAGCCGTGGGTGAGCACGAGCGGGAAGGCGTCGGGCTCGGGGGAGCGGGCATGGATGAAGTGGAAGCCGAGGGGCTCGTCGCTCCCGCCGCTCAGCGTGGTGCGGAACTGGGGGAACTGGTTGAGGTGGGCCTCGCGGGCCCGCCAGTCGTATGACGTCCGCCAGTAGTCGCACACTTCCTGCACGTAGGCGAGCGGGATCCCCTGGCTCCAGTCGTCGACCGTCTCGTGGTCGGGCCAACGGGTGCGGGCGAGTCGGTCGTGCAGGTCGACCAGGGTGGCCTCGTCGACCTCGATCTGGAACGGCGTGATGGCATCGGACATGACTGCGACCGTAGGTCGCGCGGCTGCCGCTCCGTCGGGTGCGCAAGTGCTCACGGCCTCGTGATGGGCGCGGTCTGCTCGTTGAACCAGCGATCCTGGAACCAGCCGAGCACGATGATGATCCACGCGGTCATCACGAAGCCGGCGGCGAGTGACACGAGGCCGAGCTGGCCGAACGACGTGGCCCGGCTCGTGGTTTTCCTCTGCACCGACTCGGCCGCGATGATCAACGGTCACGACGTGCCGCTCGACGGTGGCCAGCTCGCCAAGCTCTGATCGTGTCGTACGAAATGGGGAACCATGCCCGAGGTCCATGCTCGCCCGATCGTCGTTCACCAGACGCCGCCTCGGCCGTCTCAGCCGATCACGCCGGAGCGCTACATCTCCGAGCGGTGGCTGGCCAACGAGCACGAGGTGCTGTGGCCCCGCGTCTGGCAGTTCGCCTGCCTGGAGGGCGACGTGGCCGAACCGGGCCAGTACGTCGTGCTCAACATCGCCCGTGAGTCGATCCTGGTGTCACGCACCCAGGGCGGTGAGCTGGCTGCCCACTACAACGTGTGCCAGCACCGCGGTGCCCGGTTGATGGTGAACGAGCGCGGGTGCGAGCGCAGCTTCACCTGCCCGTACCACGGGTGGAGCTACCGCCCCGACGGCCGGCTCGTGGTGGTGCCCGAGAACCAGCGCTTCCCCGGAGGGGTCGATCGAGCGGCCCACTCGTTGAAGCCGGTGCGGGTGGGCGCCAGCCTCGGGCTGGTCTGGATCTGCATGGACCCCGACTCGCCCCCGTTGGTCGACTTCCTCGGTCCCGTGGCCGACCGCATCGCCCCCTTCCGCCTCGAGACGATGACCCTCGTCGCCGACCAGTCGGTGGGGCTCGGTTGCAACTGGAAGGCGGTCTTTGACAACTTCCAGGAGCTGTACCACGTCGAGCACATCCACCCCCAGCACGAGCTGATGTTCGACTGCCCGACCGCGCTGGTCGACCTGTTCGGCAACGGCCACACGAGCGTCACGATCGACGGGCACACGGTGAACACGCGGCTCCCGATCCCCGATGAGCCGACGCCGTACCTCAAGCGGCAGCTGCGGGTGTTCGGGGCCGACCCCGCCGAGTACGTCGGACGGGTGCTGGACATCCGCACCGATGTGCAGAAGCTGCGCCGGGAGGCCGGCCCCCGGCTGGGATGGGACTACGACGGCTTGACCGACGAACGGCTCAGCGATGTCGAGCAGTACAACATCTTCCCGAACACGATGATCACCATCCAGCCCGACGACGCGCTCGTCATGCGGGTTCGGCCTCATCCCACCGACCCCAACTGGTGCTACTGGGACAAGCTCACGTTCCACCGCCAGCCGCGCGAGGAGGTCGCTCGGCGCGAGGGTGTCGCCTTCGAGCCGTACGACGCGGCCGACCTCGCACCGGTCCCCCGACCCGAGCACGACGAGTTCTCCCAGGAGGACATCATCGAGGGCCGAAAGACGATGACCCTCACGATCGACCAGGACGTGCACTACATCCGCGACGTCCAGGCCGGGATGCACTCACGGGGGTTCGAGTCGCAGATCCTGTGCGAGGACGAGGCGCGCATCCAGCACTACCACGACTGGCTGAACCACTGGATGAGCGAGCGCTGATCAGACGGCGTCGGGGCCCTCTTCGCCTGTCCGGATCCGAACGATGCGCTCGACCGCGGTGACCCAGATCTTGCCGTCGCCGATCTTGCCGGTGGCGGCGCTCGAGGTGATGGCATCCACCACCCGGTCGGCGTCGCCGTCATCGACCACGACGTCGATGCGGACCTTGGGCACGAAATCGATCTGGTACTCCGCGCCGCGATAGGTCTCCGAGTGGCCACCCTGGCGGCCGAAGCCCTTGACGTCGCTGACGGTGATGCCGGTGATGCCAGCGGATTTCAAGGCGGTCTTCACATCATCGAGCTTGAAGGGCTTCACGACAGCGGTGATGAGCTTCATGGCATGGCCTCCGTGATCACGACCGACGTGTTCATGATTGGTACGCCGTCTCGGCGTGCTGGCTCTGGTCGAGGCCGATCTGCTCGTCGTCAGCCGACACGCGCAGGCCGACGGTCCTGTGGATCGCAGTGGCGATGGCGTACGACACCACGAACGAGAACACGAGGGTGATGGCGCAGGCCCGCGCTTGGTTCCACAGCAGCTCGGTTCCGCCGCCGAAGAAGACGCCGTCGAAGCCGAGGGAGTTGACGCTCGTGTCGGCGAAGAAGCCGAGCAGGATCGAGCCGAGGAGGCCGCCGATGAGGTGGACGGCGATCACGTCGAGGCTGTCGTCGAACCTGAACGTGGCCTTGAGCTTGAGCGCCGCGTAGCAGACAGCCCCGGCAAGGAGCCCGATGATGATCGGGGCCATGCCGCCGACGTACCCCGCACACGGGGTGATGGCGACGAGCCCGGCCACCGCCCCGGAGGCAGCACCGAGCGTGGTCGCGTGCCCGGCGACGACGCGTTCGATGAGCAGCCAGCCGAGCATGGCGGCGGCGGCCGCTAGGTGGGTGTTGAGGAGCGCTTGGGCGGCCAGGCCATTGGCGGCCAGCGCCGAGCCGGCGTTGAAGCCGAACCAGCCGAACCACAAGATCCCCATGCCGAGCATCGTGAGCGGCAGGTTGTGCGGGGGCATCGCCTCGCGAAGGTGGCCCCGGCGGGGCCCGATCACGAGCACCACCGCCAGTGCGGCGATGCCTGCGCTGATGTGCACCACCGTGCCCCCGGCGAAGTCGAGCGCCCCACCCTTGAACAGGAAGCCGTTCGGGCTGAACACCCAGTGGGCCACCTGCGGGTACACGAGCACGCCCCACAGCCCGATGAAGAGCGCGTAGGAGCTGAACTTCAACCGGTCGGCAGTTGCTCCGCTGATGAGGGCGGGCGTGATGATGGCGAACATCATCTGGTAGGCGACGAAGGCCAGTACCGGCACGACCAGCGCGTAGTCGCCGGTGTAGCCGGGGACCGTGGTCACCTTGGTGATGTTGCTCAAGAACGCGAAGTCGAAGTTCCCGAAGAACTTGCCGTCACCGCCGAAGGCGAGGCTGAAGCCGACCACCGCCCACAGGACGCTGATCAGGCCCATGGCGAACACGCTCTGCATGAGCATGCCGAGCACGTGCTTCGAGCGGACCATGCCGCCATAGAACAAGGCCAGCCCGGGGGTCATGAACAACACGAGAGCGGCCGAGACCAACACCCAGGCGGTTGCACCTGAATCCATCGGGATCTCCTCGTCGGCGTCGTAGGCGGGGCACCCTCCCGCTACGGGTCGGCGGGAATCGACGAACGTAGTCTGAACGAGACCTTTCGTGGAGCTGTCCCGCTTTGGTCAGGCGCCGTCGGCGATGACGGTCAGCACCACGTTGCCCTTCTTCTGCTGGGTCTCGACGTACCTCGTGGCCTCGACGACCTGCTCCAACGGATAGGTGCGGTCGATCACCGGCCGGTAGGTCCCGGCTTCGAGGAGCCCCTTCACGAACAGGACGTCCTTCTTGGAGTAGGTCGGGATCGGGAGGGAGACCTTTCGGACCGGGAGCTTGGCGGTGAGCAGCCCGAGGAACGGGTTCTGCCACCCGGCTCCGAGGTCGGTGGACACGAACGCGCCCCGTTCGACCATGAGCCGCCGGCACCTGCGGAACGAGGTCTTGCCGACCGCATCGAACACGACGTCGTAGGTCTCCCCCGTCGCCGTGAAGTCCTGCTTCGTGTAGTCGATCACCTCGTCGGCGCCGAGCGATCGGACCAGCTCGACGCCGTCGGTGCTGCACACTGCGGTGACGTGGGCACCGAGGTGCTTGGCCAGCTGCACCGCAGCGGTACCGATGGAGCCGGAGGCGCCGTAGATGAGGATGCGCTGGCCCTCGTGGAGCCTCGCCTTGCGCAGGTTCGTCAGCGCCAGCACGACGCCGTCGCACACTGCCGCGGCCTGCTCGAAGGTGACGTTTGACGGCATCGTGGCCAGGGGGCCGTTCTCACGCATGCAGACGTACTCGGCGTGGGTGCCGAACCAGTTGGCGTTCACGCCGAACACGCGGTCGCCGACTGCGAACTCGGTGACGGCAGCACCGATCGCTTCGACCTCGCCGGCCACCTCGGTGCCGAGGATCTGCCGTTTCGGCCGTCTCAGGCCGCTGAACGCCCGGACGATGAAGGGCTTGGCGTTGCGGAACCCGCAGTCGGTGCGGTTGACCGTGGCGGCGTGGACCTTGATCAAGACCTCGTCGGGCCCGGGCACCGGCTTGTCGACGTCGGCGAGGCGGAGCACCTCGGGTGGTCCGTAGGTGGTGTGGACGACTGCGCGCATGGCTTCACTGCCCTCTCTGTGCCCGTCGCGGGCGCCGGATGGGCCCGCCCTTCTTCCACGCCCGGCCCGCTCTGAAGAGCTCCGCCGGCTTGCCTCCTGCCGCACCCGATGGGGCGCGGCGGCCCGTGGGGACGACCCACCCCTTGTCCTCGGCCACGCTGCGCCGGAAGTTCCCGCCATCCAGTGTCACGTCCCACACGGCCTCGTACACCGCTCGTAGCTCGGCCAGGGTGAAGGTGGGGCCGACGAAGGCAGTCGCCAGTCCGGTGCTCTCGAGATCGCGGCCGACTCGGACGATGGCGTCCGTCACGATGCGGAGGTGGTCGAAAGCCAGCTCGACCGTCCTGTCGAGCACGTCGGCCACAGGCACGAGCTCGGCGTGAGCGGCATCCGTGCCGCCGACGACGACGCCCACCTCTCGCACGACGGCCAGGTAGGCGATCGTCACCACGTTCAGGCGAGGATCCCGGCCGGGATCGCCGTAGGCGCCGAACTGGGTCAGTTGGGTGGCGGGTCGGACCCGGGTCTCCTCGGCCAGCTCACGTGCCGCCGCCTCGTCCAGCGTCTCGGTCGGCTGCTTGAAGCCCCCGGGGAGCGCCCACATGCCCTTGTAGGGGGCCTGGCCGCGGCGGACGAGCAGGACCTCGAGCACTCCTGCGGACATGGTCAGCACCACGACGTCGACCGTGACTGCGAACGCCGGGAACGCCGACGGGTCGTACGCCACTGGAGCTGCACTCCGAGGGGTTCGTGTCGCCATGACTCATACTC
>JBBRTJ010000054.1:0-25787 GCA_038244535.1 Acidimicrobiales bacterium | reverse complement strand
GCTGCTTGAGGTCCTCGATCGAATAGATGTCGTGGTGAGGCGGCGGGCTGATCAGGCCCACGCCCGGGGTCGAATGCCGGGTGCGGGCGATCCACGGATACACCTTGTGCCCCGGGAGCTGGCCTCCCTCGCCGGGCTTGGCCCCCTGCGCCATCTTGATCTGCAGGTCGTCGGCGTTCACGAGGTACTCGCTCGTCACGCCGAACCGCCCGGACGCCACCTGCTTGATGGCCGAGCGGCGCAGGTCGCCGTTGGCATCGGGGGTGAAGCGATCAGCGTCCTCACCGCCCTCACCGGTGTTGCTCTTGCCCCCGATGCGGTTCATGGCGATGGCCAGCGTCTCGTGAGCTTCGGCGCTGATCGAGCCGTAGCTCATGGCCCCGGTGGCGAAGCGCTTGACGATGTCGCTCACCGCCTCGACCTCGTCGATCGGGACCGGGGGGCGCAGCGAGTCCTTGAAGGCGAAGAGCCCCCGCAGGGTGGCGAGGCGCTTCGACTGGTCGTCGACCAGCGCGGTGTACTGCTTGAAGATGTCGTAGCGGCCGGCGCGGGTGGCGTGCTGGAGCTTGAACACCGTCTCGGGGTTGAACAGGTGGTGCTCACCTTCGCGACGCCACTGGTACTCGCCACCCAGCTCGAGCTTGCGGTGGGCCCGCTCCTCGGGTCGCGACGGGTGGGCCATCGCGTGGCGGGCGGCCACTTCGGCCGCCAGCTCGTCGAGCCCCACGCCTCCGAGGCGACTGACGGTTCCGGTGAAGTAGTTGTCCACCAGCTCCTGTCCGAGACCGATTGCCTCGAAGACCTGGGCACCGGTGTAACTGGCGACGGTCGAGATGCCCATCTTCGACATGACCTTCAGCACGCCTTTCCCGGCGGCCTTGACGTAGCGGTGCACCGCCTCGTAGGGATTGGCCCCACCGAGACCGTGAAGGTCCTCGGCGATCATGTCCTCGATGCTCTCGAAGGCGAGGTACGGGTTGACGGCGCCGGCGCCGTAACCGATCAGCAACGCCATGTGGTGCACCTCACGAGCGTCGCCGGCCTCGACGACGAGGCCGACCTGGGTCCTGGTCTTCTCGCGGATGAGGTGGTGGTGCACGGCCGAGGTGAGCAGCAACGACGGGATCGGAGCCCACACCTCGTCGGCGTTGCGGTCAGACAGCACCAGTACCCGGGCTCCTCCGGCTATGGCATCGGTGGCTTCGTCGCGCACCCGCTGGAGGGCCTGGCGGAGACCGGCGCCCCCATCGGCCACCCGGAACAGACCGCTGATCACGCGAGCGGCCAGCCCGGGCAGATCGCCGTCGGCGTTGACGTCGATGATCTTGGCGAGGTCGTCGTTGTCGATCACCGGGAACGGCAGCACGATCTGACGGCAGCTGGCCGGGCCAGGCGCCAACAGGTTGTGCTCAGGCCCGATCGTCGAGCCAAGCGCAGTCACGAGCTCTTCGCGGATGGCATCGAGGGGTGGGTTGGTCACCTGGGCGAAGAGCTGGCTGAAGTAGTCGAAGAGCAGGCGAGGCCGATCCGAGAGCACTGCGAGCGGCGTATCGGTGCCCATCGAGCCGATCGGCTCGGCCCCCATCCTGGCCATCGGGGCCACGATGATCTTGAGCTCTTCGTGCGTGTAGCCGAACACCTGCTGGCGGCGAACGACGCTGTCGTGGCTGTAGACGACGTGATCGCGGGCCGGGAGGTCGCGCAGGTGGATCAGACCGGCGTGCAACCAATCGTCGTAGGGGTGCTCGGCGGCGAGGGCGGACTTGACCTCTTCGTCGTCGACGATGCGGCCCTGAGCGGTGTCGACCAGGAACATCTTGCCGGGCTGCAGCCGGCCCTTCCGCACGATCCTGCTCGGCGGGAGATCGACCACGCCGACCTCGCTGGCCATGATGACGAGGTCGTCGTCGGTGACCCAGTAGCGGCTCGGGCGCAGGCCGTTGCGATCGAGCACGGCCCCGATGACGGTTCCATCGGTGAAGGCGATCGACGCCGGCCCGTCCCACGGCTCGATGAGCGAGGCATGGAAGCGGTAGAAGGCCCGCCGCTCGGGTGACATCGTGGCGTGGTGCTCCCACGCCTCGGGGATCATCATGAGCACCGCATGGGGCAGCGAGCGGCCCCCGAGGTGGAGCAGCTCGAGCGCCTCGTCGAAGCTGGCCGAATCGCTGGCCCCCGGCGTGCAGATCGGGAACAACCGATGGAGGTCACCGGGGATCAGGTCGCTCGCCAGCAATGCTTCGCGGGCGCGCATCCAGTTGCGGTTGCCCTGCACCGTGTTGATCTCGCCGTTGTGGGCCAGGTAGCGGTACGGGTGGGCCAGCGGCCAGCTGGGGAAGGTGTTGGTGCTGAAGCGGCTGTGCACCAGCACCAGCGCGCTCTCGAGGCGCTCGTCGACGAGGTCGGGGAAGAACACCGCGAGCTGAGGGGTGGTCAACATGCCCTTGTAGATGAGCGTGCGGCTGCTGAGGCTCGGGAAGTACACGCCGGCAACGTCGTGCTCGGACCGCTTCCGAACGGCGAAGGCCACACGATCGAGCTCGATGCCGATGCGACCCGCTCCGGCGATGAAGAGCTGCCGGAACAGCGGCATCACCCGTTGCGCCGAGGCGCCGATGCACGAGGGGTCGGTCGGCACGTCGCGCCAGCCGAGCACGGTCAGGCCCTCGTCGGCGACGATCGCCTCGATGCCCTCCGCCGCCTTGGCGGCCTCCTCGGCGTCGGTCGGAAGGAAGCAGAGGCCAACCGCGTAGGCACCGACCGCGGGGAGCCTGAACGGGACCACCGCCCGCAGGAAGCGGTCCGGCACCTGGAGCAGCACCCCCGCCCCGTCGCCGGTGTTGGGCTCGGCGCCGGTGGCGCCGCGGTGCTCGAGGTTGCACAGTGCACCAAGGCCGGTCGTCACGATGGCGTGGCTGGCTCGACCCTGGATGTCGACCACGAACGAGACGCCGCACGCGTCGTGCTCGAATCGTGGGTCGTAGAGGCCCTGGGGCGCGGGAAGATCGGTTCGCATCGTTCGGTCCACTTCGTCAGTGATTCGGCTGGTGGATCCGGGACGACACTGGCCCGGCAGTGCCGACGATGTTACAAGCTGGAAACACACCCTGCCGCAGCTTTTCCCGGGCAGCCGTCCCCGCAGCGGGCAGTTCCACACTTTGACCGTCGAATTCCCCGCCTGGCGGGGATTGTGGCGTTTTGACCGTCGAATTCCCCGCCACGCGGGCAATCCGACACTTTGACCGTCGAATTCCCCGCCACGCGGGCAATCCGACACTTTGACCGTCGAATTCCCCGCAGTGGTAAGGCGCCCCCGGGCAGGGGGGGCGACGAGGAACGGGTGTGGCGTTCGACATCGAGACCTAGACCCAGCGAGCCGGCCGAGGTGCCCTCGACGGCATCGCCTTCGGCTCCTGCACCCCTCGACGGCGCGCAACGACCGTCACATCGACCGCCTCCCAGGCCTCGCAGGGCTCCGCCTCATCGGCGGCGCCGCCGAGCGCCTCGTCGCATGAGCCAGCGACGGACCGCGCCCGCACCACCGGCACCGGCCGGTCTGATTGGGCTGAGTCATGGCGGATCACGAAACCCTCCCCCGCGGCTGTCGGACGACGTTGCCGCCGACGCTGGACCGGAGCACAACGCGCACCGACCCATCGTCGTGCTGACGCACTGCGCGTTCCGCGTGCTGCAGCTCGCGACCGTGTGGGGTCTCTCGATGGTCCTCTACGCCAACAGCGACGAGCCCAGAAGCGCCGCGGCACCAAAGCCGCTCACCGTCGCCGGCTTCTCGTTCACGCTCGCCGTCTGGGGGGTGGTCGTCAGCGCCTACGTGTCGTGGCGTTCAACGCGGTCGCTTCCCGATCCCGTCACTGTTGACTCGCCGCCCAACCATCTCGCCGCGCCGCGGGGGAGCACTCGTCGGAAGGTCTGGAGGCCAACGCCGCGCCCGACGATTGCTGTGGTCGCGACCCTCGTTGTCTTCCTCGTCGAACCCGCAATCAGACTCCTGGTGGTGGCTCTTGCCCTTGGGTGCTTCGCCAGGGTGGGAACGTGTGCTGCGCTCTCGACTCGACGACGCCATGCCGTCATGGTCGCCATCGCCTTGCGACGACAGGTCCGTTGGGCTGCCACCTTCACCTTGCGCGAACCGCCCATGACGGTGGCCGAGTCCCTGCGGCTCAACCCGCGTCCGGACGAGCGCGCCAGGCTGCTCAGCGCGATGGCGACGTTCGCCTGGTACGCCGATGACATGGCGCTGTGCGAGGAGGCAGCGACGGGTTCGTGCGCCGCCAGGCCGACTGGGCGTCGACACTCAATTTTGGACTCATCGCCGCTCGGCGCGGTCGAATCGATGAGGGTCGCACCTGGATCGAGCAGGCCGAAGCGCTAGGGATGGGCACCCGACGAGGTCTGCGCCAGGACCGAGAGCTCTCGTGGCGCACCAAGCGCCTGCTCAGGAAGCGCCGGACCTCCGCCCCCCCAACGGTCACAGCCGTTGCCCGCCACATGGGGAGTTCGACGTTTTAACCGTGGGATCCCCCGCCACACGGGGAATTCGACGTTTTAACCGTGGGATCCCCCGCCACACGGGGAGTTCGACGTTTTAACCGTGGGATCCCCCGCCGGGCTGGCACGAGCCGCCGAGCGTCAGCTGAAGTTGGGGGCGCGCTTTTCGAAGTTGGCGGTGATGGCTTCGACCTGGTCGGGCTGACCGATGAGGGCCCCGATGCGCTTGCGTTCGGCTGCGAACTGGCTGGCCGCGTCGTTGAGCTGTGCCTCCTCGAGCAACGCCTTGGCCGATCGGACCGCCGACGGGCTACGCCCTGCGATCTCGTGCGCAAGTGCCATCGCGTCGTCAAGCGGTGACTCGGTGACGTGGGTGGCGATGCCGAGCTGACCGGCCTCGGTACCACTGATGATCTTGGCCGTCAGCACCAGCTCCTTGGCCACGTCCGGGCGCACCAGCCGCGACAGGAACCACGTACCGGTCATGTCAGGCACCAGGCCCCAGTGGACCTCGCGCATCGACAGCTGCGTGTCGGGGTGGACGAAGCGGATGTCGGCGGCCAGCGCGAGTTGGAACCCGCCGCCCAGCGCGTGGCCGTGCACGGCGGCGATGACCGGTACCTCGAGCTCGTGCCACACCCAGCACGCCTGCTGACCACGGTGGGTGATTCCCCCATCGACCATGGCCCCGGGGTTGCCGTCGTCGACCGCGGGCTTGCTGCCACCGGCCATGTTCTGGAAGCCGCTGAAGTCGAGCCCGGCGCAGAACGACGACCCCTCGCCGCTCAGCACCACGGCGCGAACACCGGCTTCGTGCTTGAGGGCCTCGCCCGCCTCGACGATGGCGAGGAACTGGGCGCCGTCGAGGGCGTTGCGCTTGTCGGGCCGGTTGAAGCGGACGTCGGCGACGCCCTCAGAGATGCTCACGAGCACGCGATCGGACATCTGACCATCATCGCAGACCATCCCGGAGCCGTCACCGACCGAGATTGCACCCAAGACGACGGCCGGTGCCATGCTCGCCACTCATGAAGCTGAACCTGAGTGCCGACGAGGTCCTGACCACCACCCGTAGCGTCCGCAAGCGCCTCGACCTCGAACGACCGGTCGAGCGCGAGGTGATCATGGAGTGCCTCGACATCGCGCTCCAGGCGCCGACGGGCTCGAACAGCCAAGGCTGGTCCTGGATGTTCGTCGAGGACCCCGCCAAGAAGAAGGCCATCGCCGACTACTACGGGGCCAACTTCGACGCCTACTCCAAGAACCCACCATCGGCCCAGTACCCCGACGGCGACATCCGCGCCCAGCACCGAGACGCCGTCACGTCATCGGCCACGTACCTCCGCCAGCACTTCCACGAGGTCCCCGTGTTGCTGATCCCGCTCATCGCCGGCCGGCTCGACCGGGCTCCGGTGTTCGGTGCCGCCAGCTCGTGGGGATCGATCCTGCCCGCGGTGTGGAGCTTCATGCTGGCTTTGCGCGAGCGGGGGCTCGGCTCGGCGTGGACGACGCTGCACCTGCCCAACGAGCGCGAGGTGGCCGACGTCCTCGGCATCCCGTTCGACCGCTACACGCAGGCCGGCCTGTTCCCGATCGCCTACACGATCGGCACCAACTTCAAGCCCGCCGCCCGCCTGGCCACCGAAGGCCTCGTGCACTGGGACACCTTCGGCGGCTGAGGCCAGGCCTCAGGTCTGAGGCAGGTACCAGCTGTCACCGCGCACGATGCGGTCAGCCTCGGCCGGGCCCCACGAACCCTTGAAGTACGGGTGCACGCGCTCGTGCTTGTCGAGCACCGGCTCGACGATGCGCCACTCCTCCTCGACGTTGTCCTGGCGGGCGAACCGGCGCAGGTCGCCGCTCAGCGCGTCGCCGAGCAGGCGGTCGTAGGCCTCGCGTCGCTCCCCCAGGCTCTGGTCGAAGTCAACCTGCATGCGCACCTGCTGGCTGCGCATCTCAGGCCCTGGCTCCTTGGCCTGCACCTCCATGGTGACGCCGTCGTGCTTTCCGAGCCGGAAGCGCACGAGGTTCCGCTCCGGCTCGCGGTCGCCATCGGCATCGGCGAACAGCTGTCGCGGTGGGGCCAGCAGCTCGACCAGCGCCTCGGTGGCCGACGCCGCCATGGCCTTGCCGGCCCGGATGTAGAACGGCACCCCGGCCCAGCGCCACGAGTCGATCCACACCGTGATGGCGGCGTAGGTCTCGACATCGGAGTCGACGGCCACGCCCGACTCGTCCCGGTAGCCGACGTACTGGCCCCGCACCAGGTCCTCGGGCCGCATGCTGCGCATGGCCTTGAGCACCTTCACCTTCTCGTCGCGATAGGAGTCGGCCGACGGGCTGACCGGCGGCTCCATGGCCAGCAGCCCGACCACCTGCAGCAGATGGTTCTGCACGACGTCGCGGAGGCACCCCACCCCTTCGTAGAACGCACCGCGGCCCTCGACGCCGAACGACTCCGACATCGTCACCTGGACCGACGACACGTAGTTGCGGTTCCAGATGGGCTCGAGGAAGGAGTTGGCGAAGCGGAACACGAGCAGGTTCTCGATCTGCTCCTTGCCGAGGAAGTGATCGATGCGGAACACGCTGCCTTCGGGGAAGGCCGCATGGAGGACTTCATTCAGGTGGCGAGCTGACTCGAGGTCGCGCCCGAACGGCTTTTCGACCACCACCCGCGCTCCGTTGTTGAGCCCCCGCTTGGCGAGACCTTCGATCACGACTTCGAACAGCGTCGGCGGAATGGCCAGGTAGAAGACCGGGTGCTTGGCCCCGCACTCCTCGAGCAGTGCGGCCAGCTGATCAAAGGTGCTGTCCTCGTGGTAATCGCCGTGGGCCACGTGCATCCGCTCGAGGAGGCTGCCGAGCGCCGCGTGGTCGATCTTGTGGTCGCCGGCGGCCGCCTCGATCGCGGTACGGGCGTACTCACGCAAGCCGGCGTCACCGAAGCGGGTGCGAGCGACGCCGATCACCGGCACGCCCAGCGCGCCGCGCTCCTCCATCGCGTACACCGCGGGGAAGAGCTTCTTGCGAGCCAGATCGCCGGTGGCTCCGAAGAGCACCAGTGCATCGCCTCGGGGCTGCGCGTCGGTCATGACGTGACGCTAACGCTCACTCGACCAGGCGGAGCCCGGTCGGCGCCATCGACGGCTCGGCTTGGGCCAGGTCGACCACGAACTCGGTGCGATGGCCGGGGAAGACGTGCTCGCTCATCAGCACTGCGGTGCCGTCGGCGTCGGCGGTGATCCGCTCACAGCGCAGCACCGGCGAGCCCTCGGGCACGCCGAGCAGCTCGGCGTCGGCGGCGGAGGCCGCCGCGGCGCCGATGGTCTGGACGGCGCCGCCCAAGCGGACGTCGAGCAGCTCGTAGAACGGCGAGCGCTGGACGTCGGCCAGACTCAACTCACGACCGAGGGCTGCCGGGCACCACACCGTGACGAGGGCGAACGGCTCGCCGTCGGCCAGGTTGAGCCGGCGCACCTTGAGCACCTGGCCACCTCCGAGCACGGCCTTGACGCGCGCTGGCGACGACACGAAGGCGTACTCGAGGATCTGGCGCTCGGGGTGGCGGCCCGAGGCCGCCAGCTGCGCCTCGATGGTGGACAACCGGCCGAGGCTCTGACGCATGGGATCGCCGGCCACGAACCAGCCCACACCCTGCTGGGAATCGAGCCGGCCCTCGTCTCGAAGCACCTCGAGCGCCCGCCTGACCGTGACGCGGCTGGCGTCGTAGCCCGCCGAGAGCTCGGCCTCGCTGGGCAGCAGCCGCCCCGAGGGGAACTCGCCCCCGTCGATCCGCTCCCGCAAGGCCGATGCGATCTCCCGGTATCTGATCGTTCGCACCGGCGCGGACCCTACAAGCCGCTTACGCTCCTGGCGCTCGGACCTTACTTGTCTTATACTTGTCTACATCCGCTCCTCGCTCCCCCAGGGGGTCCCCACCATGACCGTCACCGCCGGCACGCCGATCGAGCTCGTCCAGGGCGTCTACGACACCCTGCCGGATCGGGTCGCCACCGCCCGGCGACGCCTCGGCCGCCCACTCACGCTGACCGAGAAGGTGCTCGTCAACCACCTCTCTGATCCTGAGCACCAGGAGATGGAGCGGGGCCGCAGCTACGCGGACTTCCACCCCGATCGCGTCGCGATGCAGGACGCCACTGCGCAGATGGCGCTGCTGCAGTTCATGACCGCCGGACTGTCCCAGGTGGCGGCCCCATCGACGGTGCACTGCGATCACCTGATCCAAGCCAAGGCCGGCGCCAACATCGACCTCAAGTTCGCGCTCGACATCAACAGCGAGGTGTACGGCTTCCTGCGCTCGGTGTCGGCCAAGTACGGGATCGGCTTCTGGGGTCCGGGATCGGGCATCATCCACCAGGTGGTGCTCGAGCACTACGCGTTCCCCGGCGGGATGATGATCGGCACCGACAGCCACACGCCCAACGCGGGCGGGCTGGGCATGGTGGCCATCGGCGTCGGCGGCGCCGACGCCGTCGACGTGATGACCGGGTTCCCCTTCAACGTTCGCTGGCCCAAGGTGATCGGCGTGCACCTGACCGGGTCGCTCAGCGGGTGGTCGTCGCCCAAGGACGTGATCTTGAAGGTGGCCGACATCTTGACCGTGGCCGGTGGCACGGGTGCCATCGTCGAGTACTTCGGTCCCGGCGCCGACACGATCAGCGCCACCGGCAAAGGCACGATCTGCAACATGGGGGCGGAGATCGGCGCCACCTGCAGCATCTTCCCGTACGACCCCAACATGGCCGCCTACCTGAAGGCGACAGGTCGCGAGGCGATTGCCGACGCAGCCACCGCCGTCGCCGCTCACCTGCGGGCTGATCCCGAGGTCGAGGTCGAGCCGGGTCGCTACTACGACCGTGTCGTCGAGATCAACCTCGACGAGCTCATGCCGCTCATCAACGGGCCGGCCACCCCGGACCTGGCCCACACCACGGCCACCATCGGTTCGGCGGCCCGCGACAACGGCTGGCCGCTCGAGATCAGCTCGGCGTTGATCGGCTCGTGCACCAACTCGTCGTACGAGGACATCACGCGCGCTGCCTCGATCGCCCGCCAGGCTTCGGCCAAGGGCTTGCGAGCCAAGACCCAGTTGCTGGTCACCCCTGGCTCCGAGCAGGTCCGGGCCACCATCGAGCGCGACGGGCTGCTGGCCGACCTCGAGGCCATCGGGGCCGAGGTGCTGGCCAACGCCTGCGGGCCGTGCATCGGCCAGTGGGACCGCACCGACCTCGACCCGTCGAAGAAGAACACGATCCTCAACAGCTACAACCGCAACTTCCCGAAGCGCAACGACGGCAACGCCAACACCCTGGCGTTCGTCACGTCGCCCGACACCGTGATCGCGTATGCGTTGGCGGGCACGCTCGACTTCAACCCGCTCACCGACACGATCACCAACGACGAAGGGGTCGAGGTTCGCCTCGACCCGCCCGTCGGCGAGATCCTGCCGGCCCGGGGCTACGACCCCGGCCAAGACACGTTCATCGCCCCGCCCGTTGACGGCAGCGCGATCGTGATCACGGTCGACCCGTCGTCGGACCGACTGCAGCTCCTCGAGGCGTTCACGCCGTGGGACGGCTTCGACTACGTCGACCTGCCCGTGCTCATGAAGGCGCAGGGCAAGTGCACCACCGATCACATCTCGGCCGCGGGCAAGTGGCTCACCTACCGCGGTCACCTCGAGAACATCTCCGGCAACCTCTTCATCGGCGTCGTCAACGCGTTCACCGGTGCGGTGGGCGAGGGCAAGGACATCACCGATGGCGCCACCCGCAGCTTCCCCGACATCGCCAAGCGCTACATGGAGCAAGACGTCGAGTGGTGCGCCATCGGCGACCAGAACTACGGCGAGGGCTCGTCGCGCGAGCACGCCGCGATGGAGCCGAGGTTTCGCAACGGCAAGGTGATCTTCGCCCGGTCGTTCGCCCGCATCCACGAGACCAACTTGAAGAAGCAGGGGATGCTGCCGCTCACGTTCGCCGACCCCGCCACCTACGACCAGATCGGCGAGGACGACCGCATCAGCGTGCTGGGACTCGCGCAGCTCGCCCCTGACGAGCCGGTGCACTGCCAGATCAAGAAGCCCGATGGCACCCTGATCGACTTCCAGTGCATCCAGACCTTCAGCCCGGAGCAGCTCGAGTGGTTCCGGGCCGGATCGGCGCTCAACATCATCCGCGCCCGAGGCCTCGGGCGATAGCGCAAGGCCTCGGCCACACCTCGGCCAGTACCATTGCGGTATGACGGCTCGCGCTCGCTATCCGTTGGCCGGGGCGCTGGAGCTCGTCGAGATCGGTCAGCAGCTGCGAGCCCAACGCCACCGCCGCGAGCACCCCGACGCCACCGACGACGAGATCGCGGTCGTGGTCGACGCGTGGATGCACGACCGGCGCGGCGCCCCCACGGGCGATGCCGAGGGCCGATCCGTCAGCCTCCCTCGGTCCCCATGACCGACTTGGAGCAACTGCTCCGCCGCGCGGCATCCGACCTGCGAGAAGCCGGCAGTGCGTTCGCCCTCGTCGGTGGGCTGGCGGTCTCGACGCGAGCCGAGCCGCGTCTCACAAGGGACGCCGACCTGGCGGTCTCGGTCGGCACCGACGCCGAAGCCGAGGCCCTTGTGGCCCTGCTCGTCGCCCGTGGCTACGTGGTGCTCGCGGCAGTCGAGCACCTCCGAGCGGGCCGGTTGACCACCGCTCGGCTTCAGGCCCCCATCAGCGGCGGCCCGATCCTCGACCTGCTGTTCGCCTCGTCGGGCATCGAAGCCGAGTGCGTCGCCGACGCCGAAGACATCGAGGTCCTTCCAGGCCTGGTCCTTCCCGTGGCCACCGCCGGTCACCTGATAGCGATGAAGGTTCTCGCCCGAGACGACCGGAATCGGCCCCAGGACGCTGACGACCTCGTTGCGCTCGCGGCGGTAGCGACCGAGCACGACTGGGACCAAGCGGCCGCTGCGGTCGCACTCATCGCCGACCGCGGGTTCGCCAGGGAGCGCGATCTCACCCAAGCAGTCAGCGAGCTGCGCGCCCACGGCGCTTACTGATCAGTCGGTGCCGGGGCGGCGTTCGGTCTCGGCCTCGGGCTTCCCCTTGTAGCCATGGGGGTAGGTCAGGGCCAGCTCCTCGGCGGTCGGATCGTGGGCGACCCTGGCCTCGGGCGGGAGCAGGCCGACGATCGCGGTCATGATGCGCCTGGTGTCCTTGTCGAGGCTCCTGTGCTTCAGCTCGACCGGGGCCCCGACTCGGACCGTGATCGTGGGCGGGCTGGTGAGGTTGAGCAGGTTCGGCAGGCGAGCACTACGGGGCCAGACCTTCTCGGTGCCCCACAACCCGATCGGGATCACGGGCACCAGCGCGAGCTGGGCCAGGCGGGCGGCCCCCCAACGACCCTTCAACTCAGGGTCGAAGAACGAAGGACCGCGCGGGATCGTGCCCTGGGGCATGATCGCCACCAGCTCGCCGGCCGCCAGCGCCTCGGCGGCCTCGAGCAGGGGTTCGTCGGAGCCGGTCCCCCGATCGACGCGGATACCCCCGAACGCCTTGGCCAACTGACCGACGATCGGCGCGTCAAAGACCTCCTTCTTGCCAAGAAAGCGCACGGTCCGGCCCGACTTGGCGATGGTCATCGCCATCGCCGTCACGTCGAAGTAGGAGCGGTGGTTGGCCACGATGATCGCCCCGCCCTGGCGCGGGATGTGCTCGACGCCGCTGATGTCGAAGCGGGCGTAGGGAACGAGCTCGGGCCGGGTGAAGGTGAGCGCGACCCGTTGGGGCTCGACCCCGAGCAGCTTGGGCACGCCCGGGGGCACGTCGAGGTGGAGGGTCGGCCAGCGGCGAGCGAGCGCCAACATCACCATGCGGGGGTCGGGGTTGACGGCCACCGGGTGGCCGACGGCCGAGAGCAGCGGGGCGTCATAGACGCTGTCGGAGTAGGCCCAGCTCTGGGCCAGGTCGACGTCGTGGGCCTCGGCCCAGGCCTTGACCCCGTCGAGTTTGCCGGTGGACCACACGAAGGACCCCGCGATCGTGCCGTCGTAGGTGCCGTCGGACTTGACGCCGTACCGGGTGGCCACCACGTCGTCGAACCCGAGGAGGTCGGCCAGCGGCTTGACGAGGTCGTACGGGGTTGTCGTGGTCAGCACCAACGGCCGGCCAGCAGCGCGGTGCTCGACGAACAGCCGGTTGGCGAAGGGCTGCACCAAGGTGCCGAGCGTGGCGGCCGCAAGCTCGGCAGCCTCCTGCACCGCAGCGCGTGAGCGCCCTTTGGCCAGGGCCGCACCCTGTCGCGCCAGCGCCATGGCCGGCAGGGTCTCACCGACGGTGTTGAACAGCCGGTACACGAGGTTCTCGCCCGGCATCGACCGCGACACCAGCCCGGTCTTGCGCATGGCCTCGCTGAAGACCGGGCCGCTGGCACCAGCCAGCAACGTGCGGTCGAGATCGAAGAACGCTGCTCCCTGGCCCATGAACGTCGACGGTAGCCGTGCGCTGGCGCGATAGGTGGCAAGAACGGGAAAGGCCCGGCGTGGGGACGCCGGGCCTCTCGACCGAGAGCCCTGCGAATGGGGGGTTCGCTTCTTGGGCTCACTTCGAGGCGGGCGTTGGGGGAACGTCCCGCATCGATCTGTTGGTGAAAGTATGCACAAAGTCCGACAATCTTACAAACAGCTTGCAGCGATGGGAACTATCGTTAGCAGCGATGGACCTCAAACAGCTCGCCGCGCTCGCCGCGGTGGCCGACCACGGCAGCTTCACCGAGGCGGCCCGGGCGCTGTTCACCGTGCAGTCCAACGTGTCGGCGCACGTGGCGAACCTCGAGAAGGAGCTGGGGCTCGCCCTCGTCGATCGGGACACGATGCAGCCGACCGCCGCCGGCCAGGCGGTGCTGCTGCGGGCTCGACGCATCCAGCACGAGCTTGATGCGCTCACCGCCGACGTGGCCTCGCTCGGCAACGAGGTCGCCGGCGACGCCCGCCTCGGCGTGATCGGCACCACCGGACGATGGCTCATGCCCAGGGTCCTGACGGAGCTCCGACGACGCCACCCCCACGTGCACAGCACGATCATCGAGGGCAGCAGCAGCAGCCTCATCCCCCTGCTGTTGAGCGGCGGCGCCGACCTCGCCATCGCGAACCTCCGCCGTACCGACCCCGACCTCGTGATTGAGCCGCTGTTCGACGAGGAGCTGCTCCTGCTGGTGTCGGGCACCCACCCATTGGCCGACCGGGTGACCGTCGAGCTCGAGGAGCTGGCCGGCCTCCCGCTGCTGCTCACGCCGCCGGGGACGGCCTTGCGCGACGAGCTCGATGCCGCCGCCCGCCATCACGACGTGCGCCTCGTGCCACTGGCCGAGATCGACGGCGTCCGCCTCCTGACCTCGCTGGCCTTCGAGGGCTTCGGGCCTGCCATCGTCCCGGCCACCGCCGTGCCGAGCTGGCTTCGGGGCGACTTCCACCGCATCACCGTCCCCGGTCTGCCCCGACGTTCGGTGGGCCTGCTGCGACGGCGACGAGATCTGGCGTCGGCGCCGGCGCGGGCCGTCGGCGACGTCATCCATGCGGTGATCGAGCGCATCGGACCCAGACAGCCCGGGGTCCGGCTCACCTCACCACCTTCGTCGGTCCCGTAACCTCCGCGCCGTGCGCCCCTTCCCGATCCGCTCGCTCGCGCCGGGCGCGGTCAAGGCCCGGGTCGATGAAGTCGACGGCCGCCGAGTGGTGATCGCCGAGCTCGACGGGTCGGTGCGCAAGGGAGCACTCAGCTCCGGGGCGTCTGACACGCTGGCCGAGGCCGCTCGCGTCGCCGCTCACGAGCAGGTGCCGCTCCTCGCGCTCATCGAGTCGAGCGGGGCCGACATCGTCGAAGGCATGGCCGCCCTGCACGGCTGGGGCGGCGCGGCGCGTGCGCTCGCCGCCTGCTCGGGCATGGTGCCCGTGCTCATGGCCGTCTCCGGACCCGCCGTGTCGGGTCCAGCACTGCTCCTCGGCCTGGCCGACCACGTCGTGATGACCGAGGACTCCTACGCGTTCGTGAGCGGGCCGACGATGGTCGCCGAGTTCACCGGCGTGCACATCGACAACGCTGAGCTGGGTGGGGCGGCTGCCCACGCGCGGTCCAGCGGCGTGGCGAGCCTGGTCGTGCCCGATCGCGATGCAGCCTGGGATGCCCTCGGCCACCTGCTCGCCTACTTCCCGAACAACAACAGCGAGCTCCCGCCACGCTGGCCCGTCGACGACCCCGTCGACCGCTTCTGCCCCGAGCTGCGCACCGTGGTGCCCGCCTCCCCCACCGGCTCCTACGACATCCGCGATGTCATGCGGGCCGTGGTCGACCATGGCGAGCTGCTCGAGGTGCGGGCGCGGTGGGCGCCGAACCTCGTCACCGCTTACGGCACCATCGACGGCCGCCCCATCGGCATCCTCGGCAACCAGCCGCTCGCCATCGCCGGCACCCTCGACATCCCCGCGTCGCAGAAGGGCGCGCGGTTCGTCAACTCGTGCGACGCGCTCAACCTGCCGCTCGTCACGCTCGTCGACACGCCCGGCTTCTACCCCGGCAAGGACCTCGAGTGGCGGGGCATGATCCGCCACGGAGCCCAGCTCGTGTTCGCATATGGCCGGGCGACGGTGCCCCGGGTGTGCGTGATCGTGCGCAAGAGCTATGGCGGCGCCTACATCGTCATGGACTCCAAGCGAATGGGCAACGACCTGTGCCTCGCCTGGCCGGGCGCCGAGCTGGCGGTGATGGGGGCCAAGGGTGCCGTCGAGATCCTCCACCGCCGCGAGTCGCCCGAAGACCGCGCCCGGCTCGAGCGCGAGTACGACGAGCGGCTCCTCAACCCCTACATCGCCGCCGAGCGCGGCTACGTCGACGCCGTGATCGATCCCGCCGACACCCGCCGCGAGATCGCCGCCGCGCTCGAGCTGCTCACGTCCAAGCGCGAGCCGATGGTGCCCCGCAAGCACGACAACAGCCCACTCTGAGACCAACCGTGCGCACGTTCGGTCAGCCGTGCTCCTCGAGTCGCATGGACGTGGAGAGCCGCAGCTCGAACCGACCCCGCCCACTTCGATCGAGACGAATCGGTGCTTCGCGCTCGTCGACGCGCCGCTTCAACATCACCAGACGAGTGTCGAGGTTGTCACGAAAGCCGGGGAGGTCGAGCGAGCGGTCGAGGCGGAGCTCCTTGTTGGTGAACTCGGTCTGGCCTGTCTGCTCGTTCCGCCGCACCACGGACCACAGGATCCGACCGGCAACGCCACGAATCAAGTAGTCGCCATCGAGAAAGACGCTGCCGTCCTCGGCAAAGAACCGAAGGTGGGTCTCACCACTCGACGGCGGCCTGGCGACGGCCCGCGACCGCGAAGCAACCCGCTCGCTGACCTCGGCACTCGACCGTTCGATGTCGACCATCTGAGCGATCAGCGTCGCGATGACGGCCAGGATCGCCTCGTCCTCATCGCCGAACACCACCGGAAGGGGACTGTCGACCACGAGCACCCCAACCAGCTCACCGCGCACCATCGCCGGCACGGCAACGCGGCTCTGGCAGTCGGCCAGGGTCGGCAACGGCACGGCTCGACCCGGACCGATGGCGCCATCGACCTCGAACGAGCGGCGCACCGAACGCGAGTACTTCTCCATCTCATGAGCGCGTTGGCAGTGATGTTTCCGGCGATGAACGTGGACGACCGCACCGAGCTGCTGGGCGGGACGAGGGCGACCGCACCGAGCTGCTGGGCGGGACGAGGGCGACGGCACCGGCCGAGGTGTTCGACGGCGTCTGGAGCCTCGCGAAGTCGGTGCTCGGGGCCGACGAGCAGCGGGCCGTAGCGGTCCGCCTCGACCTGCACTGACGCGTTGACCATTGCTCTCCTCGGCCGTGGTGGCGGGCGGCAGGTACGTTGCGCGCATGAACGGGCTCGAAGGGAAGGTCGCGCTGGTCACCGGTGCGGCACGCAAGCGAGGGATCGGCCGGGCCATCGCCCTGCGTCTGGCCGAGGAGGGCTGCGCCCTGGCCGTCACCGGCCTGCGGCGCGACCCGGCCACGTTCCCGGCCCACGAGCAAGCCGAGGGGTGGCGGGGCGTCCACTCGGTGGCGGCCGAGATCGTGGCCGCCGGCGGACGGGCCGTCGCCATCGAAGGCGACGTGGCCGTGGCCACCGACGTGGCGGCGATGGTCGGGGGCGTCGTCGACGGGCTCGGCGGCATCGACGTGCTCGTCAACAATGCAGCGCTGCCGAGCGAGGCCGGGGCGGCGCCGATCCTCGACATGGATGATGCCAACTGGTACCGCACCGTCGACGTGAACCTCAACGGGCTGTACCTCGTCACCAAGGCCGCGGGACGAGCGATGCGTGACGCCGATCGCGGTGGTTGCATCGTCAACATCTCCTCGATGGCGGGCCGCCAGGGCCTGCCGAGCTACGGCGCCTACTGCGCCACCAAGTGGGCGATGATCGGCCTCACGCAGCAACTGGCCGTCGAGCTCGCCCCGCACCGGATCCGGGTGAACTGCATCTGCCCCGGCACGACCGACACCGACATGATGGACGGCACCTTTGCCCGCACTGCGGCCCGGTTCGGCCTCGACGCCGAGGCACCCCGCAAGGGCGCGGTGGCCCGAGTGCCGTGGGGCCGACAAGGCCGCCCCAGCGAGCAGGCAGCCGCCGTTGCCTTCCTGGCCAGCGACGATGCCAGCTACATCACGGGCCAGACGCTCAACGTCGACGGCGGCCTGCGGATGGACTGACCGGTCAGGCCCGGTCCACCACCACCCGCACCTCGCCCAGCATCACGGGGCTCTCTGCTCGGATGAAGATGCTGGCCTCGTCGGCGTCGACGGCGGCGCGCACCTCGGCGGCGTGGGCCGGGTCGGGGTGGACCTCGTCGAGCCACACCTCGCTCGTGCCGTCGAAAGGCGCAGGCGCGCCGCGGGGCGCCCGCAGCGCAAAGCTCTCGGCGTCATCGGTGGTGTGGAGCTGCACGTAGCGGCGGAAGCCGAAGACGTCGGGGTTGGCCAGGGCGAGCGGTGCGTGGACCTCACGCCAGTGCTTCGAGAACTCGGCGCGGGTGAGCTGTGGCTGGCGACGCAGGAACGCGGTGAGGCGCAACCCGTCCATCGCGCCGTCCCGCAGCAGCACCTCGTCGGCCATCCACAGGGGCGAGCGGGCCAGGTCGATGAACCGTTGCTCGTCAGCCAGAAGGTCGGCCCCAAGCGCCCGGCGCTCGTCGGCGTCGGCGGTGGCCGTCACCCCGTCGAGCCACAGCTCGGCGATCCCGTCGAAGCCGTCGACAGTCCCTTCGCGGGCCGGGCGCACCGTGTGGACCTGCTGGTACCTGCGGATGCCGAGGCGCTCGGCCCGCTCGGCCACCAGCGGGCCGTGGGTCCCCCACCAGTAGGCCTGGAACTCGTCGCGGCTCAGACCGGCACGCCGACGAAGGGGGAACACCAGCCGCTGGACCATTGGCGCACCGTAGCGGTGAGGCGGTCGGCCGACGGGGGTCACCAGCACCTCAAGGTGACCGTCGGTCTGCGGTCGACCTATCCTCCGACGCGGGGCAACAACCATGACGAAGGGACCAGTGGTGGCCGACACGATCACGCTCATCGATGACCGAACCGGCAAGACGGTCACCGTCCCGATCTTGAACGGCACGTTTGCGTCTTCGGCGCTGCGCGAGCTCGATCCCGATCTGCGCATGTACGACCCCGCCTTCTTGTCGACGGCGGCCTGCGCCAGCGCGATCACCTACCTCGACGGTGACGTCGGGATCCTGCGCTACCGGGGGTATCCGATCGAGCAGCTGGCCGAGCACTCGACCTACCTCGAGGTCGCCTACCTCCTCCTCACCGGCGAGCTGCCGTCGGGCGATCAGCTCGCGGCGTGGACCCACGAGGTCACGCACCACACGTTCCTGCACGAGAACATGCGCAAGCGCTTCATGGAGGGGTTCCACTACGACGCCCACCCGATGGGGATGCTGGTGTCGGGTGTGGCCGCGCTGTCGACCTTCTACCCAGAGGCCAAGGACATCGAGAGCGCCGACAACCGCAACAAGCAGATCCTGCGGCTGATCGCCAAGATGCCGACCCTGGCTGCCTACTGCCACCGGTTCAGCGTCGGCATGCCCACCGTCTACCCGGACAACGACCTGAGCTACGCCGCCAACTTCCTCAACATGATGTGGAAGGTGGGCGCGTACGAGGTGAACCCCGTGCTCGAGCGCGCTCTCGACGTGCTGTTCATCCTCCACGCCGACCACGAGCAGAACTGCGGCACCACTGCCATGCGGGTGGTGGGCTCCAGCCACGCCGACCCCTACTCGGCCGCGGCGGCGGCCGCGGCCGCGCTCTACGGCCCGCTCCACGGCGGCGCCAACGAGGCCGCCATCAAGATGCTCGAGGAGATCGGGAGCATCGACAACGTCCCCGCCTTCATCGAGAGCGTGAAGCAGGGCAAGGGCAAGCTGATGGGGTTCGGCCACCGGGTGTACAAGAACTACGACCCGCGGGCCCGAATCGTGCAGAAGATGGCCTACGACGTGTTCGAGGTGACGGGGAAGAACCCGCTGCTCGACGTCGCGCTCAAGCTCGAGGAAGCCGCCCTCAGCGACGACTACTTCATCAGCCGCAAGCTGTACCCGAACGTCGACTTCTACTCGGGGCTGATCTACCAGGCCATGGGCTTCCCGATGGAGATGTTCACGGTGCTGTTCGCCATCCCGCGCACGTCCGGCTGGCTGGCGCACTGGGTCGAGCTGCTCGGCGACAAGGAGCAGAAGATCAGCCGTCCGCGGCAGGCCTACATCGGGTCCGACGAGCGGGACTACGTCGCGGTCAGCGGCCGCTGACCCCGCCTGATCGCGGCCAGAACCCGCGGTGGGTAAGTCAACGGGCGAGATGAGTCGAACTGGAGCATCGCAGCCGGTTCCGATGGACCATTGGGCCCCGGCAACACGGGATCTTCATGCGCTACGCCCATCCCTGATCGACTGACCTTGGGAACCAACCAGAGTCAGGGGGCGTTGATCGGGCACACCCCCTGACCTTGGGAGCAGTCGTGACCGAGCAGCACCAAACGCCGCGCAGCCCGTGGGCGGCCCCGGATCCCACCACGGCCGTGCGCTACGTGTGGCCCGCTCCTCCTGCACTGTCCTCGGTCCCCGCCGCGGTTGCCCCTGCTCGGCGAGGGCGCCGCTCCCTCGCGATCGCGGCGATCGCCGCCGTCATCGCGCTGCTCGTCACCACGGTCGGCTACACGGTCGCCCAGGTCGCTGACAACGACCGCCTCTCAGCGCGGCCCTCGGTCATCACCGCACCGCCCAGCACCGTCCCCGCCACCCCGTCGACGACGCCGAACGACTCGGGGTTTCCGGCGCCATCGACACCGTCGGCACCGAGCACTTCAGCGCCGCCATCGTCCGACACACCCAGTGCGACACGGTCGGCATTGAGCATCGGGGTCGTCGACATCAACACCAAGCTCGGCTTCGAAGGGGCCGCCGCGGCTGGAACCGGAATGCTGCTGACGGCCGACGGCAGGATCCTCACCAACAACCACGTCGTGAGGGGCTCGACCACGGTCAGCGTCACGGTGGTGTCGACGGGCCGAACCTATGAGGCGACGGTCGTCGGCACCGCCCCCGCCGAGGATGTTGCCCTGCTCCAGCTCAAAGGCGCGTCCGGGCTGACCCCGATCACCTTGGGCGACGCAGGTTCGGTAGCCATCGGCGACGCAGTGACCGCCGTGGGCAATGCCGGCGGCAAGGGCGGCGCTCCGAGCGTGGTGACCGGCAAGGTCACCGGCCTTGACCAGTCGATCACGGCCTCAGATCCCAACGGAGACAACGCCGAGGACCTCACCGGCCTCATCGAGACCGACGCCGCCGTGCGTCCCGGCGACTCGGGCGGCCCGCTGTACGACGCCGCCGGCAAGGTCATCGGGATGAACACTGCGGGTTCGACCACGTCCAACTCGCGTCGGGGCATCAACGACGCCTACGCCATCACCATCAACCACGCGCTGAGCATCGCCAAGAAGATCGAGGGCGGCAAGGAGCTCGAGGGCATCACGATCGGCACGCCCGGCTTCCTCGGCATCGAGCTCCAGGACCCGACAGCGGCGGGCGCATCGACGTCCATCACCCGCATCGCGGCCGTCGTCCCGGGCACCCCGGCCGACAAGATCGGCCTCCAGGCCGGCGACGTCATCACCTCGCTCGGGGGCAAGCCCATCACCGGGCCGGACACGCTGCGGGCCACCCTGAAGGGGCGCCACGGCGGCGATGAGCTGCCGATCACGTGGACCGACATCAGCGGTGCATCAAAGAGCGCCAAGGTCGTGCTGATCGCAGGCCCTGCCAACTAGCACGTGGGTCTGTGAAGTGGCATGCCGGCGTCAGCCGCTCAGATCGCAGATCGGCGCTGGTGGCGTGCCGTCGCAGCCACCTGCATCCGCATGCTCTGAGCAAGCAGACTTCAGGATCAGCGCGGCATCCGTTCGTGTAGGAGCATGAGATGGCAGGTAGCGGCCTCGTCGATTTCGAGTGCGCGTCCGGGCTGCGCCAAGCAAAGAGCAGCAACAAGGAAGCTACGCGCCGCCAGGCATCGCTCGAACAGCGAAGGTCGGCCGTGCGGCCCGGCACCTTCTCCCAGCGAAGACAGGTCCCACTCGCGTGGCCCGACGCAAACGGCCTCAAAGTCGAGCAGGACCGGTCCCTGGCTCGTGGCGACAAGGTTGCCGCCGATCCAAGGGTCGCCGTGGAGCACCATCGGCTGACCGGCGTCGCGCGAGAAGTCCGCGAGGAGTCGTTCGCCGGCGGCGATGCAGAAACGCCGCTCGATGGGTTCCAGGGTCTGTGTGACGGTCTCGTCGCTGTAGAGCGCGAGGGCGTGGGCGAGCGAGTCAGTGAAGGCGGCAACGGGCTCGTCGAACCCGGCCAGCGCTACGTGAACCTGGTCGAGCGCATCGACGGCGTCGTCCACGGCCACGGGATCAGCGATGACACGCACGCGGTCGAGGAACAGCACGCGTAGCCCGTCCAACTCGTGCGGACCGTGTGGCAGCTTGTCGCTGAGGCGGACAACCGGGGCGCGAGACGAGCGGAGGTGCTGGAGCACGGCGAACTCCTGAGCGAAGGCGTCACGGCGGCTCGAAAGGGTTGTTGTCGCTACCTTGGCGACGACTCGAGGGGGTCCCAGATCTACAACGGTGTTGTTCGAGTCTTTGAGGATCGTCAGGTCAAGCGGCCCGACACCATGCCGTGCGGCAAGGTCGGCAACCACCCCAAGGACCCTGGTCCGACGATCAACCGCACCCACCCTGACAGCTCATCACACCCCAACCGCCGGGCAGCGCCGCCGAGCGCCGATCGGCAGCTAGTGGCCCAGCGGGGAAGATGAGGATCTCGTCGCGCACCGTGAAGCTGGGTGGCGCGATCACCACCACGAGAAGCGCGCTGTTCGGTGGCTCTTTCGTTGACACGCTGCCTGCCGATGGCTCGCTCCATCGGACCATCGCAGCACATCCGCTGTGCACAGGACGCGCCAGGACCGTGCTCTGCGTTCAGGACCTCCCGATCACACGGGGAAGTCAGGAGGAGCGCAGCAGCGGTTCGAGGTGGCCGGCGACGGCGACCACGACGTGGTCATGCCAGCGGGGTGCGGCGATCTGTACTGCGAGGGGGAGACCGGTGTCTTCGTCGGTGCCAGCGGGAAGGCTGATCGCTGGCCAACCGGCGAGGCTCCACGGCAGGGTGAAGACGAAGTCGTCGCCCGTCAGCCTCCGGGCGAGCGGCGCGACATCGCGCACCACGGGACCGACCACCACGTCGAAGCGTTCGGACGCGCGGGCCATACGGCTCGCGAAGCGGTCCCAGTCGCGCAACTGCACGTCGACCTCGACTCCCGTCAGTGCCGGGTCGTGCGCGGTACGGCGCCAGTAGCGCAGGGTGATGTCGAGCGACTCGTCGAGGTGCGCGGGTAGCACGTCGGCCACCACGATCGCGCCGGCGGCGCTCATGTAGTGGAGCGTGCGGGCGACTGCTGCCTGCGTCGACGGGGCCGGCGTCCAGCCGCCGTCACCGGTGACCACGGCGACGCGCAGACCCGCCAGTCGGACATCGCTCTCGGTGCCCATCCGGACCGGCACGCACCCAGCGTCGACCCCGTCGGGGCCGGCGATCACCCGCAGCGCTGCGGCCGCATCGGCCACCCTGCTCGCGAGGGGGCCGATCACCGTGCGCCCGTCGCTCCGATCGCCCACCCGCGGGAAGTGGCCGGTGGTGGGCACCAGACCGGCGGAGGGCTTCATGCCCACGACGCCGCACCACGCGGCCGGCAGCCGGATGCTGCCGCCCGAGTCGCTGCCGAGGCCCAGCGTCGAGGCACCGCGCCCGATGAGCGCGGCCTCTCCACTCGACGAGCCGCCGGGAGCGCGGGCCGGATCGTGCGGATGCACGCAGGTGCCGTGCAGCGGATGATCGGCGCCGGGTTGGGTCTTCGCGATCACGATCGCCCCCGCCGCTCGGAGCCGCGCCACTGCGCTGGCATCGCGGGAGGGCACCCGTCCAGTGCGCTGCGGCGACTCGCCCTCGCACGGGAATCCGGCGACGTCGATCCAGTCCTTCACGGTGATCGTACGACCCGCCCACGGCGGACGATCCGGAGATGCGTCCATCTCGTCAGCGGCGCGCAGGGCCGCGCCGTCGGCACGGGCCACCACCGCGCCGAGGTCGGCCGCTGCGTCGAGCCGCGCCAGCGCACCAACGACCGCCTCATGTACGGACATCGGCCCACACTGTCAGACCACGCATCGGCATGCCGCGCCCGGATCGTGCGGCGTACGGCCGGCGGCTGGGATCCCCAAACGGGTCGGACCCCCCACCCTGCGATACGGGTTCATCGCGGCTGCCCTCGACGGTGGCGTCCCCGTTCGCGACATCCAAGAAGCCGCCTCCCGCGCCGATCCCCGCACCAGGTTGCGATACGACCGGGCCGGGTGTCACTCGAACAGCACGCCACCTACATCGTGGCCATCTTCGTCGCTGGCGCCGCCCGCTGAAGAACGCCCGGGCCCTGGCACAGCGCTCCCCGAGCGGGCATTTGGCGCCACCTGGCCAACGGCATCACACCCTTCGTGCCGAGTCGCAGGGTGAGCTTGAGCGACCCCTCCGATGATCCCGTTCCGCGCACGGCTCGATGAAGGGGGTGTGCCGTCACTGAGAGCGAAGTGCTGCCCCGGCGGAGGCCGCGCCACGGCTGGGCGTTCCGACGCGCTTCATCGTGAAGGCCGTGTACGACAGATGGCTCCCGAAAGTGAAGCTCGAAGACGGCGCCCTCGGCATCCCGGCCGATTCCCCCGACTCGTTCCGGGTGCGGAGCGAGCGAGCACCGGCGCGATCGATCACCAGGTCGTGCCCTTCGTTGGCCCTACAGTCCGCCGCGATGGCTGAACGGCGGGGCTCCTTTCGACCGGCGATGCGCCACCGGGACTTCCGGTGGCTGTTCGTGGGCACCACGGTCTCGTTCATCGGGAGCTGGGCCTACACGGTCGCCCTGGCGGTGTTCGTGTTCGACCAGACAGGGTCGGCGGTCTGGGTCGGGGCGGTGACGGTCGGGCGGTTCGTCCCCGCCCTGCTGTTCAGCACCTATGCCGGCGTGATCGCCGAGCGCTTCGAGCGCCGGTTGCTGATGATCGTGATCGACCTCACCTGCGCCGGCATCATGGCCGCTCTGTGCCTCGTGGCGGCGGTCGACGGACCAGTCCTGGCCGCGATCGTGCTGGCGGCCATGACCTCGCTGGTCTCGACCACCTACGGACCCTCGGTGGCGGCCATGACGCCGCAGCTCGTGGGCGAGGACGACCTGGCCTCCGCCAACGCCCTGAACAGCGTGGTCGAGAACCTTGCCGTGATCGTCGGCCCAGGCATCGGGGCCGTCTTGCTGGCCGTCTCGACCCCGACGCTCACGTTCTTCTTCAACGGCCTCACCTTCGTGTTCTCGGCCTGGGCGGTGTCGCGCATCACTGTCCGCACCCGGCCCGTCGACGTCACCGAGGGCGGTCAGGCCGGCTTCCTGCGTCAAGCGTCGGTTGGCTTCCGTGCCATCGGCTCCAGCTCGGTGGCCGCCGTGCTGGTCGGGTTCAGCGTGGCGGCCTCGTTCCTGTACGGCACCGACACGGTGCTGTTCGTGGTGCTCGGCGAGGACCGGCTCGGCACCGGACCAGACGGCTTCGGCCTGCTGCTCGCCGCCCTCGGCGTAGGCGGACTCCTGGCCGCCCCGTTCATCAACCGCCTGGCGTCCCTTCCTCGCCTGGGCATCATCATCTCGATCGGGATGATCGCCTACGCAGGGCCGGACCTGTTGCTCACCCAGGTCAGCGCCCCCGGGGCGGCCTTCGCGATCGTGGTCGTGCGGGGGTTCGCGACGATGGTGGTCGATGTGCTCGCCGCGACCGCGCTGCAGCGCTCACTGCCCGGCGACGTCATCGCTCGGGTCTTCGGCGTCTACTTCGGCCTCGTCCTCGGAGCCATCTCACTCGGCGCCCTGCTCACCCCCATCCTCCTGTCGGCTTTCGGCCTCGACACCACGCTCGTCATCTACGGCGTGGGCATCCCGGCTCTGGTCGTGCTCGTCTACCCGAAGATCAGGGTCATCGACCGGATCACCTCGCACCGCCTCGTCGAGCTCGAACCGGTCATCACCCGGTTCGAGAGCCTCGGGATCTTCGCGGCCGCTCCTCGCTCGGTGATCGAACGACTGGCCGCATCGGCGCAGCGGATCACCCCGGCCACCGGCGAGCGGCTCATCCAGCAGGGCGACGAGCCCGACGCGTTCTACGTGCTCGAGGCCGGTACGGCGACGGTGTCAATCGTTCCAGTGCACGAGCCGGGGGCGCCCGGGGCGTTCGTGCGCACCATGCAGCCCGGCGACGGTTTCGGCGAGATCGGGCTCATCGAGCGCCGGCCCCGCACGGCCAGCGTCGATGCCGGCGATGACTGCGTGGTCTACCGGATCGACGGCGAAGATCTCCTCATGGCGCTCAGCGAGCACGCCCCGTCGCCGAGCTTCCTCGATGGCGCGTCGAGTCGCCTTCGCTCGACGGCCTACCTGACCGAACCCCGAACGGAGAGTGCACCATGACCGAGCTCGTTCACCTCGCCCGCCCCCGCGAAGGCGTCGCCGTCATCACGATGGACCATCCCGCCATCGCCAACTTCGGTTCGTGGGCGGTGATCGGGCAGCTCAACGACGCG
>JBBRTJ010000053.1:0-25995 GCA_038244535.1 Acidimicrobiales bacterium | reverse complement strand
GGCCGGGGCGTGGATCTCCCCGGTCCGACTGGGCCGACTGGGCCGACTGGGCCGGGGGAGGGTGGCGGGTCTGCGGGGAACGGGGTAGGCCTGGCTAGGTGTCCCAGCGGTTCGGGCGAGCGGCGCCGACGACCACGGTGCCCGGGCTGGCGGGATCGGTGCGGGCGACGAGGACCCAGCTCGACCCCGCCACCACGAGCTCGGCCAGGGCCCACGAGTCACTCGTGGCGACGAGGCCATGGCCGAGACGGTGGATCCCCTCGAAGGCCAGGCCGGCGCGATCCGCCTCGCCCTCCCACAAGGCGACGAGGCCCGAGCGCAGCGCGGGGTCGTGCAGCAGGTCGTCGCCGTCGAGACGCAGCACGATGGTGTCGATGGCGATCTGCTCGAGGTCGCCGAGATCGACGAGGTCGACGATGTCGCCCCCGAGGGCATCGTCGAACATCACGGTCACCGGACCATGCTCGGTGGCCACGGTGCTCACGGAGCCGTAGCGGACGAGCGGCATCCCATCGTGGTCCTCGACGCAGCGCACGCGGTCGCCTGGTTGGAAGCTCATGACCGCACCTCGGCCAGGACAGCGTCGCTGAGGGCGGGCCACGCCGACGCGGCCCAGGGTCCGAAGCCGCGATCGGTGAGCACGACGAGGGCGACATCGGCGACGGGGTCGACCCACATGAACGTACCCGAGCGCCCGAAGTGACCGAACGTGGCCGGACTGTTGCGCGCCCCCGTCCAGTGCGGCTGCTTGCCGTCACGGAGCTCGAAGCCGAGCCCCCAGTCGTTGGGAGCCTGGGCGCCGAACCCGGGCAGGACGCCGTTCAACCCCGCAAACGCGGTCGTCGTGGCCATGGCCATCGTGGCGGGATCGACGAGGCGAGGTCGCAACAGTTCGGCCGCGAAGGAACCGAGATCGTCGAGGGTCGCCGTTGCACCGTGGGCCGGGGAGCCGGTCACCGAGGTGGCCGCCATCGCCAACGGTCGCAGCACGGCGTCGGTCACGTACTGCTCGGTCGTCATCGAGCTGCCCACCTCGAGGTGGCGGCCCAGCACCTCGAACCCGGCATTCGAGTAGATGCGCTTCGTTGCCGGGGGAGCGAGGACGACCGGCTCATCCGGGGCGAGCCCCGAGGCGTGAGCCAACAGGTGGCGCACCGTGCTGCCGGGTGGGCCGGCCGGGTCGTCCAAGTCGACCGTGCCCTCCTCGACGGCGACGAGCACGCCGTATGCCAAGAGCGGCTTGGTCACCGACGCCAGGGGGAACCGGTGGGAGCGTTCCCCGCGGCTGGCCACCATCTGGCCGTCGTGCACGACCAGTGCCCCGACGTGCGGGACGGCCCACGTGTCGATCAGCTTGAGGGCGTCCACGAACCGGAACGTAGACGGCTGCGCCGGGTACGGTGCGGCTCCGTGCGGTTCGGCCTGTTCTTCGAGCTCTCGGTGCCCCGATTGCCCGACGGTCGGTTCGCCCCCGGAGCGGAGGCAAAGGTCTACCGCGAGGCGATCGAGACGGCGGTGCTGGCCGACCAGCTCGGCCTCGATTCGGTCTGGGCCGTCGAGCACCACTTCCTCGAGGGCTACTCGCACTGCTCGGCGCCGGAGGTGTTCCTGACCGCCGTCGCCGCTCGCACCCAGCACATCCGCATCGGCCATGGCGCCGTCGTGTGCGTGCCCGAGATCAACCACCCGGTGCGAGTCGCCGAGCGGTGCGCGGCACTCGATCTCATCAGTGGTGGGCGACTCGACGTCGGCACGGCCCGCAGCTCGACGTGGACCGAGCTCGGCGGGTTCGGGGCCGACCCTGACGAGACCAAGAAGACCTGGGACGAGTTCGTCCGCGTGCTGCCCCGGATGTGGACCGAGGACGCCTTTGCGTACGACGGCATCGGCTGGTCGATGCCCGAGCGCAACGTGCTGCCCAAGCCGCACCAGCAGCCACACCCGCCGATCTGGGTGACGGTCACCACCCCGGGCACCGAGCTCGACGCCGCCGATCGGGGTCTCGGCTGCCTTGGTGTCGCCGCGGTGACCTTCGGCGAGCAGGAGCGGCGCACGGCCGAGTACCACCGTCGCATCGAGCTGTGCGACCCCGTGGGTGGCGTCGTCACCCGCTCGGTGACGACGCAGAACTTCCTCTACTGCCACGAGGACCTCGATCAGGCCGCCGCGGTCGGCGGCGCCATGGCGGCCACGTTCAACCTGGCCAACAGCCACCTCCTGTGGACCCGCGAGGCCTACCCGACGAGCGCGTACCAGTCGCTGGGCAACCAGGCCACGAGGCAGGTGAAGGAGAGCGGCACGCCTGGCGAGCGCAAGCCGTTGCCCGAGGGCATCGCCATCGGGGACCCCGTCCGGCTCCTCGAGGAGCTCAAGCGGTGGCGCGATGTGGGCATCGACGGCATCAACTTCATCGTCAACACGATGGACGTCGTGCCCCACGAAGCCGTCCTCGACAGCTTGCGGCTCTTTGCCGCCGAGGTGCTCCCTGCGTTCCGCTCCGAGCGATGAGCACCGTTGCCGGCGGTCGGCTCCGCCTCGCTGGGCCGCTCCTCTCCGACCCTGCCGCGAGCCCGGTCCTCGTGCCGGGGGCGACCGTGCTCCAGGCCGTGTGGGAGCTGGCCGGCGGGCGCGGCGCCGACCTCCTGCCTCCAGCCCTGGCGCCGACCAGCCCGACCTTGCTCACCGTCGTGGCCATCGCGGCGTCCGACAGTCCCATCGGCGCCTTCACGGTGGCCCAGGTGCGGCTCTCATGCCGTGCTGGTGCCCGAGCCCGGGCCTTGGCCATCTCCACCGCCGCCGACGGGCCGGCCGCCTCGCTCTTGGCCCGAGCCTGGGGCTTCGGCCCGGCTGAGGGAGTCGCGCCAGGCCCCGTGCGCCTCGAACGGCGCTACGACGCTGTGACGGTGACCGCGCCGGGCCTGAGCGTCGGGCTGCGCGACCCGTCGCCCCTCGGTACGCACGACGTGCAGCACGTCGTAGGGCTGCACCCCGTCGTTGTGGCTGACGGTGGGCTCCGTCTGGCCCAGGTCGAGCTCGACATCGATGTCGAGCGCGCCGAACGAGGCCACCCCGTGCTGACCGACCTCGACATGGCGAGGTGGGGTGACGAACGCCTGCACCCGGCGCTGGCGGTGGCCGCCAGCTTCGTGGTGGGCACGCTCACGCTGCCCGCCCTTCGCTTCCTGCTCGAGCCGGACCGCCCGCTCTGAGCGAACGGGGGCCGGGCGCCACAGGTCAGCGCTGGCGCATCCGTTCGGCCAGCCGGAAGGCGAGGTCGAGGGACTGCCGGGCGTTCAGCCGGGGGTCGCAGACGCTCTCGTAGCGATCGTCGAGCTGGCTGTCGAGGATCTTCTCGGCCCCGCCGAGGCACTCGGTGACGTTGTCGCCGGTCAGCTCGACGTGCACCCCGCCGGGCCAGGTGCCCTCGGCCTCGTGGGCCCGCACGAACCCGGCGATCTCGTCGCACACGTCCTCGAAGTCGCGGGTCTTGCGTCCACTCGACGACGTGAAGGTGTTGCCGTGCATCGGATCGCACACCCACACCACGGGGTGGTCGGCGTCGCGCACGGCCCGCAGCAGCGGCCGCAGCGAGTCCTCGGCCTTGCTGGCCCCCATCCGGGAGATGAGGGTCAGGCGCCCCGGGATCCGAGCTGGGTTCAGCCGCTCGCACAGGTCGAGGACGAACTCGGGATCGGCGGTAGGCCCGACCTTGCAGCCGATCGGGTTGCCGACGCCACGGAGGAACTCGATGTGGGCGCCGTCGAGCTGCCGGGTGCGCTCGCCGATCCACAGCATGTGAGCCGAGCAGTCGTACCAACCGCCGGTGAGCGAGTCCTGGCGGGTGAGGGCCTCCTCGTAGCCAAGGATGAGCGCCTCGTGGCTCGTGTACACGTCGGTCTCATGGAGCTGGGGGCTCGACTCGGGATCGATCCCGCACGCCCGCATGAAGCGCACGGCCCGCTCGATCTCGTTGGCGATCGCCTCGTAGCGCTGGCCCTCGGCGCTGGTGGCGACGAACTCCTGCGTCCAGGCGTGCACTCGTGACAGGTCGGCGAAGCCGCCCTTGGTGAAGGCTCGCAACAGGTTGAGCGTCGATGCCGACTGGTGGTAGGCCTGCACGAGGCGGTCGGGGTCGGGAACGCGGGCCGCCTCAGTGGGCAGCTCGCCGTTGACCATGTGGCCGCGGAACGACGGCAGCGACCTGCCGTCGACCACCTCGAACGGTGACGACCGCGGCTTGGCGAACTGGCCGGCGATGCGCCCGACCTTCACCACCGGCACGCCGAGGCTGTACGTGAGCACGACGGCCATCTGAAGGATGACGCGCAACTTCTCGCGGATGGCCACGGCCGAGAAGTCGTCGAAGCTCTCGGCACAGTCGCCGGCTTGCAAAAGGAAGGCGTTGCCGGCAGCCACGCGCCCGAGCGAGGCCGTGAGGTCGCGGGCCTCACCGGCGAACACCAGCGGGGGGAACGCGGCGATCTGCTTCAACGCTCGGTCGAGGTGGGCTTGGTCGGGCCAGTCGGGTTGTTGTTCGACGGGATGGTCGTGCCACGACGAGGGGTTCCAGTGCGCCACCGCCACAGCGTGGCTGGTCACGACCGTCTTCGCAACGCAGTTGCCGGTGACGCCGGACGCGTCAACCGCCGCCGGCGGCCCCGGGGGATCGGGTCGCAGGCGGCGGCTGGAAGGCCACTCGCACCTGGGGGGCAGGTGCGGCGGCGTCTGGCTGACCGATGGGGGGTCAGGCAGCCAGGATCTTGGCGGCGTCATCCTTCAGGCCCATGACGGCCCGCTTGACGAGCCGACGGGCGGCTTCGGCAGTCACACCGAGGTCCTCGCCGACCTCACGGAAGCTGCGCTTCTCGCCGTCGATGAGTCCGAACCGGGCCTCGACGGCATACCGGGCCCTCGCGTCGAGGGTGGAGAGGAGGTCGTCGATCATCCGGACCTCCTCGACGGCCAGGAGGGTGGCCTCGGGATCGGCGACGTCGCCGGCCATGAGGTCGCCCAGGGTGGTGTCGCCGTCGTCGCCGACGGTGCGGTCGAGCGAGACCGGGGTGGACAGGCGGTGGAGGCGGGCGTTCTCGGCATCGAGCGACTCGCCATCGCCCGAGGCCTGACGCAGCGCGGCGCGCAGGCTCGCCGAACGGTCACCCGGGATGCGCACGAGGCTGGCCTTCTGGTCGAGCGCCCGGCCGATGGCCTGGCGGATCCAGAAGGTGGCGTAGGTCGAGAACTTGAAGCCACGGCGCCAGTCGAACTTGTCGACGGCGTGCTCGAGGCCGAGGTTGCCCTCTTGGACCAGGTCGAGCAGGTCCATGCCCTGGGGGAGCGGGTACCGGCGGGCGATGGAGACCACGAGGCGAAGGTTGGCCCGGATGAACCGGTCCTTGGCGGCGGCGGCGGCCGTCACGGCGGTGGTGAGCTCGGCAGCGGACTCGCCCGCTTCGATGCGGAGGTTGGCAGCGCGGCCAGCCTCGATAGCCTGCGAGAGCTCCCGCTCCTCTTGGGCGTTGAGCAGCGGCACTCGGCCGATGTCGTTGAGGTAGAGACCGATCGAATCGTTCATGATGCGCTCGACAACCTTCCTTGCAGCGGTGTGATTCCCGAGGGGCATGTGTCCGGTGCCACATCGGGGGAGTGACGGCACTGCCGGTCCAACGCTCGCAGCGCAGATCCAGTTCCTCGACGGCGCTGAGCTGGGGAGATGACGCAAGATCGTTCAGGGCTGCCCCTATGCTCCGGGCGTGCCCGAACGAATTGGTGTGTTCGGCGGCACGTTCGACCCCCCGCACGTCGGTCATCTGGTCACGGCGGTCAACGTCCGCTACGACCTCGCACTCGACCGCGTGCACCTGGTGGTCGCCAACCAGCCCTGGCAGAAGGAGGGCAGCCGGCTCATCAGCCCAGCTGCCGCCCGGTTGTCGGCGGTGCGAGCCGCGGTGGCAGGGGTGGCCGGCCTCGAAGCGTGTGATCTCGAGATCGTGCGCGGGGGGCCCTCGTACACGGCCGACACCTTGGCCACCCTGGGCGGACTGCATCCCGGAGCCGAGCTGTTCGTGATCCTCGGCAGTGACGCAGCCGCGGGGATCACCAGCTGGGAGCGCTACCACGAGGTGGCCGAGCGGGCCACGATCGTCGCCGTCGACCGCCCCGGTGCACAGGCCGCGGCGCCGGTCCCAGGGTTCCGCTGGGTGCGACTCGAGGTGCCACGACTCGAGGTGTCGAGCACGGACCTCCGCGCCCGCCTGCGCGACGGCCGTCCGGTCGACTACCTGATCACCACGCCGGTGCTCGACGAGGTGCGCCGTCTCGGCCTGTACGCGGTGCCCGAATGACGATCGATCTGCCGCCCGTCGCCCAGCCGGCGCCCCCCCTCCTCTACGGCGGACCCCTGCCCCCGTCGTTGGCGGCAACGCTCGACGACGACCGCCCCGACACGCCCCCCACTGGGACGCCGAGGCCTGAGGCAGCGGTTGCGCCGGTGCGCCGTCGCACGCGCATCGTGCGACCGCAGCGAGCGATGGCTGTCGTTGCCGTGGTCGCGCTCGTGGCTGTCGCCACGATCCCGGTCCTGGTGGCATGGGGCGTCAGGACGATCGCCAACAGCAAGGAGGGGCGGACTTCGGTGCTGCGCAGCGCGCCGCGAGCGGTCCTGCCGTCCACCCCGGCGGCACTCCTCGTGGTGACAGGCAGCGATGGAGCGGTCGTCGGCCTGACCCTGCTTGCGGTGGCGCCGAGCGGCAGCGGGGGTGGAGCGATCATCATCCCGGTCGGTACGCAGGTCACCGGCTCGTCGGCCGGCCCCCGGGTGGGCGATGCCTTCCGCAGCGGCGGGCTCGATGCCCAGGCCGCTGCGATCGAAGGGCTGTTCGGCGTCACGTTGTCGGCCAAGCAGGTCGTCGATCGGGCCGGGCTCGAGGCGTTGCTCGAGCCGGCTGGTTCGGTGAGCGTGACCCTCAAGGACCCGGTCGTCGGGATCACCTCGTCGGGGAAGGACGAACTGCTGGTCGGCGCTGGTGTCCGTCGGCTGGTGCCGGCTGACGCCGCAGCAGTCCTCGCGGCGGCAAAGTCAGGCGAGACGGAGCTGGCCCGGCTGCCTCGGACCTCGGCACTCTGGTCGGCCCTCATCGCTCAGCGGACCGGAGGTGACGCGGCATCCAGCACCACGGCGCCCGGCGCTTCGACGGCTTCGACGGCTACGACGACCTTGGGCGGGGGCCCGGAGCCGCCTCCGGACGTTGCCGGGTACCTCGGGGCCATTCGCTCCGGGCCCGCGGTCGTCGTGATGCTCTCCGTCACCCCCGCGCCGGCAGCAGGGCCCGACGTGCTTGCACCCAACAACATCGAGATCAGGCTCCTGGCCGCTGAGCTGATGCCCGGCAGCGTGTCGCCTGCGGGTGAAGGCGCCCGCATCCGGATCCTCAACCCGACGGGTGACCCCGCTGTGCTGTCGGACGCCGCGGGGGCGGTGGTCTACCTGGGCTTCAACCTCGTCGTCGCCGGTCCGACCTCGGGGCCGGTGCCCGCCCGCACCCAGCTCGAGTACCACAACGACAAGGGCAGGGGGGCGGCCGAGTTCCTCACGGGGTCGCTCGGCGGCAGCGCCGAGGTCGTGCCGAGCGAGCTGCAGGTCGACGGCCTTGACCTGACCGTTACCCTCGGGGAGGACTTCGTGCGCCAGACTCTTGCCGACCGGGCTGCCCGGACCACGACCACCGCAGAGGTCACCACCGTTCCCACCACCATCACCTCCACCACCGTGAAGCGCAAGCCGTGATCACCACGACGTCACGAGACGACGTGCTCGCCTGGGCGCTTGCTGCGGCTGACGGCGCCGACGACAAGAAGGGCCTCGACACGCTCATCCTTGAAGTGGGCGCGGTCCTGCCGCTGACCGACTTCTTCGTGATCACGAGCGCCACGAACCCGCGTCAGGTGCGCACGATCGCTGACGAAGTCGATCTCGCGGTGCGGACGGCCGGCGGGCCCCATCCCCGCATCGAGGGACAGAACGAGGCCTCGTGGGTCCTGCTCGACTTCGCCGACCTCGTGGTCCACGTCTTTCTCGACGAGACGAGGCGCTTCTATGACCTCGAGCGGTTGTGGCGCGACGTCCCGGTGATCGGGCGCCAGCCCAAGGCTCCGTCAGAGGTCTGACGACCGGGCCGGCGTGCCCAACGGAAGGTGGACGACGACCGATGCACCACCGAGCGGTGGTCCGTTCGATGCGTGGATCGTGCCCCCGTGGGCGTCGATGATGGCCGCGCTGATGGCCAGGCCCAGGCCGGAACCACCACTCACCCCGCTGCCCCCGATTCGCCGTGAGCGGGCGCTCTCGGCCCGGGTGAATCGGCGGAACGCGATCGGTAGGACATGGTCGGCGAAGCCTCGGCCGTCGTCGGACACGACGACCTCGGCGCCGTCACCGCCGAGGTCGCGCACGGTCACCTGAACGATGGCAAGTGCGTGGCGGCGGGCGTTGCTCACCAGGTTCGTGAGCACCTGGCCGAGGCGGACGGGATCGGCGTTCACCAGCACCGTGTCGCCCGTCACCGACGTCGTCGGGCGGGTGGTGCCGAGGCGCCGGCACACCTCGTCGGCCGCGGCCCGAACGTCGAAGGCCTGGCGGCGCATCCGGAGCTCGCCCCGTTCCAAGCGGGCCAGCACGAGCAAGTCGTCGGCGAGGCGCCCAAGGCGTTCGACCTCGCCGAGTGCGGCCAGGAGCGGGGGCCGCAGGGCGTCGACGATGGCGTCGGGTGCGGCCGTGAGGTCGGCGCCTTCGAGCTCGATCATCGCCAGCTCGAGCTCACCGCGCAGGACGGTGATGGGCGTGCGGAGCTCGTGGCTGGCATCGTCGACGAACGTGCGCTCGCGCTCCATCGATCGCTCGACCCGGTCGATGAGATCGTTCAACCTGCTCGTGAGCGCGGCGATCTCACCGTCGCTGGTGGTGACCGGCAGGCGCTGCCCGGGGGAGTTGACCGAGAGCCGGTTCGCCTCATCGGCCAGCTTCCGCACGGGCTGGAGGACGGCTCCGACGAGCGCCCAGGCGCCGACGGCAACGAGCCCCAGTGCCAACGGCATGGCCAGCACCAGCGCCACGTGGGCGCGGGTCGCCTTGCTGACCACCGTGGCGACGAGCGCGACCAGAACGCCGCCCGCGACCGTTGCTTCGATCGTGAGCCTGCTTCGCAGCGAACGAGGGACGAGTCGCACGAGGAGTCAGACGACGGGGATCTTCAGGCGGTAGCCGACGCCCCGCACGGTCTCGATCATCGGCGCGTCGAACGGGCGGTCCACCAGCTCCCGCAAACGGCTGACGGTCGCGTCGACGACGTTGGAGCCGCCGTCGTAGGCGAGGTCCCAAGCCTGGTCCAGCAGCTGGGTGCGCGTGACCACCTCGCCGGCGTGGCGCATCAGCACCTCGAGCACGGTGAAGCCCCGGGGCATGAGGTCCAGGGCGTGGCCGGCACGGTCGGCGCGATGCGTCGCCGGGTCGAGCGTGAGATCACCAATGGTGATGATCGCCGGCCGTTCCGTGGGTGCGCGCCGCACGAGAGCGCGGACTCGGGCGAAGAGCTCGACCAGCGCGAACGGCTTGGTCAGGTAGTCGTCGGCGCCGGCGTCGAGGCCCTCGACGCGGTCGAGCACCGAGTCGCGGGCCGTGAGCAGCAGCACCGGCACCCAGTTGCCCGAATTCCGGAGCCGGCGGCACACCTCGAGCCCGTCGGGGGGTGGGATCATCCGGTCGAGCACGATGGCCGCGTAGGGCACCTCGGCCGCTGCCCAGAGCGCCTCTTCCCCGTCGGAGGCGATGTCGACCGCGTACCCGTCCCGGGTCAAGGCCCTGGTGAGCATCTGCGCCGCCGCAGGATCGTCTTCCACCACGAGCACTCGCATCGCCTCCGACGATACGGGTCATCGGCGCCGGCGGTCACTCGGTCATGGTCACGTCATGCACGGGCAGCGATCATCGGGCCATGGCCGAGCGAACCGACGCGGATGTCCTGACGGTGGGATCAGGCACGGACCTGCCCGATGCGTGGCGTCCCACGCCGGCGATGGTCGAGCGGCCGCCCCTTCGTCCGGAGCTGTCCGATCGGATGAAGGACCGCTTCCTCGGCAAGGTGCTGCACAACGAGGAGCTCGCCCACGAGCGACTGGGCCGCCCGACGGCCCTGGCGGTGTTCTCGTCGGACGCCCTGTCCTCGACGGCCTATGCCACCGAGGAGATCCTGCGCACGCTGCTGTACGGCACCGCCGGCATCGGCCTGCTCGCCTTCAGCTACGTGGTGCCGATCACCGTGGCCATGGTGGTGGTGCTCGCCATCTTGATGTTCAGCTACCGCCAGACGATCAAGGCCTATCCGAGCGCAGGTGGCGCCTACATCGTCACGAAGGACAACCTCGGGCTCATGCCGGCCCAGGTCGCCGGCGTCGCGCTCCTCACCGACTACGTCCTGACGGTGTCGGTGTCGGTCTCGGCCGGCACCGCTGCGCTCTACTCCGCCATCCCCGGCACGTACGACTACCGGGTGCCGATAGCGCTCGTCTTCATCGCGTTGATCGCGTGGGGGAACCTGCGGGGCGTGAAGGAGTCGGGGCGGCTGTTCGCCGCTCCCACCTACGGGTTCGTCGCCTCGATCTTCATCATCATCGGTGTCGGCATCGCCAAGGCGGCCACGGGCCACCTCGACAAGCTGTCGCCCGCCGATCCGGCGCTCCTGCACACCACCCAGACCGCGGGGATCTTCTTGATCTTGCACGCCTTCGCCTCGGGTGGCGCGGCCATGACCGGCGTCGAGGCCATCTCGAACGGTGTGCCCGCCTTCAAGCCCCCGGAGTGGAAGAACGCTCGCAGCACCCTCATGGTGATGGGGTCGCTGCTCGGCGTGATGTTCCTCGGGCTGTCGTGGCTGGCCAAGCAGATGCAGGTCGTGCCGACTGACGACAAGACGGCGATCTCCCAGATCGCCAAGGGCGTCCTCGGCGGTGGCGCGCCTTTCTTCATCGTGCAGCTCATGACGCTGCTCATCCTCGTCCTGGCGGCCAACACCAGCTTCGCCGACTTCCCCCGGCTGGCCAGCTTCCACGCCGAGGACGCGTTCATGCCGAGGCAGCTCACCAAGCGTGGGCACCGACTGGCCTTCTCCAACGGCATCGTGTTCCTTGCCATCGCGGCCGCCGTGCTGGTGGTGATCTTCAGCGCCGATGTGACCCACCTCATCCCGCTCTACGCGATCGGCGTGTTCACCAGCTTCACGCTCTCGCAGTCAGGCATGGCCGTTCGCCACATCAGGCTCAAGGAGCAGGGCTGGAAGCTGGGACTCGCCATCAACGGTGCCGGTGCCCTGGCCACCGGGCTCGTCACGATCATCATCGCCATCACGAAGTTCACGCACGGCGCCTGGGCGGTCATGCTCCTCGTCCCGCTGATGGTCGCCGCGCTGGTTCGCCTCAACCACCAGTACGAGAGCGAGGCCGAGGAGCTCGAGGGCTCGCTCGCGGCCGCAGTGGCCGAGCCGGTGCCGGTCTTGCACTACAGCATCGTGCTCGTCGACCGGCTCAACGCCTCGACCGCCCGTGCCCTGCGGGTGGCGCGCACGCTCGCCACTGATCGGACCGAGGCGGTGCACCTGGCGGTGGACGAGGTCAGGGCCAAGCACCTGATGGAGGAGTGGGCTCGGCTTCGCATCGAGCACATCGACCTGCGCGTCATCGACTGCCCCGACCGGCGGATCGCCCGCCACGTCGCCGAGCACGTGTACGGCCTCGTGGCCGATGGTCGCACCCAGGTCAGCGTGCTCATCCCGCAGCTCCTGCACCGTCGGGCATGGCACCGGATCCTTCACGACCGGACCTCGGAGGCGCTGGCGGTGGCGCTGGCCAAGCTCCCCAACGTGAACGTCACCCTGGTGCCGTTCCACCTCGGGGAGGGGGACACCAGGCCGCTCGCCCCAGCCGAGCCTCATCGTGGCGTGCCGGTCCCGCCCGTCGAGGGAGCCCCCACGGCCGAAGCGGGCCCCGCCGCCGGCATCGCGGCGCTCAAGTGGCGGCACCCGGCCGACGTCGAGGGCAAGGTGGTCGAGCTCGTCATCGAATCCGTGGGCGGCTCGCCGAGCCTCCTGGTTGTGCTCGATGACGGTTCGGGCCAGGTGAACCTGCTCTTCATGGGCCGGCGCAGCATCGGCGGCGTCGACCTCGGTGCACGGGTGCGGGCGCAGGGGACGGTGGCGGCGCACCGCGGACGGCTGACCATCATGAACCCGATCGCCGAGGTCACCGTCCCTGCACCGCTGCAGCAGGCCTCGCCGCTCGAAGCAGGCCATCACTAGCGCAGACCGGCGGTGACCAAAGCGGCATGCTGAGTGGCTCCTGACAGCCCCGAGGGTGCCTCGTTCAGAAGCTGGTCAGGCTCTACGATTCGGGGCGATGCCGACCTTGATGAAGCCGATTCGCGCCCCTGGCGCCCCGGCGCGCTGAGGTCGTCGTGCTGACCGACGTGCCGGCGAAGCTTCGCTCGGCAGAAGGTGATGCCGCGCGACGCATGCCGTACATCCGATCGCTCGACGGCGTGCGGGCGATCTCGGTGGTGGCCGTGCTGCTCTACCACGCCGAGCCGGGTTGGTTGACCGGAGGCTTCCTCGGTGTCGAGGTGTTCTTCGTCATCAGCGGCTACCTGATCACCGCACTGCTGCTCGGTGAGCACCATCGAAGCAAGCGTCTGGACCTCAAGCGCTTCTGGGTGGCGCGTGCCCGCCGGCTCCTGCCTGCGCTCTACCTCATGCTGCTGGTCACCGCGACGTGGTGGTTGGTGTTCCTCTCCGACGACATCGGCCGGCTGAAGGGTCAGTTCGTCGCGGCCCTGACCTACGTCTCGAACTGGTACCTGATCGTTCAGGGCGTGTCGTACTTCGAGCGTGGCGCCCGACCTTCTCCGCTGATCCACCTGTGGTCCTTGGCGGTCGAGGAGCAGTTCTACCTCGTCTGGCCGTTGGTGTTGCTGGCGCTCCTCGTCGTGTTCCGAGGGCGCCTGCGGCCGGTGCTGTACGTCGTGCTCGCCGGGGTGCTGGCCTCGACGGTGTGGATGGCGTGGCTCTACGAGCCCACCGATCCATCGAGGGCGTACTACGGCACCGACACCCGAGCCGCCGGGCTGCTGCTCGGTGCCGCCGTCGCCATCATGTGGCGCCCCTGGGAGTCAGGCCGCCGGCCGCACCGTCGACGAGGCAACCTCGCCGACGGTGTCGGGGTCTCGATGCTGGGTGTGCTCGTCGTGGCGTTCGCGCTGTCCACCGAACGGGGTGCCTTCCTCTACCGGGGCGGCTTCCTGCTGGTGTCGGCGGCGACGGCGCTGCTCATCGCCTGCTGCGCCACGAACTCGAACCGCGTCCTGCGTGCCGGGTTGGGATGGGCACCGTTGGTGTGGATCGGCCAACGGTCGTACGGCGTCTACCTGTGGCACTGGCCGATCTTCGTGCTGCTCACCGATGGGGTGTTCGGCGGCGCCTTCGACGGGATCACCTTGCAGGTGGCCCGCTTCGTGGCGACCTTCGCGGTGGCCGCGGCCTCGTACCGGTACGTCGAGGTGCCGGTCCGCCACGGAGCGATCGGCCGTTGGTACGCCACGTGGCGCGGTGCCGCCGGAGCCCCTCGCAAGCCGCTGTCGATACGAGCAGCCCTCGCCGGCACGGCGATGGCGACGCTGGTGTTCGGCGTCGGGGTGTCGGTCGCAGGCCACGCACCAGTGAAGTCTGAGCTCGAGCTCGCCCTCGAGCAGGCAGCCAAGGACCCTCAGAACAGTGCCGGTGATCTTGTCGACCTGCTGGTCTCTCCAACACCCAGCGTGCTCGACTCGCCGACCACGCTGGCCACCACCACCACCACCACCACCACGGTGGTGGCCACGACGAGCCCGGCATCGAGCGCCGTGACGGTCACCAGCGCAGCTCCCGCCCCTACGACCGCGGCACCTCCGCCGCCCACGACCGCGCCGGCCGTGCACACGCCGTTCGCCCTCGGCGATTCGGTGATGCTCGGCGCATCGAACGCGCTGCGAGCGGCGATCCCAGGCCTGCGCGTCGACGCCAAGATCGGTCGGCAGTGGACCGCTGGGACCCAGCTCCTGGCCGCACTGCTGGCGGCCAACCAGCTGGGCAACGTGGTGGTGGTCCACCTCGGCAACAACGGCGTCGTGAGCCAGAGCTCCTACGACTCGATGATGAAGTTGCTGGCGGGCGTGGCGAAGGTGGTGGTGCTGAACGTACGGGTCAACGTGGCGTGGCAGGACCCGGTGAACGCCCTGCTGGCCGCCAACGTCGGTCACTACCCAAACGTTCACCTCCTCGACTGGTTCGGGTACAGCGCCAGCCACCCGGACTGGTTCTACCCCGACGGCACCCATCTGCGGCCACCCGGGGCCGCGGCGTACGGAGCGTTCGTCAAGGCGGCCACGGGGTGACCGACGCGCCGGCGGCGGTTCAGCTCACGCTGAACCAGTCATAGGTCCCGACGAAGCTCGGTGCCGTCACGCTCGACACGCTGATACCAGCGGTGACGGACGTGGCGAACCACGTCATCACCGTCGAGGGGATGTTCGGCGGGAACGGACCACCGAGGGCCACGATGCCTGAGGCCAGGCTCGAGTTGATGCGGTAGCGGGCCGACACGGTGCCGGCACCGGGGTCGACGTCGAGGAAGAGGTCGACCGTGGCCGCCGCCGGAAGGTTCGCCAGGGCGAGCGGTCCGGCCAGGATCTTGTTCGACGTCTTGCCCGGGGTGATGTTCTCCTCGTAGAGCACGAGGGCGGGCACGCCTGATGCGTTCTCGAGCTCGAGGCGCACGAAGGTGTCCTGGTCCCAGCCGTAGAAGACCGCCTGCTGCTGCTTGCCGGTGTTGATCTTGGCGAACGGCCCGACCAGCCGGGCCGACACCGTGCTCGCGCGGCGACTGCCGTCGAAGCTCACCTGGAGGGCGTTCACCTGGGTGTTCGTCTTGGCCGAGTTCGTGCCGGTCGTGCTCTTGATCGACAGCGTCCCGGCGATCGAATCGAGCGTGAGCTTGCTCGCGTCGTACTGCGTGCCCGCGGTGTTCGCCTGGACGGACGTGAAGCCGGTTCCCTGCCCGGTCCCGTCGGCGACGGTTCCCGAGATCGAGCCGTTGAAGGACAAGTTGATCCCTCCCGACGGGAGGGGGGGCGCCGCGGCGACGGCTGGCTGCACGTTGGTGATCAGCAGCGTGACGTCCTGGTAGTCGAAGTTCTTGTCGGCCGGGGTGTTGAACACGAGGCTCTTGTCGTAGGCGACGATCCAGGCGCCGGGCATCACCGCACCACTCGGGGTCTTGGCCGGGTACATCCGCATGTTGTGCCAGAGGCCGGCGGCGTTGAAGCCGTCATCGCTGTACTGGTTGCCGGTCATCACCAGGCCGAAGGGCCCGCCGGGTACGAACGACGTCGTCGTGACGCCCTTCGGGAAGAGCCGCTGGTTCTGTCCGCCGTAGGCATCACTGCCGCCGCTGAAGCTGAACAGCGTGGTGTCAGCGGCCTTGGCGCCTCGGGGGTACCAGCCGACTGCATCCACGTTCAGGTTGGTGCTGGGCGTGGCGAAGTGGCCGAGCGGCACGACGTTCACCGGCTGGCTCGCGTCGACAGGGACGAAGTACGGGCTGATCACCTCGTCGCGGTCGGGGATGCGGGTCTGGCCCGGGTACCGCTTGGGGTTGGTCGAGTAGCCGAGCACCGAGAGCTGCTCCTGGAGGCTGGGCTCGTTGCCGCCCTGGTACCCGGGGGCGTCCGTGCCCGTGACCGTGAGCGACGTCGTCGGCTGGCCGGGAGCGTCGCTGGCGACCACGAGCGACGCGAAGCGGGCCTTGGCGGTTCCGGCAACGGGCCGGAAGGCGACGGACACAGGAACGCTCTGGCCGCGATTGATGGTGAAGGCCGTCGGCTGACCGGTGCCGAGCTGGAAGTCGCCGGCATTGGTCCCGGCGAAGGACAGGCCGGTGACGTGCACGGCGACCGTGGATCCGTTGACGATCGACGCGCTCTGCGCCGGCCACTGCGTGTCCTCGGCCACCGTGCTGAACACGAGACGGGGCCCGGTGCCGAGCACGTCGTAGGGCGAGGTGAACGTGAGCGGTGGGGCGGCGCCGATCGAGATGGTGAACGTCGAGGTCACGGGGCCGGAGTCGTTGAAGGCGTTGTCAGACGCGGTGGCCACGATGGTGTGGGTGCCGTTGGCCGTGACGACCAGCGGGCTGACGTAGTTCGTGACCGTCCCACCATCGAGTTGGTACTGCACCGTGCGCACGCCCGAGCCGGTGCCGTCATCGGCCGTGATCGTGGCCGTGACCGGGGTCGTGTACACCGATCCGACCAGCGTGCCGCTGAGGCCGATGCTGACCGTCGGTGGCGTGGTGTCGATGGCGACCGGCACGCATCGGTCGATGTTCACGTAGTTGAGCTTGGTGTTCGTGCCCCCGACCGCATCGAGGGTGATCTTGCCGTCGGCGGGGACCCCGGGCGACAGGGTCACCGTCCCGCTGGCGAAGCGGTTGGCACTGGTCGGCACGAAGGCGTTGATCGCCGCGACGCCCTCGACGTTCACCTGCGCGACCTGGTTGCCGTACGACAGCGGATCGCCCACCGAGACCGACACCCGGTACTGCACGCTCGGGTCGGGCACGGTCCACTCCCATGCGCCGGCAACGGGGGAGCTCATGTTGATGAACGTGTCGAGTCGCGTGTCGGCTACGAGCGGCCCACGGTCGATGGTCTGCGCGGTCAGGCTGACAGGTGTCGCCGTGCCGGGCTTCACCCACCCCCGCCCGATCAAGGGATCCAACCCGGAGCCGTCGTCGGCCAGGTAGCCGGCGGGCACGGCCGAGGTGGCCGGTTGCAGGTTGATGCGCGCTGCCGGCGTGGAGCAGTCGAGACCCGGTGATGGCTTGAGGTAGGTGACCTGGCCGCGGCTGCCGTCGGGCTGGTCGCCGAACTCGGCGACGAACACCCCGCCCTTGGCGTCGATGGCGACGTCGAGCGGGTTGTTGAAGCCCGAGGCGAGCTGGGTGACGTTGACCACGTTGCCGGCGGCGTCGAGCTTGATGGCCAGCACGTCGTCGCCGTTCGAGAACTCGGCGACCAGCAGTTGCCCGAACAGAGCGTCGTTGAACTGGTGGGACGTGTACTCCTTCATCCCGTTGGGCGAACGGTGGGGGCCGAACAGGTAGGCGGGCGGCTGGTAGCCCGCCCCGGGAAGCGTTCCCACCGGGTACTGGGGCACCTCGAAGGGATCCTGGCCGCTCGTCGGGTTGCCGCCGTTGAGCGTGTAGGTGCCCTGCGACGGGTTCGGGTGCCCGTAGTAACCGCCGGCCTGCACCTTGGCGAGGTAGTCGGGGAAGTCGGGGAGGTTCGTGAGCGCCGGCGGGACGCCTCCGGGGCCGGCCGGGGCGTTGCCCCCGGAAGACTCGTTGACCGGCGCGTACAGCGTGCCGTTCGAGTGCCACACGAGGCTGTAGGGGTTGCGGGTGCCCTTGGCGTAGATCTTGACGGGGGCGTTCGATGCCGCCGGGTTGTAGGGCGTGCCGGTGCTGTTCGTGCTCGACGTGTTCACGTCGACGGTGGAGGCGAACCGGCTGTCGTGCTGGACGTCCATCTGCATGATGGATGCAGCCAGTTGGGTCTCGCCCCGGTTGCACCAGTAGGTGTCGGGTGCGCCGTAGCCGGTCATGGCGCCCTGGGCGAGGTACAGGTTCCCGTCCGGGCCGAAGGTGATGCCGTTGTTCATGTGGTCGTGGCACGACCGAGGGAGCCCGATCACGACATCGCGCACCGACGTGAGCCCTGGCCCGCTCACCAGTGAGATCGTGCCCGTGTAGTTGGCCTGCAGGTCGCCGATGGCGCCGTGCGAGACCCACAGGACCGGGCTGGCCGCGGTGGAGCGCGGGTCGAAGGCCAGGCCAAGGATCGTGCGGGCGCCGGCCCACGGACCGATGCTCTGGTCGGCCGTCACGACGGGGAAGCCGGTTCCGGGGTTGGTCCCGAGGGTGAAGGCGTGGAGCTCGCCTCCGCCGGTGGCCACGTACAGCCGGCCATCAGGACCGACCTGCATCACGCTGGGCGCTGCCAGGCTGGTCAGCGGGGCCCGGTCGAACGACCCGGGTGAAGCGGCGATGCCGCCCTCTCCCGTGGTGAACGACGTCGTCACCGTCCGAAACGTCTTTCCAGTGCGATCTTTCAGGCCGGCGTTGGTCTCGACCTGGTAGCTCGTGTACGGGGCGAGGCGGTTCTGGGGCGTGATGCTGATCGTGCCGCCGGCCGCGTCGGTGTTGATGTTGGCCTGCACTGGGTTGCCGAGCAGGTCGATGATCTGAACGGTTGCGCTGCTGAGTGTGGCCGGGTCGACGTCGACGCTGTTGATGAGCGTGACCGAGGTCGTGACGTCGACGTTGCTGGCCGCGTCGGCGGGGGTGATCGATGTGATGAGCGGAGCGCCCGAGACGACCCTCACGATCTCGACGTAGTTGAGCGGGGCGTTGGTCGATCCTGTGAAGTCGAGGGTGAGAAACGTGTCGGCGACGTTCACCCGCACGGTGGCCCGCTCGTACTGACGGGTGGAGGTGGGCTTGAAGGCGGTGACCGCCGGGAGGCCTTCGACGGTCACCGTGCTCTTGTTGTTCGAGTAGCGGTCACCAACCGAGACGGTGACGTCGTAGTTGCCGTTGGGCACCTTCTGCTGCCACTGCGTCATCACGGTGGTGGGCACGGCGATGAGCGAGCCCAGACGGGCATCACCCACCGAGAGGCGGCGCTTGGCCGCAGTTGGATCGAGATCGAGCGGGGTTTGCGTGCCGGAGGTGACCCAGCCGTAGGTGCGCAGCGGATCGAAGCCGAGGCCACTGTCAGCGGCGTACCCGGCCGGGACCGGCCACGTCGCCTGCTGGAAGTTGACCCGTGACACGAACCCGGTGGCGGCGCTCACCGGGGTCGGGGCGATGGCGGGGAGAAGGCTCATCACGATGAGCACGGCGGCGCTCACCTTGGCAACGATGCGCATGTCCACACTTCTTTCGGGGGCATGAGGGTGGGTGCGTACGCGTCCAGAAAACGTCCGAAGCTCTTCAACAGGCACGGCCGGCGACGCCAAGCACCAAGATAGGCCGAACGACCCACGGGCGGGCCGCGGGTCGTTCAGCCCTCGAGGAGGAGCTCGCGGTAGCTCGCCGGGCCGCCGCCGGCTGTCGTGGTCGCCATGAAGTCGGACAGCACCTCCACGAACCGCTCGGGCTGCTCGGCGTGGGGGAAGTGGGCGGCGCCCTCGAAGATCTCGAGGCGGCTGCCGGGGATCGCCTCGTGAGCGGCCCGGGCGTGGCTGACCGGGATGATGTCGTCGTGCTCGCCCCACACGATGAGCGTCGGCATCCAGGCCGCCAGGTAGAGGCGGTCCATCGCGCTGACCACCTGGCCGCCAGGGTCGACGACGGCGCGCAGCGTGCGCAGGAAGGCTCGGCGGTTGGGCGATTCGGCCAGTGAGGCGTACGAGCGCCACATCTCGTCGATGCGAGCCGAGTGGAGCCCGCGGCGGTGAAGGAACCGGCCGACGTCGTTGCCCCGGTCGCGCAGGAACGGCGGAAAGATGATCGGCATCAGCAGCTCCGAGCCGGGCAGGGACATCAGGCGGAGCATCCAGCTCACCTCTCGGCCGAGCCCTCCGCTGCCGACGAGGACGAGACGCTCGCAGCACTCGGGGTGCTGGTAGGCGAGCTGCATGGCCACGCCCCCTCCGAACGAGTGGCCCACCACGGTCGCCCTCGGGATGCCGAGCACGCCGAGGAAGTCGCGCAGCCCGCTGGCGTAGGCACCGAGGGAATAGTCACCCATGGGCTTGGCTGACTCGCCGTGGCCGAGCAGGTCGGGAGCAACGACGGTGTGGTGCTCGGCGAGGGCAGGGGCGACGTCGCGCCAGGTCCGCGAGCTGCCGGCGATGCCGTGGATCAGCAAGATGACCGGACCGCTCCCGGCCTGCCGGTAGCCGACCTCGTGGCCGTGGATCGTGACGTGGTGCAGCTCGAGGGCCATGGGGTCAGGCGGCCTGACTCGGCGAGGCTCCGGACTGGAGCGAGTCGGCGATGTGGGTGGCCCAGGCGTCGAGCGCGAACCAGTCGCGGAAGTCGCCGTCGCTGGAGCGGACGGCCATGACAATCGCCTTCTCGCCGAAGCTGAGCGCGTGCCGGTCGAGCTTGCCGGCAAAGAGCCGGTGGTCCCGGGCCGCAGTCGCCTCGATGAGCTTGGAGGCGTCGACCGCGTGCTCGTCGTCGGGTTTGAGGGGGTCACCCAGCGGACCGGACGAGAACAGCCACACGGGCCGCCCGCTCCACGCCGGGCCGAACCGTTCGACCAGCTCGACGGCTGGCTTCATCCAGTGGCCGGCATAGATGGCGCTGCCGAGCACGACCGCGTCGTAGCCGTCGACCGTGGTCACCGCATCGGGGGCGATCACGTCCACGGTGATCCCGCGTCGATTGAGCTCCCTGCCGATGGCCTCGCCCATCTCAGCGGTGGCGCCGTGCTTGCTCGCCACCGAGACGAGTACGTGCATGACTCCTCCTCGGGGTGGGGTTCCTCTGGAACAGCATCGTCTGTTGCTGCCCGTGCGGGCAGGGCCGTAGGTCCCCGATCGTGCGCAGCGTCGAGCTCGGTCGGCTTGTTGCTTCATCGAGTGGCCGCGGCTGGTTCACTGGCTGACATGCCTTACACCTTGGTCACTGCCGATGCGTTCGCCGCCCTCGAGGGTCTTTCCGACTGGCGCTACCTCACCGAGGCAGTTGAGGCCCAGTTCCGGGCCGGCTCGTTCCTGGCGGCAACGGCGCTCGCCTCAGCGGTCGCCGACGCAGCCGAAGCGGCCGACCACCATCCCGACCTCGACATCCGCTACCCCGATCGAGTCCGGATCGTGCTGAACACGCACGACGCCGGCGGCGTGACCACGGTGGACGTCGACTTGGCGCGCGAGATCTCGGCGCTCGCCCGTCGGCTCGGTGCCACCTCGGAGCCACTGGCCGCGCAGGTGGTCGAGATCGCCATCGACACCATGGACGCCGCTCGGATCCGGCCCTTCTGGGCGGCGGTCCTCGGGTACCGCGAGGTGCGGGGGAACCTCGTGGATCCCCTGCGGCACGGTCCGCCGGTGTGGTTCCAGCAGTTGGACGAGCCCCGCCCCGATCGCAGCCGGTTCCACCTCGACGTCTCGGTCGCGCACGACGAGGCCGAGACGAGGATCGCGGCCGCGCTGGCCGCTGGAGGCCACCTGGTCACCGACCAGTACGCCCGGGCGTGGTGGGTGCTGGCCGATGCCGACGGCAACGAGGCCTGCATCTGCACCTGGCAGGACCGCTGACCCTGGTTTGCTCCAAGTGCTGCAACCCAGAGCACATGGCTGAGATCGGGATTCGTGCGTTGAAGCGGAACGCCTCGGCCGTCGTCGCCAGCGCGGCATCGGGCGAGACGGTGGCCATCACTGCTCGGGGGCGTCCGGTCGCCCAGATGACAGCCATTTTGTCGTCTCGACTGCAAAGCCCGCTTGATTCGGGACGAGCGCGTCCCGCCCGTCGCGACATTGACAGGGGGTTCAGGAGTCGTAGCGGCGGCGCAGCTCGACGTAGACGGCTTCCCCCATCACCGCGGCGAGCTCCTCGGCCAGCGACTCGATCACGGGGCGGTCACCGACATGGGCCTCGGGCTCCTCGGTGCAGCACCATGCCATGGTCTCGCCGTCGGAACCCCAGTCGGCTCGAGTCCAGCCCCGCACGGTGGCCACCTCCACGTCGTCATCGCGCATCTCCCAGTCCACTTTGATGGGGAGCTGCCAGCACACCGAGGGCTTCCAGTCGATCGGTGACTCGCCGGCCTGCAGCGCGGCCAGGTGCAGAGCACAGCCGGCGCCCCCGGCGAATCCCGGCCGGTTGAGGAAGATGCAGGCGCCGTCGACGACCGCGGTGTTGCTTCGAGTCTCGTCGCTGAACACTCCGTGGGCCGCCTCGGCGTGGTGCTGCAGCACCTCGGGAGGCAGCGTGGCCGCCAGTGCGGCGATGTTCAGCGCCTCGTCGATCCCGTCGAGCTCGGCCCCGAGCGAGCAGCAGCCGAGTGCCAGCGGGGCATCCCGCTCAGGACCGATGCCGTGGCAGCCGCGACCCCAGATGCACGTCCACCTTGAGCTGAGGAACGTGCGCTCGATCCGCCAGATCGTGTCGCCGCCGTCGATCTCGTCGTAGCCCTGACTGAGCGCCCACTGCTCGGCGCCCCTGGCCGCGGCCACGGCCGTGGCCAAGGTGGCTTGCAGCAGGTAGCCGCCGGTAGGAGCCTCCCAGTCGAGCATCTCGCCGGCCACGAACGTGCCGGGCCGGGCCCGCAGCATGAGGTGCTCGTCCACCTCCGACCAGGCGACGCCGCCCGCGCTGGAGATGGCCCGCTCGATGCCCATGGTGTCCGTCACGGTGAGCGGCAGCGCCTTGATGATGCGAGCGAGTGCCTCGGGATCGTCGGGCAGCTGGTTGGCGGTGGCGTCGCGAAGAACGCTGAGGGCAACTGGCGGGAGGCCGGTGGTGCGTCGCAGGTACGTGGCCAGCGACTCCTTGGGGCGCCGGTGAGCAAGCCGGGCGGCAAGGCGTTCGACCGCCAAGTCGGGATGGAGGTCGATGTGGAGCTGCGCCGACCCGTTCCTGTCGAGCTGGTCGCGCAGCGTGGCGGTGTGCGCGTAGACCGGACCGCCCTCGAGGCCGTCGCTGGCGATCATCAGGTCGCCTCGCACCGTTGACCCGCTGGCGGTGACGGCCACGTTCTTGAGCGGCACGCGGTCGAATCGGCGCACGAGCTCGGGTGTCCAGGTGACCTTGACACCGCAGTTGGCGGGGCGGAGCTCGCTCACCGTGACGCCCACCGCTCGCAGCAGCGGTACCCAGCCGCCGTCGGAGCCGACGCGGGGCCAGCTCGCGCCGCCGAGGGCCAGCACGGTGACGTCGCTTCGGACCTCGAGGGTCGATCCGTCGGCGAGGCCGAACCGGAGGGCCGGCGACGTGTCCAGTGGGCCCGCGGTCGCCGGGGCCCAGCCGAGCCAGCGATGGCGGGTCTGGACCTGCACGCCGATCGAAGCGAGCCGCCGGAGCCAGGCCCGTAGGAGGGGAGTGGCCCGCAACGATGCCGGGAAGACCCGACCGCTTGAACCGACGAAAGGCTCCTCACCCAGCCCTGCGCACCACGCCCGCAGCGAATCTGGACCGAAGGCACGAACGGCATCGAGTAGCCGCGGCTCGGCTGGTCGGTAGCGCCCGAGGAGCGTCTCCAGCGGTTCGCTGTGGGTGAGGTTCAGACCGCCCCGACCGGCCACCAGCAGCTTGCGTCCGACCGAGCCCATGTGGTCGTACACGGTGGTGGCGAACCCCGCTTCGGCAAGCACCTCGGCTGCCATCAGCCCCGCCGGACCGCCCCCGATGACAGTGGCCGTTCCCACGGCTCTGCGGGGTGCCGGCACAGGGCGAGACTAGGCATCGCGGGGGTCGGCCGAGGCGCTGGGATCAGTTGCGAGTGGCGTAGCCGACGGCGAGTGAAGTGGCCAGGGTCAGCCAGACGAGGTAGGGGAGAAGGATCACCCCGGCCCAGGGTCTGGTCCGCCATGCCACCACCACGAGCGGGACCGTCGCGATGAGCACGGCGAAGTTGTACGGCCAGATGATGCCGAACACGGCGTCGGCTGGTTGCCAAGGGGGAGGATCGAGCGAGCGGTAGAAACCCTCGCCGGTGGCCACCAGCACACCCGAGCCGACGGCAGAGATGACCACGAGCGCGGTCGAAGCGACGGCGACGGCGATCCGTCCGGGAGCCACGAGCCACCTTCGCTCAGGGCCAGCGCGACGAGGGTCAGCTCGCTTCGTGGCGGGGGGCTTCCACCGACTGCCGCGACCTTGCACTCGCCCGTCGGCGAGCGCGGGCCACGAGCACGGCGTCCGCGGCCGGAGTCAGGGAAACACGTACTCCACGTCGCTGAAGCGGTCGACCGCGAACGCGTACAGCAGCCGCAACGTCGTAGCGCCGGTGTTGCGCACGAAGTGGTGAGTTCCGCCCGGCACGAACACGACCGAGCCGCCGGTGACCGGGTGCTCCTGGCCATCGAGGTGCACGAACCCGGTGCCTTCGATCACGTAGTAGATCTCGTCGGGGGCGTGATGGTGGAGCGCGCCGTCGACCGAGGAGCCAGGTGCGATCTCGGCCACCCCCACGGTCATGCCCGCCGTTGGGGTGCGGTCGGCGCTGAGCAGGGTGCGCCACGACACGATTCCGTCCCAGCCCTCGCGCTCGGCGTCATCCTCGTGGCCGACGTAGGGCGCTGCGGGGGTCATGGTGGGCACCGTACCGAGCCCAGCTCGCGGCCGATCTCGAACACACCGACGTCTCGCATCCGGTTGTCATCGCCCGCTACGACCTCCGTGCGCTTCGACGGACACCGCCGAACGAGATCTGCCCCTACGCCGATCGGCCGCGCGTGATACGGATCTTCTGCGGGTGGTTCGTCGAGCAGACCAGCCGGGTACACGGACGAGCAGTGGTCGACGGCGACTGAGCGGGTGGCCAGGGCCCGCCGGGAACTGGCCCAGAGCGAGCGAGCTGTTGCGGCCGGGGACCTGCTGTCGGTCGAGATCGAGGTCATCGTGGCCCCCACGTGGAGACGCTCGCCGCACTGCGCAAGGCGCGCCAGCTCACCCAGGTCCAGGTCGCCGAGGCCCTCGGCATCAGCCAGGGGGACGTGTCCAAGCTTGAGCAGCGAACCGATGTGCTGTTGTCCACCCTCGCCCGATTCGTCGAGGCCACCGGTGGCCGTCTTCGAGTCGTTGCCGACTGTGGCGACGACCGAGCCGAGGTCGGGCTCGAACAACTGGCCGAGAGCTCCAGAGCACTCCCTGGGGTCTGATCAGATCCGGCGAGGTTCCCGGAGCGATCCGTTGGTCCCGGACCTGCGCCTCGGCTCACGGAACAATCAGGACGGAAGCCCAGGTGAGGTGACCTGCGCCTCCTTCAAGTGGAGCTGAGGGGAATTGAACCCCTGACCTCTTCCATGCCATGGAAGTGTGGCAGGCGGGTAGCGGTGTGCCGAGGATTGCGTGGCGTGGGCGGAAACGCAGTGAATATATGGTCTTTCGCTTGTGGACGTGTGGTGGTCCAGCACGGGGACTGCGTGGCTCGGGACGCGCATAAAGGTGGCTGGGAAGGTGGCCGCCGGAGGAACTCCCGATCGCACACCTGTTCGCCTCGGTGTAGAATGGTGGTCGTGAGCACGGCTACGAGGACGAGTGGGACCGGCAGGCCGCGGCATCGCGTCCACCCCTTGATGTGGCGGCCGGCAAGCGTCAACGCGCGCAGTCGTCCGATTCCTGGCGGTGGCACGCCGCGTGAGGCGGCGAACGAGCGATATCAACTTCGCTGTCGCGCCCTTGACGCGTTGGTGAGCGAAACAGCTTCACGTGGCGGTCCGCTGCGGAGACTGCTCTTCGAGCTGATGGTGCGTGAGTACCCGAAGATCCGGGAGCGCATCGAAGCTGAGTACCGCGCTGCGCTGCAGGTCTTAGACGCTGCCGAGGCCCTGCTCGCACTATCCGACAGTGCCCGCGTTTCCACCTGGCGCACCGCAGTCAACAGGCCCAGCCGGACGGTCGTCAGCACCGCGGAGCTCGACGATGCAAGGAGCAGACGGTTTAGAGCACCGTCTCTCGTCCGTCCGCGCAACTGTCCACGTTCCACCCCCTCATCCGATGACCTCCCGTCCTCTGTGCTGCGCGAACGACACCGTATCGCGCACGTGCTGCGGCACCTCGAGAGCTTGCCCGCGATCAAGGAGGAAGCGGAAGCGAAGGTCGTCGGGCATCCCGGTCGCGACGTGGGGCGGGTACTGGCCGAGGCGTGCAAGCTCCAGCACCCCGGGCGCCAGGTCGGTGGCCAGGATC
>JBBRTJ010000052.1:0-26045 GCA_038244535.1 Acidimicrobiales bacterium | reverse complement strand
CCCCGGAACGGGTCGGCACCGGTCAGGTCGACATGAGCATCCGGTACACGCTGTCGTTCGCGACCGAGCCGCCGTTGGGCACCCCGCGGTCCGTGGTGGCCAAGCTGCCGTCCGACGACGAGACCAGCCGGGCCACTGGCGTCGCGCTGCGCAACTACGAGCGTGAGGTGCGCTTCTACCAAGACCTCGTCGACAGCGTCGACATCTGCACGCCCCACTGCTTCCACGCCGAGTGGGACGAGCGCTCGGGCGACTTCACCCTCGTGCTCGAAGACCTCGCTCCGGCCGAGCAGGGCGACCAGATGCGCGGATGCACGGTGGCCGAGGCGACGCTCGCCCTCGAGGAGCTGGCCGCGCTGCACGCGCCCCGGTGGGACGACCCTTCGCTGGCCGAGATCGAGTGGCTGGGCCGGCGCGATGAGGGCACCTCGGCCCAGCTCCAGGGCCTGTATCAGATGCTGTGGCCGGGCTTCCTGGCGACCTACCAGCCCTACCTGAGCGCCGAGCAGGTCGAGCTCGGCGAGCACTTCGGCACCGTGATCGGCTCGTGGATCACGGCCTTCTCCGGACCCATGACCGTCACGCACGGCGACTACCGCCTCGACAACATGATGTTCGCCACCCCCGCTGGCGGGCATCCCCTCGCCGTCGTCGACTGGCAGTCCCCGGGGCACGGGTACGCGGTGTCGGACCTGTCGTACTTCCTCGGCGCCGGTCTCCTGCCCGACGAGCGTCGGGCCTGCGAGCGACTGCTCGTCGCGGGCTACCACGCCTCGCTCCGGCGCCGCGGCGTCACCGATCTGTCAGCCGACGACCTCTGGCACGGCTACCGCCTCGCCACGTTCGGCGGGGTCATCATGGCCGTGGTGGCGTCCATGATCGTCGGGCACACCGAGCGGGGCGAGGCGATGTTCGCGGCCATGGCGACGCGGCACCTCACGCACGCCCTCGACCTCGATGCACTCGCGCTGGTGCCATGAGAGGCTTGGTGCCGTGAGCGATGCCGACGCGATGCCCGATCGCACGATGGAGCACCTCGACAAGATCGCATGGATGATCGAGACGAGCGGATGGGCGATCGAGCCGGTGCCGGTGCGGCCCGACCTCGATCCTCCGCAGCCGGGCTACGCGTACACGATCGGCTTTGAGACGAGCTTCGCCTTTCCCGAGGTCGTGGTGTTCGGCCTCGCCCCGGTCAATGCCAAGGGCCTCCTCGGCCTGGTGGCCGACTTCCTCGACGTCGGCACGCAGATCCCGGTCGGGCCCCTGTTCGCCGGCATGCTCGACAACGGCCTGCGCAGCGCACTCCTGCCCGTCGACCTCGAGCTGTACGGCGACCTGTTCGAGACGGCGGTGCGCTGGTACGGCCAAGCGAACTTCCGCATGGTGCAGCTCGCATGGCCCGACCGATCTGGTCGCCTGCCGTGGGAGGCGGGCTTCGACCACCGGCTGCTGCTGGCGCAACCGGTGGTCGGTGCCCTCGATGAGGTGAGCGCGGACTAGCGCTCGTCGGGTCAGGCCGGGAGGCTGGCCTCGATGGCACTCACCACTTCGGGGCTGTCGGGCTTGGTCATGGGCCGGAAGCGGGCGATGACCTCGCCGCTCGGGTTCACGAGGAACTTCTCGAAGTTCCACTGGATGTCGCCGGCACCGCCGTCGGCGTCGGCCTGCTGGACGAGCTGGGCGTACAGCGGGTGGCGGGTCTCGCCGTTGACGTCGAGCTTCTCGAACATCGGGAAGGTCACGCCGTAGCTCGTCGAGCAGAAGGTCTGGATCTCCTCGGCCGAGCCGGGCTCCTGCGCCCCGAACTGGTTGCAGGGGAAGCCGAGCACGGCGAAGCCGCGATCGCCGTAGGTCTTCTGGAGGCCTTCGAGCTCGGTGTACTGAGGCGTCAGGCCGCACTTGGAGGCGACGTTGACGACGAGGAGCGTCCTGCCGGCGAAGTCGGCGAGCGAGGACGGCTCGCCGCTCAGGGTGTGGAGGGGGATGTCTTGGATGGCGGTCATGGGCCGCACTATGCCGGGAGCGGGGCCCTTCTGCTACTCGACAGGCAGGCCAAGTGATCGCGAGATGATCAAGCGCTGGATCTCGCTCGTGCCCTCGCCGATCTCGAGCACCTTGGCGTCGCGGTAGAAGCGGGCCACGGGGGTGTCGTCGATGAAGCCGGCACCGCCGAACACCTGCGTCGCGGTGCGGGTGGCGCTCACCGCGGCCTCGGTCGAGTAGAGCTTGGCCATCGCCGCCGCTTGACGGAAGGGGCGTCCGGTGTCCTTGAGCCACGCTGCCTTGTACGTGAGGTTGCGGGCGTTCTCGACCGCGACGGCCAGGTCGGCGAGCTGGAACGCGATGGCCTGGAAGCGACCGATCGGGCCGCCGAAGGCGTTGCGGTGCCGGGCGTAGTCGACGGCGTGGTCGAGGCAGGCCTGGCCGAGCCCGACCGCCAGCGCCGAGATGGCGATGCGGCCGTCGTCGAGGATGGTGAGGAAGTTGCGGAAACCCTGTCCTCGTTCGCCGAGCAGGTGCCCAGCGGGCACCCGGCAGCCGTCGAACACCAGGCCGTGGGTGTCGGAGGCATGCCAGCCGAGCTTGCGGTACGGCGGTTCGACGGTCAGCCCGGGGGTACCGGCCGGCACCACGATGGCCGAGATCTCGCCGGTACCGGTGCGGGCGGTGACGGTGATGACCGTCGTGATGGGCGTGCCCGAGTTCGTGATGAACGACTTCGAGCCGTCGAGCACCCACTCGTCGGTGCCGGCGTCGAGCACGGCTCGCGTGCGCGTGGCTCCGGCGTCGCTGCCGCCATCGGGCTCGGTCAGGCCGAACGCGCCGAGGGCGCGGCCGGCGACGAGCTCGGGGAGCCAGCGGTCGCGCTGCTCGCCCGTGCCGAACGTCAGGATCGGGTTGATGCCGAGCCCGACTCCGGCCGACAGCGTGATGCCGATGCTCTGGTCGACACGACCGAGCTCTTCGATGGCGAGGCACAGGCTGGTGAAGTCGGCGCCGGCGCCGCCGTGCTCGGCCGGTGCCGTGATGCCGAAGAGGCCGAGCTCGCCCATGGCCAGCACAACGTCGAGCGGGAAGGTGTGATCACGGTCCCAGGCCTCGGCGTGGGGTGCGATCTCGTTGGTGGCGAAGTCGCGCACCAGATCCCGCAGGGCCTCGTGCTCGGTGGTCAGCTGGAGATCCATTCAACGCTCGTTCTGCGGACCGGCGGTGGCTGGGCCTAGGCCGAGGCGGCTTCCAGCGCCCGGCGGGTGAGTACCGTGGCGAGGTGGTTGCGGTACTCGACGCTGGCATTGAGGTCCGCCGACGGATGGGCATCGGCGGGGGCCAGAGCGGCGGCTTCGGCGGGGCTGGCGCCGGCCAACCAGGCCTCGGTGGCCTGACGGGCGAAGATCGGCGTCGACCCCATGTTGACCAGCGCGATGCCGCCGCCGCCGTTGCTTCGATGGGCCGCAACGCCCACGATGGCCCAGTCCTGCGCCCGGCGGTTGAACTTCTGGAAGCCGAAGCCGCCCGTCGAGTGGGGAACCCGGATCTCGGTGAGGAGCTCGTCGGGGGCGAGGGCGGACTCGAGGAACCCGACGAAGAACTCGCGGGCCGGGATCGTGCGCTCGCCGCGGGTCGAGCGTGCCACCAGCGTGGCGTCGAGCGCCACGAGCGTGGCGGGCAGGTCGGACGCCGGATCGGCGTGGGCGACGCTGCCGCCGATCGTGCCGCGGTGGCGCACCTGAGGGTCGCCCACGTAGGAGGCGGCATGGGCGAGCAGTGGGCACACCGAGGCCAGGAGCGAGGAGTGCTCGACGTCGTGGTGGCGGGTCAGCGCCCCGATGGCGACGTGATCACCCTTGTCGTTCAGGTAGGAGAGGTCCGTGACGCGGGCAACGTCGATGAGGACCGAGGGAGCGGCCAGCCGGAGCTTCATGAGCGGCAGCAGGCTGTGGCCGCCGGCGAGGAACTTGGCTTCGTCGCCGTGCTCGCCGATGAGAGCGACGGCCTCGTCGGCCGACTCGGCCCGGACGTAGTCGAAGGCGGCGGGGATCACTTGGCCGTCTCCTGCAGCTCGCTGGCGCAGCGCAGGACGGCCTTGACGATGTTGTGGTAGCCGGTGCAGCGACACAGGTTGCCCTCGAGGCCGATGCGAACGTCCTGCTCGGTGAGGTTCGGCTGCTCGTTGACCAGTGAGATGGCGGCCATGACCATGCCGGGTGTGCAGAAGCCGCACTGAAGACCGTGCTCCTCGTGGAAGGCACGCTGCATCGGACCCATCACGCCGTCGACGGCGAGCCCCTCGATGGTGGTGATCTCGTGTCCGTCGGCCTGCACGGCCAGGACCGTGCAGCTCTTGACGGCTTCGCCGTCGAGGTGGACGGTGCAGGCACCGCACGACGAGGTGTCGCAGCCCACGTTGGTGCCGGTGAGGTTCAGCACGTCGCGCAGGTAGTGCACGAGAAGGAGCCGGGGCTCGACCTCGTCACTGGTGGCGCTGCCGTTGACATTCACGCTGATGCGCATGCGGTGGATCCCCCTGGGAGCGTTCGTTACCCCGGCATCATGCCCCATCGACCACCTGGTTCGTGGCGCCGGAGTGGTGGCGTGGCAACCTCGGGGTCAATGCCGCCGGCTCGGGCCGGCGGGGGAGGGGAGACATGTCGATCGTGCCGCAGACCCACCACGGGATGTGCGTTGCTGATCTCGCCGCGACCAAGGCCGTCTTGCGGGCCATCGGGTTCAGCGGAACGCAGGAAAACGCGCCCGAGCCGCTCGTGTTCGAGAACCGGGACGGTGATCCGGTCGGGCAGCAGACCGCGCTCACGCTCGGTGATTGGTACGCGACGCACTTCATCGAGCAACCGGGGCGCCGGCACCAGATCGACCTCATCGAGGTCGTTCCCCCGAGCATCCAGCCGCGACCGTCAGCTGCGGTGTGCGAGGGCGACCTCCTGATCGCCATCGTCGTGGACGACATCGGGTCTGCGTTCGCAGCGATGCAGGCTGCGGCCACCGACCACGGTGCACGATGGTCGCCGTTGGTCGAGGTGCCGGCCGAACAGGGCGCCCGCTTCGTGGGTCCCGATGGCCAGGCACTGCTCCTGACCGAGGGCCCCGCGCCGTTCGCGGTCGTGCACCACTCACCCGACGGGTGGGCGCGGTCGAAGCCCTTCTACGCCGAGGTTCTCGGCATGTCGGTCGAGCAGATCGACGACGGAGCGGGCGTTGACCGGTACCGGTTCATCGGGATCGGCGGCCGCCTCGAGGTGGAGGTCCGACCCGACGTGGTCGAGGCGCCGCGGCCGTGGCCGAACAAGCGCTATCCGGCGGCCAACCACTTCCGGTTCATCGGCCTCGACTTCGCCGAGGTGCTGCCACGGCTCGAAGTCACTGCCGGCGCGGGCTACCTGCTCCCAGCCGAGGGAGGGTTCGCGTTCGTCCACGGCCCGGCCAACCAGACCGTCGAGCTGTTCGATGTCGCGCTGAGCGGCCCCGTCGATGGCCCCAGCCAGGTCAGCGCAGCTCTCGCTCCTCGTTGAGCCGAGCCAGCAGTGCGTCGAGAGCGGGCGGCTGGCCGGCGATGAGTGCCGCCCGCTCATCGGCGGTGAACGCAGGGTCGGCGAGGAGCTCGTCCCAGCTCGCCAGAGGGCGCTCGAGGGTGGAGCGCAACGCCGTGGTCAGCGCGCCGACTGGGCCGGCGTCGTAGGAGGACAGCAGTGCCTCGACGTCTGGCTTGGTCAGGCGGCGGATCGCACCAGCTCCGGCCGGCCCGGGAGGCGGCCCGGTGTGCGGTCCTCCATCGACCACGGGGCGCCGTAGCGGGCCAGAAGGTCGAGGAACGGAACGGGCGCCATCGCCTCGGGGCCGAGCACTCCGGAACCGGTCCACTGCCCAGTGGCCAGCAGCTCGAGGGCGACCACTGGGTTGACAGCGGTCTGCCACACGACGGCCTGGTGCCCGTACTCGCGCATCGTGTCGGCGTTGTCGACCACTTGGTACAGGTACACCTCGCGGTACTGGCCGTCGAGGCCGATGCCGGTCACCCAGGTCCCGGCGCATGTGCGACCGTGCATCCGGTCACCGAGCTCGGCCGGGTTCGGCAGGAGGGCAGCGACGAGATCGCGCGGTGACACCTCGACGTTGCCGACCTTGACCAGTTCGGTGCGGTCGAGACCGAGCGTGTGCAGCGTGCGCAAGACGTCGATGAACTGCTGGCCGAGGCCGTACTTGAACGTCACCCGGTTGCAGTCGACCCATCGGGGGATGAGGAGCACCTCTTCGTGCTCGACGTTGACGCACTCGACCGGGCCGATGCCGCCGGGGAAGTCGAAGACCTCGGGCTCGGAGAAGGGCTCCGTGGTGAACCACCCGCGCCCTCGTTCCCACACGACCGGCGGGTTGAGGCACTCCTCGATCACCGTCCAGATGCTGAACGTCGGAGCAAAGGGGTAGCCGTCGACGGCAAGGTCGGAACCGTCGCGCACGCCCACCTCGTGCACCTCTCGAAAGAGGTGGTCGGCCGCGTAACGGGCGAAGACATCGGACAGGCCGGGCTCGACGCCCATGGCGCACAGGGCGAGCAGCCCCTTGGCTTCCCAGGCGTCGCTGTCGGCGAACTGGGCTTCGCCGAGCCTGACCCCGCACACCTCATAGGGCCGCTCGGGGTTGGGCACCGACATGTGCATCGCCATGTCGATGTAGTTGCAGCCGGCCGCGAGTGCGGCATCGAAGATCGGGGGGTTGCAGCGCGGGTCGCAGGCGTTGACGATGACGTCGGCGCGGCATCGATGGGCGAGGGCGACCAGATCGAGCCGATCGGTGGCGTCGACCCGGGCGGCGCTGAACCGAGGGTCAGCCAAGCGGCGCACCGCGGTGTGGGCCCTGTCGAGGTTGACGTCAGCAAGTACGAGATGGTCGAAGAACGAGCGCCGCTGGGCGATGGAAGCAATGGACGCCCCCACTCCTCCGGCCCCGATGACGAGGATCCGCATGGCGAGACTGTACTGCTCACTGACGCATCAGTCAACACTGACGGCCGCGTCAGTCAATCTTGATCAGACGGTCAGTCAGTGACGAGAAGAGCTCAGGCCATCACCGGAGCGGCGTCGAGGGCGATGCGACCGGCACCGATCGAGCCGAACGACGGGATCGTGCCGAAGTTGAGCAGCGTCCCGTTGCCCGAAACGACGCTGTAACCCCGACCGTCGTAGGCCTCGATCAGCGCGACGGCGGGTTTCGGCCACGCGGTGCCGGTGGCGAAGGGCGAGCCGTAGAAGACCGCATCGCCGAAGTAGTTGACCGTCCCACCCTTGGTGAGGATCCAGTAGCCGTTGCCCGATGGGGTCGCCCGGGCGTCGGTGGCGACGGTCACCTTCCCCGCGCTGACCAGGTCGCCGAAGAAGGCGGCGTCGCCGTACGGGGACATCCTGCCGGTACGGCTCAGGAGCCAGTAGCCGTAGCCGCTCGGGGTGGGCACGATGCGCATCGGCCGCAGGGTGAAGCCGCTGGCGTGGTAGTCGCCGTAGAAGGGGGCATCGCCGAAGCCGGCTACCTCTCCCAGCGTGGTGAGGATCCAGTAGCCGCGACCGGTGAACGTCCGGGCGAGGTCGATCGCGGTGCGCTGGACGCCCAGTTGGAGCAGCGAGCCCAGCGGGGGAGCGGTGCCGACGCTGATGATGTCGGCCTGCGAGGTGAGCACGTAGTAGCCGTTCACGTCAGGGCCGTCGGCAACTGCGACGGCCCCAGTGAAGGGTCCCGCCGTGCCGCCGGGCGCCCCGAAGCTCGTCACCATGCCATCGGTGGTCAGGAGGCGGTAGCCCACGAGCGAGCGACTCAGGTAGCTGTTGACCTGCGTGCGCAGCGACGGCAAGAGGGGGTAGTAGAGGTTGCCGGGGCAGGCAGTGGCGAACGTGTCGCGGTGGCCGCAGATGTTGCCGGCCACGAGCACCTGGCCGAGCGAGTTCGTGTACGGGTCGGCGGCCATGGGGTCGATGCCGTGGCGCCCCGCCTTCCAGGCCAACAGGTGGGCGAGCGATGCCCTGGCCGCCGCCGAGGGCAACGTCGAGGTGAAGTCGCCGATGAGGCAGACCCCGCAGCTCCCGGTGTTCCAGTAGAGGGCGTGGGCGCCCACGACACCGTTACCGACGCCGTCCTCGCAGTCGTGGACCTCGCTCGCCCCGTAGGCGCGCGCCCGTCGACCTTCGTAGATCACGCCGTTCTGATCGATCGCGAAGTTGTAGAGGAAGTCGTTGTAGCCCCGAGTGATGACGCTCTCGTAGTAGATCTGCTGCACGATCGCGATGGGGTCGGGCGGGTTGTTCGGCGATGCACTGTGGTGCACGATCAGCTTCACGAGCGGAGCGAAGACGGGAGCGGCGCGGACGAGCGACTCGTCGGCGCCCCACTGGGCCCGGGTGACGATGGGCGGTGGCGGCACCCAGACGGGGCGGGTCAACGACCGGGCGCCAACCGTGATCGAGCGGGGTCGCGGCGGGTCCTCGCCCGTGCCCTCCCGCTCGACGAACCGGTGGTCGTGATGACCAGCCGGTGGTGGTTCGGCGGCGCTGGCGACGCCATGGACCCGCGAAGCCACGACCACCGCCCCGGTTCCGGCGGCCAATCCTTGGAGGAACCGACGTCGGCTCACCGGCTCGTTCTGCTCGTGCATGCTGCCTCTCCAAGCGCCGGGGGCATCGCGCCCTGAGCGGTGCCGAGGAGCGTAGGTGGGGCTCAGCCCACCACGGTGACAGCGTCGATGGCGGTCTTGCCCTGGCCGCCGATGCTGCCGAACGTCGGCATCGTGCCCCAGGCGACAACGTCGCCGTCACTGGTCAGCACGGCGTAGCCCTGGGCTGCGGGGTTGGCCATGATCGCGATCGCCGGCTTGACCCAGGGTTGCGGGTGGTTGTGGAACGAGCCCTTGAACACCGCGTCGCCGAACTTGTTGACGGTGCCGCCGTTGCCCAGGATCCAGTAGCCGCGCCCCGAGGGCGTCGTGGCGAGATCGCGGGCCACGGTGATCTTGGAGATGCTCGGGAAGTCCCCGTACCAGCCGGCGTCGCCGAAGGCCGCCACCGCGCCGTTCTTGGTGACGATCCAGTAGCCGAGGCCACTGACGGTCGGTAGGAGGCGGCGCGGGGTGCCACTGAGGTGGCTGCTTGGCAGGTCACCATGGAAGACCGCATCGCCGAAGCACTGGACCGCGCCGTTGCCGGTCAGCAGCCAGTAGCCCGCACCCGATGGGGTCGCGGCGAGGTCGACTGCCGTCGCAGTCGCGTTGCCGAGCACCGGAGCCGTGCCGCCCGCCACCACCGCGCCCGTCGAGCGCAGGACCCAGTAGCCAGTGGCGCCGGCCGAAGCGATGGCCACCGGGCTGGGAGCGACGCTGCTCGTGCCTGACGCGGCACCGAAGTTCGTCACCGTTCCATCGCTCGTCAAGATCCGGTAGCCGAGGACGGCCTTGCTGCCTGCCCGCGGCGGGCTCGTGGGAGCCGATGCACCGGCGGCGCCGCCACCCAGGCGCGTGCCGACGATCACGGCGCCCACACCGAGGCCCGCGAAGCGCATCAGGGAACGACGAGAGACGGTGGGGTCGAGGTGCTGGCTCATTGGGATCCTCCACGAATTGGGGGTCCGCCAGCACGGCCGAACGGTGTCGAAGCGATGAGTGCCGATCGGCGACGGATGATGTTGGCGGCACCGTAGTACCCGCCAGAGGGCATCCGGGATTGCTAGAGCAGTGCCGCCTCGTGCGTTACCCTTTCTTGCGTTCAGCAGGGTAGGTGTTCGGAACCGACCCGTAGTCAGAAGAAGGAAGGGTCGAATGGCGACCGGCACCGTGAAGTGGTTCAACAACGAAAAGGGCTATGGCTTCATCGCCCGCGACGGTGGGGCCGACGTGTTCGTGCACCACTCGGCCATCGAGATGCAGGGGTACCGCACCCTGCTCGAGGGTCAGCGGGTGGAGTTCGAGGTGACCCCTGGCAAGAAGGGCGAGCAGGCGCAGAACGTGCGCCTGGCCTGACACCACCGACCCGAGCAACGGCCCGAAGGGCGGTCTCAGGGCCGCCCTTCGGCGCGTCCGGGCCCCGATGCGCGGTTCGCGAAGGTCGTCCCGGTACGCTGCGCCGCGAGATCCCACGACCTGCCGAAGCGTCGCTTCGGCTGCGGGCCGCACGGGGCCGGCCCGCTCCCGCGACCGCCCCGGTCACCATGACCGACTTTCTGTCGCTCGGCGTACCCGCTGAGCTCGTTGCCGCCCTTCATGCCGGTGGCATCACGCAAGCCTTCCCTGTCCAAGAGCTCACCGTTCCCGACGGCCTTGCCGGCCGTGACGTGTGCGGCAAGGCCAAGACCGGTGCCGGCAAGACGCTCGCCTTCGGGCTGCCCGTTCTGGCCCGCACGCCCAAGTGCGCACCGGGCCGGCCCCAGAGCCTCGTGCTCGTCCCCACCCGCGAGCTCGCGCTCCAGGTGTCCGAGGTGCTCGGCCCGCTCGGCGCGTCCGTCGACCGCACCGTCACCGCCGTGTACGGCGGCGCCAACATGGACCGCCAGATCGAATCCATTGCCGCCGGCACCGACATCGTGATCGCAACCCCGGGTCGCCTCATCGATCTCGTCGAGCGCAAGGCCGTTTCGCTCGGCGACGTCACCATGGTCGTGCTCGACGAAGCGGACCGCATGGTCGACATGGGCTTCCTGCCCCAGGTCGAGTGGTTGCTGCGCCACATCGACGGTCGCCACCAGACGATGTTGTTCTCGGCAACCCTCGATGGCGCCATCGACCACATGGTGCGGACCTACCTCCACGATCCGGTGCGCCACGAGGTCGAGAGCCTGACCATCACCGTCGAGCAGATGGCTCATCGCTTCCTGCTCGTCCACCACATGGACAAGGTGAAGGTGGTTGCGGCCATCGCCCAGACGCACCCCAAGACCCTGGCCTTCGTCCGCTCGAAGCGAGGCGCCGATCGCCTGGCCGCGGACCTGCGGGCGCACGGCGTGGCCGCGGCCGAGATCCACGGTGACCTCGCCCAGCGCCAGCGCGAGCGTTCGCTGGCTGACTTCGCCAGCGGCAAGATCGCCGTGCTGGTGGCCACCGACGTCGCCGCGCGCGGCCTCGACATCGACGACATCGGCATCGTGGTTCACGCTGACCCACCCGAGGACAGCAAGGCCTACCTCCACCGTTCGGGGCGCACGGCGCGCGCCGGCGAGGAGGGCATGGTCGTCACCCTCGTCGAGTGGGACCAGGAGCTCGAAGTGCGCCGACTGCAGAAGCGACTCGGTCTCGACGTGCCCATCGTTCGGATGTTCTCCAACGACAAGCGCCTCGCGAGCTTGAGCGACTGGGAGCCCCAGGCCCACGAGGCGGTCGGCGCCAGTTGACGCGGGCGTCGGCGATCAGCTCACGACGCGGCGCTCGAACCCGCTGACGCCGACCCAGGTGAACAGCGTGGCGAAGCCGATCAGCGCCGGGTAGACGACCAAGAGCGACATGTGGTCGACGCCCTGGGTGAGGCAAGCCCGGAAGCCCTCCGTCATGTACACGAGCGGGTTCACCAGCACCGCGATCTGGAGCCAGCGCACGGGCTCGAGGCTGGCCCAGGGGTAGTAGATGGCGCCGAGGAACGTCAGCGGCAGCACGATCAGGGCGAACAGCGTCGGCACCTGTTGGGGCTGCACCTTGGTGCCGAGCATCAGTCCGAACGACGCCGAGACCCAGCCGGCCAGTGGGGCCAGGGTGAGCAGAACCAGGAGGTTCACCTTGAGGTGAACGGGCGTGGCCGGCACGATGGCGGCGATGGGGAACACGATGGCAGCTGCAAAGAGGCTCTGCAGCGTGCCCGTCACGATCTTCTGCACCCCGACCATGCGGGTGGGGAGCGGCGCGAGCACGCGGTCCTCGATCTCCTTGGAGTAGCCGAACTCCTGCACGAGCGGCAGGGCGACCGCCTGGATGCCCTGGAAGATGATGGCGAGGCCGACGACGCCGGCGACGAGCAGGGTCGAGAACGCCGCCTCGCCCTTGGCGCCGCCCACGCCTTGGCCGATCTTGGGAAAGACGTAGGTGAACACGAACACCAGCAGCAGTGGCTGGATGATCGTGCGAGGCAGGAACACCTTCAAGTTCTTGCGGAGCAGGTGGAGGTCACGGCCGAGCAGTCCGATGAAGGCGCGCCGGTAGGCGATCTTGGCCGGGCGGAGCTGGGCCAGTGTGCGGCGCGAAGCGATCGGGGCGCTGGTGGGTTCGTTGCTCATTCGCGCAGGTCCTTCCCGGTGAGCTGGATGAACACGTTCTCGAGCGTCGGCTCGGCGATCGAGATGTCGGTGAGCTCGGCGCCGGCGCCCTCGGCCGAGGCGATGATCGAACCGAGCACACCGTGGGCGGGGCCGACCTCGACGATCACCTGGCCATCGAACCGGCGAGCGCTGACGACGCCGGGTATCTCGGAGGCCAGTCGGGCGGCCAGCACGTCGAGGTTGCCGTTGGCCGAGATCGTGAAGATCCGCTCGGCCCCGACAGAACGCTTGAGGCCCGCCGGGGTGTCGAGGGCGAGGATCCGGCCGTGGTCCATGATGGCCACCCGCTGGCAGAGCTGGTCGGCCTCCTCCATGTAGTGGGTGGTGAGCAGGATGGTCTGCCCTTCGCGGTGGAGCTCGCCGACGATCTCCCACAGCGCGATGCGGCTCTGCGGATCGAGGCCCGCGGTGGGCTCGTCGAGGAACAGGATCTGGGGCCGGTGCATGATCGCTCGGGCCACCATCAGCCGTTGGGCCATGCCGCCGGACAACGCCATGACGGGAGCGTCCTTGCGGTCGAGGAGACGAACCTTGGCCAGCAGTTCGGTCGTGGCCGCCCGGCTGTCCTTGGTGGTCATGCCGAAGAACCGGCCGTGGAACTCGAGGTTCTCGGCCACCGTCATCGCCCGGTCGAGCGTGTTGGTCTGGGGCACGACACCGATCACCTGCTTGGCGATCGCCGGGTGGGCGACGATGTCGACCCCACCCACCACCGCGCTGCCGCTGGTGGGCAGCACCCGGGTGGTGAGCATCCCGATGGTCGTGCTCTTGCCGGCACCGTTCGGGCCGAGGAGGCCGTAGATCTCTCCGGGCCGCACCTCCATGTCGAGGTCGATGACGGCCTTGATGTCGCCGGGGTAGGTCTTGCAGAGCTTGCTCGTTGTGATGATGGCCTCAGGGGGCATCACGCCTACTTCCTAGGGGCTCAGGCCTCGAGCAGGCCATCGATGATGTGGACCATGCGGTCTGCGTACGCGGCCATCCGCTGGTCGTGGGTGACGATGATGGCGGCCGTCCCGCGGGCCTTCATCTCGGAGCGGATCAGCTCCATGACCTGCTCGCCGAGCTTGGAGTCGAGGGCCGACGTCGGCTCGTCGAACAGCACGAGTGTCGGGTTGTTCATGAGGGCGCGCCCGATGGCCACCCGCTGCCGCTGGCCACCGGACAGCTGGCCCGGCAGGTTGCCAGACCGATCGGACAGGCCGAGCTCGCCGAGGAGCTGGTCGGCCCGCTTGCGAGCTTCGCCCCGGCGTCGGGTGCTCATCTCGTCGATGACGAGCAGGTTCTCGCGAGCGGTCAGGAAGGGCACCAGGTTGACGGTCTGGAACACGAAGCCGACGGACTCGCGGCGGAACTCGGTGAGCCGGCGGGCGTCGTAGCTCGTGATGTCGGCGCCACCGACGGCGACCGAGCCGCGGGTGGCCGACAGGATGCCGCCGGCGATCGAGCACAGCGTGGTCTTGCCGGATCCGGACGGGCCGACGAGGGCGACGATCTCGTCTCGCTCGACCGTCAGGCTGGCTGAGTCAAGGGCGACGACGTCGGTGTCGCCCATGCGATACACCTTGCGAACGTCGGTCATCTGCAGGGCTGCGGTCGTCTGGGCGACGGTGGCGGTGGTCATGACGAGCTCCCGATGGAGGCGGCGGGGTCGATGCGCACGATCCGCCGGAGCGAGAAGGCGCACCCGATGACCGAGGCGAGCAGCAGGAACCCGATGCTCGTTACGATCCGTGCGGTGGACAGGGTGAAGGGGATGGAACCCGCCGGGATGGCGGCGGCAAGGGCGAGGGCCAAGATGGTGGCTACCAGCGAACCGACCAGCGTGACGACGACCGCTTGGATCACCAAGCCGGCGAAGAGCGAGCGGGTTCGCGCCCCGATCGCTTTGAGCATCCCGTAGAGCCCGGCCCGCTCGATGGTGAGCAGCGCGAAGAACAACGCGATCACGACGATGGCGATGGCGACGGTCACGCCGATGATCTGGTTGAAGACGCTCCGCTGCTGCTCGATGCCGGGCTGCTTGTCGGCGGCGGCCTGCGTGGTCAGGGTGGCGGTCGCCTCGCCCGTGGCCGCGTCGATGGCCTCAGCCACCTTCGAGGGCTGACCGGAGGTGACGACGACCAGCGACTGAAAGACGCCGTCGGCGATGGCCTGATCGGGCCGGTTGGCGCCCTGCACCGCTCGCCAGGTGGCCGGCGATGCCCAGAGCACGCCCTGCCCGTTGTAGCTCGTGCCGGAGACGAAGCCGATCACCTTCACCGGCGATCGGGCCGGGCCGAGCAGGATGGTCATCCCATCGGTGATGCCTTGGTCGCGCAGGGTCACGTCGGCGTACCCCTCCCCGTCGGCGGGGGTGGCGGGCACGCCCCTGGGGGCGAGCTCATAGCCGAACAGGGCGACGTCGACGAGGTCGCGAGGTCCGTTACCCGGCAGGCGGGCCCCGAGCTGGGCCACGCCGATGCCGCCGACCGAGGTGACACCGGACGTGGCGGCGACGATGGAGCGCTGATCAGGCGTGATGCGGCTGCGCACGAACGAGTACTCGGAGGTCGACGAATAGGTGATGAGCTGTCCCGGCTGCGCGGTGACGGCACTGATCGAGCGGTCGATCAGCCCGTCGAGCAGGCCCCCGAGGAACAGCAGGAGCAACGCCACCAGGGTGAGGATGACCGACGCGATGGAGAACCGGCCGGGGCGCCGGCGCAGCTCGAGCAGTGCGAGCCTCATCGCCCCACCTCCACCCCGGTGGTGGCCAGTGCCGGATCGATTCGGAGCACTCGCGAGGCCGAGAACAGCGAGCTGAGCAGGGCCAGGACGATGAGCGCGACCGACCAGCCGATGACGGCCGCCGTCTCGAAGCGGAGCGGGATGCCTCCGATGCGCAGGAACGTCAGTGGCGTGTACAGCGCGATGCCGATCGCGATGCCGCCCACCACCACGATCAGCACCTGCACGAGCAGCGAGGTCACCAGCCGACCGGCGGGGGCCCCGATGGCCCGAAGGAGGGTCAGCGCGCCGGCCTTCTGGAACGTGATGATGAGGAAGAAGAGGCACGTGACGAACGGGACCACCAGGCCGTAGAGCCCGAAGATGATGAGGAACGACGATCGCACCTGGGAGACGCCCGGTGTGCTGTTGGCTGCGTTCTTCTTGGTCAGGGCGTCGAGCTCGTCACTGGATGCGTTGATCCGGCTCACGAGCTCAGCGTCGCTCAGGCCAGCTACCGGAGCCACGCCCATGGCGCTCGGCAGCGGGGCCCTGGCGTCGGGGTTGGCCGAGCGCACCGACTGCTCGTAGGTCGGGTAGAGGGTGAACAGCGTCGGCTGCACGTTCAGCTGGGCATCGGTTGCCGTGCCGACGACGGTCAGGGTCAACCCCCCGGGCTTGATCGTGACGGTGTCGCCGACGGCGAACCCGGCGGTGCCCGCCGCGCTGGACACGACCTCGCCGGGCGTGGCCGGCAGCCGGCCCGCGCTGAGGGTGGTCGGCGAGCCCAGCCCCTCGACCTCGTAGCCGATCACCGCCGCGGCCTGGATCGTGCCAGCGGCCTCGACGCTGAAGGTTCGCTCACCGATCTGGCCGGCCGCCCCCACTCCGTCGACGTTTCGGATGGTGCGCTCGAGCTCGGGGGAGATCGTGCTGCCCTGCAGGGTGCGGCGGCCGTCGACGCTGTAGACGAGCACTGGGGCGGACTGGTTGCGAATGGCGCCGACGAAGCCGGTGATGAGCCCGTTCTGCAGCGTCTGCTGGAACAGGATCAGGAACACCAGGAGCCCGACCGCCGCCATCAGGAGCCCGAAGCGTGCCTTGGCGCGTCGCATCTCCTTCAGCGCCAGGAACATCGCCTTGAAAGGTAGGGCCAACCGCGCCTGTCGGCGTCATCGATCCCCAACCCGGCGATGGTCCGCCGGGCCCCCGTTCGCCTCTCCTTCGCCCGATCGCTACCGTGCCCTCGTTTGCAGGGTCGACAGGGGGATCGCATGACCGGGTGGAACTTCGCCGACGTGTACGAAGCCGTGGCGGCACGTGTGCCGGACGCGCCCTGCCAGGTGCAGGGCGAACGAGTGATCACCTGGGGCGAGTTCGACCGCCGGGCCAACGCGCTGGCCGCCGACCTGCTGGCTGTGGGCCTCACGCATCAGAGCAAGGTGGCTGCGTACCTCTACAACGGCCCCGAGTACCTCGAGACCTACATCGCTGCGTTCAAGGGGGGGTTCGCACCGGTCAACACCAACTACCGCTACGGGCCCGAGGAGATCACCTACCTGTTCGACAACGCCGACGCGGAGGCCGTGGTCTTCCACGCCGCGTTCAGCGAGCTCATCGAGGGCGTGCTCGACCGGCTGCCCAAGGTGAAGCGCTGGTACGTCGTGGCCGACGACAGCGGCCTCGAGCCGGCATGGGCGACGCCTTACGAAGCCGTCGTGGCCGCCGGGGCCGACCGGACCACTGGCCCGTGGGGGCGGTCGGGCGACGACCTCCTCCTGCTGTACACGGGCGGTACGACGGGGATGCCCAAGGGCGTGATGTGGCGCCAGGACGACCTCTTCAACGTGCTCGGCGCCGGTGGCAACGCCAACCTCGGCATCCCTCCGGCTGCGTCGATCGACGAGCTCGTCTCGCGTGTGAACCCTGACGTCCCCGGTCTCGTGATGCTGCCGGCCTGCCCGCTCATGCACGGCACCGGGCAGTTCTCCTCGCTCATTGCGATGAACCTGGGCGGTTCGATCGTCACGCTCGTCAACCGGCACCTCGACATCGACGAGCTGTGGCGCACGGCGGCTCGCCGGAAGGTGAACTCGATCATCATCGTGGGCGAGGCGTTCGCGGCGCCGATGCTGCGCTGGCTCGACGACCACGAAGGCGAGCTCGACCTGATGAGCGTGCTGCTCGTGTCCAGCTCGGGAGTCATGTGGAGCCAAGAGAACAAGCAGGGCCTCCTGCGTCACCTGCCGGGCGCCATCTTGTTCGACAGCTACGGCTCATCCGAAGCGGTCGGCATGGGTGGTTCGGTCTCGACCGCTGGTGGGGCGAGCACGACGGCCCGGTTCATGGTCGGCGAGAAAGCCGCGGTGTTCGCCGAGGACGGCCGCCGGGTGCAGCCCGGTTCAGGCGAGCAGGGCATGGTGGCCATCTCCGGCTTCATCCCGCTCGGCTACTACAAGGACGAGGCCAAGACAGCCCAGACCTTCCGCATCTTCGAGGGCCGGCGCTGGAGCGTCCCGGGTGACTGGGCCGAAGTGGGCGAGGACGGCACGCTCTACCTGCTCGGTCGCGGTTCGGTGTGCATCAACACGGGAGGTGAGAAGGTCTTTCCTGAGGAGGTCGAGGAGGCGCTCAAGACGCACGCATCCGTGGCCGATGCAGTGTGCGTCGGGATCCCCGACGAGCGCTTCGGCGAGACGATCTGCGCGGTGATCGAGGCGTCTGGGTCCGAGACGGTGGTGCCGGCCGACGTGATCGAGCACGTGAAGGCGAAGCTCGCCTCGTACAAGGCTCCCCGCAACATCGTCGTGGTCGACACCATCGGCCGGGCCGCGAACGGCAAGGTCGACTACAAGGGCCTGAAGGCCCTCGCTCGCGAGCGTCTGGGGCGCTGAGGGCCCGTGAACGGACACGATCTGCGGGCGCGGCTCGCCACTGGCGCGCCCGTGCTCATGCCCGGGGTGTGGGACGCCCTGTCGGGGCTGTTGGCACAGCAGGCCGGGTTCGACACGGTGTTCGTGTCCGGGTACTGCGTGAGCGGCACGCTGCTCGGGCGCCCTGACTACGGCTACCTGACGCAGGTCGAGATGGCCGACGTGGCCCGTCGGGTCGTGACTGCGACCCCCGGGCTCATGGTCGTGGTCGACGCCGACACGGGCTACGGCAACCCGCTCAACACGATCCGCACCGTCGAGCTGTGGGAGCAGGCCGGGGCGGCTGGCGTGTTCATCGAGGACCAGGTGTGGCCCAAGCGGTGCGGCCACATGGCCGGCAAGCAGGTCGTGCCCCGCGAGGACTGGTTGGCCAAGCTGCGGGCCGCGGTGGCGACCAGGGAGCACCTGCACGTCACCGCCCGCACCGACGCCCGGGCCGCTGTCGGGCTGGCTGACGCGATCGAGCGGGCCAAGGCGGCGCTCGACGTCGGTGTCGACGCGCTCTTCGTCGAGGCCCCCGAGAGCGTCGCCGAGATGGAGGCGATCGCCGCGGCCGTGCCGGGTTGCACGTTGGTCGCCAACATGGTCGAGACGGGCCGCACGCCGCTGCGCACGCCGGCCGAGCTCCACGAGCTCGGCTTCGACCTGATCGTGTCGCCCGTGTCCGTGCTGTTCGCGGCCACGAGGGCCATGGGCGACGCGCTGGCGACCTTGCGCAGCGAGGGATCGTTGCGGGACCACCTCGACCGCTTGGTCGACTTTGACGCCTTCGGCCGGATCGTGGGGCTCGACGAGGTGCGGGCAACAGAGGAGCGCTTCCGCCCGTCTGGGGACTAAGTTCTCGTCTCGATACGCATCAGGAGAGGCCCGGGCACCGCTGTGGCGGCGTGCGGGTCCGGCAACCTGGGTCGGAAGCCCCAAGGTGCCATCTCGCTTCGGCGGGGATGTGGCCGGTCTCTCGGGCCCGGCAACGAACGCTTCCGTTCTGCCTGCGTGTCTGTGACGAGCGACGAGGCAGCCAAGGAGGCGAGATGCGACAACCGTTCCCGGCCACCGGAGCCTGGCGCGAAGGCGACCCGCCTGGCCGTCGCCGCTTCGTGACGCTGCCCGAGGGCCGGCCGTTCGCCTTGGAGGGGGGTGGGCAGCTCTCCGACATCACCATCGCGTACGAGACCTGGGGCCAGCTCGACGAGCGAGCGGCCAACGCCCTGCTCATCTGCCACGCATGGACGGGCGACAGCCACGTCGCCGGTCCCGCCCGCCCCGGTCATCCGACCCCGGGCTGGTGGGAGGGCATGGTGGGGCCGGGTCACGTCATCGACACCGATCGCTGGTTCGTGGTGTGCGCCAACGTGCTCGGCGGCTGTCAGGGCTCGACTGGACCCGCATCGATCGATCGGGTCACCGGTCGCCCGTACGGCTCGCGGTTCCCGGTCGTCACCATTCGCGACATGGTGCGCACGCAGTCCCACCTTGCCGACGCCCTCGGTGTGCGGCGCTGGGCCAGCGTGATCGGGGGCTCGATGGGGGGCATGCAGGTGCTCGAGTGGGGCGTGACGTTCCCCGACCGCGTGGCGTCGCTGGTGCCGGTCGCCGCGTGTGCGCAGGCCACCGCGCAGCAGATCGCCCTCGGCGCCGTCGGTCGCCGCTCGATCCGCCTCGACCCGCGCTGGCGCAACGGTGACTACTACGACGCCGAGCCCGGCGATGGACCCCATGAGGGCTTGGCCATCGCACGGATGCTCGCCCAGATCACGTTCCGCTCCGACGACGTGTTCAGCGACCGGTTCGGGCGCGAGCTGGCCGACCGCCGTGAGGGCTTCGATCTCTGGCAGCGCTTCGAGGTCGAGCGATACCTCGAGTACCACGGCGACAAGCTCGCCCGCCGCTTCGACGCCAACAGCTACCTCGCCATCGGCAAGGCCATGGACCTTCACGACGTCGGTCGGGGGCGCGGGGGCCTCGGCCGCGCGCTCGGCCGCATCAAGGTGCCGACGCTGTCCATCGGCGTGCGCAGCGACGTGCTGTACCCGACCTACCAGCAGCGCGAGATCGTCGGCGGCGTGGCCGCGGGTGGTGCGCCCGCCCGCTACGTCGAGGTCGACAGCCCGCACGGCCATGACGGCTTCCTCATCGACCTCGACCAGGTTGGCGCCGCCATCGGCGGCTTCCTGAACGAACTGGAGCTCTGAGCACGATGCCTTCGCCCCCCGACCAGTCGCTGCACGCCGAAACCGTCGCCATCCGCGCCGGCCGGGCCGACAACGGCACTGCGCTGGCGCCCATCGTGTGGGCGTCGTCGACGTTCATCACGCCGTCTTTGGCCGAGGGCCGCCGCATGTCGACGGTGGCCCGGGCCGAGCGGTTCTACAGCCGGTACTCGAATCCTTCGGTCAAGGCGTTCGAGGACGCCATCGCACAGCTCGAAGGGGCCGAGGCGGCGCTGGCGTTCGCCTCTGGCATGGGAGCGGTGTCGACGGTCGTGATGGCCCTGTGCTCGCCCGGCGACCACGTCGTCGCTCAGCGCCAGATCTACTCCGGCACCCAGCTCTTCCTGCAAGGCCCGGCGGCGCGCTTCGGCATCGAGACCACGTTCGTCGACGGGACGGTACCCGGCGCCTTTGCCGCCGCCATCCGTCCCGGGCGCACCATGGTCGTGCTGGCCGAGACGCCGGCCAACCCGCAGCTGTCGCTCACCGACCTCGACGAGGTCGGCGCGCTGCAAGGACCGATCGTGGTGGTCGACTCGACGTTCGCCACGCCCGTGCTCCAGCAGCCGCTCCGCCACGGTGCCCACCTCGTGCTGCACTCGGCCACCAAGGGGATCGCCGGTCACAACGATGCCACCATCGGGGTGATCGCCGGTGCCCGTGACCTCATCGATCCGATCTGGGCTTACAGCGTGCTGCACGGGGCCTGTGCATCGCCCTTCGATGCCACCAACGCGCTGCGAGGCATCCGCACGCTCCCGATCCGCGTCGCCCGCCAGAGCGAGACGGCGCTCGCGTTGGCCCGCCACCTCGAGGGCCATCCCGCAGTGGCCGGCGTGCGCTACCCGGGCCTCGCCTCCCACCCCCAACACGAGCTGGCCTGCCGGCAGATGAGCGGGTTCGGGTCGCTCGTCGCGGTCGATCTGGCCGGTGGTGTCGAAGCCGGCGGTCGCTTCGTCGAGGCCGTGAGGATCGCGCAGCCGGCGGCGTCGCTCGGCGGCCCCGAGACGTTGGTGAGCAGCCCCGCCAACTCGACCCATGCAGGCCTGCTGCCCGACGAGCTCGCGGCAGCCGGGATCGGCCCCGGCCTCCTTCGCGTCAGCGTCGGTCTCGAGCACGTCGACGACCTGATCGCCGACTTCGACCAGGCGCTCAGCGCTGGGTGACGAGTCCCGCTAGTCGGGCGTTGGCGGGCGAGCGCGACGGCACCCGGAGGGCGATGAGGCCCAGAGCGTCGCCGTCGAGCAGGTAGACCGCCCGGCGCTTCGGCGGGTTGTCGGACGCGCTGATCACCCGCAGCGGGGGAGTGGGCGGCCGGCGCCTGAGGATGTCCTTGGGGTGGATCAGCACCGTGGCGCCGATGACCTCGACCCTGCCCTCGTTCCAGTTGCCGATCGCTTCGCCGGCCCGGCCAACGGTCTGGTAGCGGCACGTGAACGCGCTGCCGTCCTTGGCGCTCCAGTGCGGCTCGATGCGCTTCGCGCCCCAGAGCATGGCGGCGCACACCGCGATGGCGACGATGAGCCAGAACCAGTCACCGAGTTGCACGTCGCCAGCATGGCCGATCCGGTGGCAAGGTGGAGGCCGTGCCCGAGGTGCTGGAGGTCGAGCGCTACCGGCGCCTCGCCGAGCGGGTCGTGGGGCGGGTCATCACGGGTGTGACCGCGCCCGATCCGTGGTTCTTGAAGGGAGGAGCGTCGCCAGCGGCGCTGACCGCCGCACTGGTCGGCCGGCCGGTGAGCGAAGCAGGTCGCCGCGGCAAGCTGCTCGTGCTCGGCATCGACGGTGCGGTGGGGCTCGGGCTCCGCTTCGGGATGACCGGGCGGCTCGTGGTGGACGGTCAGGCTGGCGTCGACGAGCTCGAGTACGGACCGCAGCAGCTCGCCCCTGCGTGGGACCGGTTCGGACTGGCCTTCGCCGGCGGCGGGTCGCTGACGATGAACGATCCCCGGCGCCTCGGGGGCGTCGAGCTCGATCCGGACGTCGATGCGCTCGGACCCGACGCCCTGAGCGTGACCCGTCGCCAGCTCCGAATGGCCCTGGCCGGCTCCTCGGCTCCGTTGAAGGCCCGGCTGCTCGATCAGGCTCGGATCGCCGGGTTGGGCAACCTCCTCACCGATGAGGTCCTCTGGCGCTGCGGGCTCGACCCGGCCCGGCGGGCGGGTTCGTTGAGCGACGTCGAGATCGGCCGCCTGCACCAGGGCATCCGGCGGACGTTGCCGGTGCTGCTCGCCAGGGGTGGCTCGCATCTCGGCGACCTGCAGGAGGCCCGCGAGCGCGGTGGTCGCTGCCCTCGGGATGGTGCGGTGCTGGATCGGCGCACGATCGGCGGCCGAACCACCTACAGCTGCCCGATCCACCAGCGTTGACTGATCTCGGTGAACGTGGGGTGGCTGGGGCGATCGCCGGTGGCGTGCGAAACTGATCGGACCCATGAAGATCGTTGCTCGTTCGTTCGTCGCGCTCGCGCTGGCCGGCGGTGCCGTGGCCGCAGCCGGCGCCGGCGTGGCCGTTGCGGTGGGGGCCCCGGGCGCCGAGAGCGGAGGGCAGCGCGCAACCGTCGTGGTCGAGCAGCCTGCGCTCAGGTTGCCCCAGGCGACGACCATCAAGCAGAGCACCACGTTCAAGCCAGTGGCAACGACCCGCCTGTCGGCGGCGGCGGGCGCGAGCACGACGTCCAGCACCACGGCGGCGAGCACGACCACGACCGAGGCACCGGCCGTGGCCGGGGGAGCTGAGCCGGTCACCACCCCCACCTCGGCGCCAGCCAGGGTCGGTGACGACTCGTCCACCCGTCGGGTCAACCTCGCCATCGCCGGCCTCGTAGCCCTCGGCGTCCTGGTGGCTGCCCTCACCGTTTGGTTCTGGCTCGCCACCAAGCCCATCCCGCCGGCGCTCGAAGCTCTTGACGCCATGAGCAAGCGGCGCTGGTTGAAGTCCTCACACGCTCGTCGGGAAGCCGTCCTGCACGACGTGCACGTGAAGCTCGGCACCGGCGAAGCCGTTCAGTAGCCCGATTCGGGTCAGGGGAGACGGGCACCGCCCGAATAGGCTGAACCGATGGCTGACGAGCTCGACATCGATGGGATGCTGCACCGGTTTCGGGACCGTGCCGCCGCTGTGAAGCGCCGCCCGCTCCCGCCGGTGGCCGGGGCCGAGCGCAACCAGTTCCTCCAGCAGGCGCAGCTCGACTTCCAGGACTTCGCCATCATCGGCGACGCGACGGGTGCGATCGAGGAGGGCGTGCTCGTGCTCCGGGTCGACCTGAGGCCGCCCGACCGGCGTGAGTAGGGGCTCCGGCCTGTCCGACCGGACCGGCGTGCCGCTGCCACTGCTGGCGGCCATGCTGGCGGTGTGCTGCTGGGGCATAGGCCCGCTGCTCGTCAAGGCCATCAGTGCCAGCTCCACCACCATCTCGCTCTACCGGATGTGGGTGGCGGTCCCCGTGGCGCTGCTCGTGTGCCGGCTCTCAGGCAACAAGCTCACCGTTGAGATCTTGCGCCGCAGTCTCCCCGCGGGTGCGCTGTTCGCCTTCTCCATCGTGTGCGGCTTCGCCTCGTTCCAGCACACCTCGGTGGCCAACGCCACCCTGATCGGTGCCCTCACCCCGGTGCTCGTGCTGCTCGTCGCCGGTCGGCTCTTCGGCGAGCGCGTGACGCGTCGCGACCTGTCGTTCGCCGCCCTGAGCATGCTGGGCGTGCTCGCCGTGGTGCTCGGCGCATCGAAGACCGCGGGCGCCAGCTTCTACGGCGACATGCTGGCGGTGGCCAACCTCATTGGCTTCACCGTGTACTTCCTCGAGGTGAAGCGCCAGCGCACGCGTGGGATCCCCAGCGCTGCGTACCTCGCTGGGATCATGCTGACCGGCGCGCTCGTCCTGACGCCGTACGCACTGCTCACCAGCCACGATCTCGGTGCCATCGGCGGCACGGACTGGCTGTGGATCATCCTCATGGTGCTGATCCCCGGCACGGTGGGCCATGGCCTCATGAACTGGGCCCAGGGCCAGGTCGACGTCACGATCCTGTCGCTCATGACCCTGGCCAACCCGGTGATCTCGACGGTCGGGGCGTGGATCGTCTACGACGAGTCTCTGGCGGTGGTGCAGGTGCTCGGTGCCATGGTTGTGCTCGTCGGCCTCGGCGGGGTTGTGGTCGGTCACCAGGGGATGGCCCCGAAGGAGGTCGTCGAGGTCGGCGAACCGGCGATGTGAGGGCTCTTGCGGCTGGCAACAAGGGCTCGCCGCGCTAGGGTTCGCCCCGCAATGCGGACGTGGCTCAGCTGGTAGAGCATCACCTTGCCAAGGTGAGGGTCGCGGGTTCGAATCCCGTCGTCCGCTCCAAGAGTTCTCAAGCGTTCACGCACGAACCCGTGCTGTTGCGCGTGCAGCTCACCACGAGCGGCCAGACACACGCCAAGGGGGGAGGCAGCGCATCGCCCTCGAACTGGCGAGTGTGAGTGCAGTTGGCGCACTCACACGCGCTACTTCGCCGACCAAGGCCGGAATCGTTCGGTGATCGACGGTGGGAGCGGGTCGGGCCGGCCCGGCGACGTCGGCGAGAAGTGATGTCAGCCGCTCAACCAGGCAGCTCTGCGATTCGGACAGTCAGCTTGCCTCGAGGAGCTGCTGCACGCGCTGGTGGGACCAGCCGAGCAGCCCGGCAGCGTCGCGACGGCTCAGACCGAGCTCGGTCAGCGTCCTGTACGCTGCCCGAGGGCGTGGTTGCTCGGACGCCGCGCCGCCGGGCTTCGCCCTAACCTCGCTGGCGGCTCGACACCGATGGAGAGGCAGCGAGATGACCTCCGGTCCGGCGATCACCGACAGTCTGCGTGGGGCGACGTTCCACCAGCGCGACCTCAGCGGCACGACGTTTGACACGTGCACCCTGGAAGGCGCCCGGTTCCGGGACTGCAACCTGTCCGGCGTGATCGTCGTGGCGTCCTACGTCGAGAACCTTCGTGTGTCGAGTCTGCACGGCCAGGGCGGCGGGGTGATCGTCGACGACGTCGACGTCTCGGTGTACGTCGGGGCCGAGCTCGACCGGCGCTTCCCGGAGCGGGTGGCGCTACGCGCGCTCAGCGATCCGGACGACTACCGGGCCGTGTTCGCAACGCTGGAGGCGCGCTGGGACGAGACGCTGCAGCGGGCCGAGCGGCTACCGGAAGCGGCGAGACACGTACGCGTCGACGGGGAGTGGTCGCTCGTCGAGACACTGCGGCACCTCGTGTTCGCCGACGACTGCTGGATCAGTCGGCAGTACCGCGAGACGGACGACGCGTTCCACCCGCTTGCCGAGCCGACCACGGACTACCCCGTCGACCAGCGTGCCGGGCTGGGACTGGATGACGACGCGCAACCGCCGTACGAGGAGGTTCTGGCCGTGTTCCGCGATCGCCGGAGCCGGCTGCGGGAGTTGCTCGGGGGCCTCACCCGAACGGATCTCGATCGCCCGCGCACCGCTGTCATCGCTCCCGCTTGGGGTGAGGAGACCCATACCGGCGCCGAGTGTCTGCGGGTGCTCCTGGAGGAGTACTCATCCCACCGCCGCTACGCCGAACGTGACCTTGCCGCCCTCGAGACCGGCTGAAACTCGACGTCCACGATCTCCGGAAGTCGACCGATCCGCCGCTCGGACACGCCCGGCAACACGCATCGGAGCCAGCGAATGGGGATGCTGGGCCGAACCTCAGCCGGCGCTCGGCGACCGTGCTCGGATGGCTCCGTCAAGGGCGAGGCGCGTGGTGCACAGGTCCGAGCAGTGGTACTGGTCCGCGGCCAGTTGCCCTGAAGTCAGACGCCGGTGGTGAAGGCCGTGGCGCTGATCTCGTTCTCGCCGTGCTCGATGCCCTGCACGATGCGGTCGGCGACGGCCTGCGGGTCGAGACCGGTGGGGAGATG
>JBBRTJ010000051.1:0-26203 GCA_038244535.1 Acidimicrobiales bacterium | reverse complement strand
CCGTCGGCCACCCAGGGGAGCCAGCTCTCCATGCCGTCGAACACCAGGCCCTCGGCCAGCCGCTCCCACTGCTCGCGCCCCCACGGCTCGTCGCCCACCAGCGCGGCCGCGCGGGCCGCCATGGCGGGCGTCGGGAGCAGCTCGCGGGCCGGGAAGATCGCCACCTCGTCGACGTCGTCGGTCGAGCGCTGGTCGCTGACCGAGAACCACGTCAGCCGGTCGACCTCGTCGCCCCACAGGTCGATGCGCACCGGGGCGTCAGCGGTGGAGGGGAACACGTCAACGATCGAGCCGCGCACCGCAACCTCGCCGCGGTGCTCGACGAGCTCCTCGCGCCGGTAGCCCAAGCCGACGAGGCGGCGCACGAGCTCGGCCGGATCGAGGACATCACCCTGGGCGATGCGCACCGGCTCGATCTCGTTGGCGCCTGGTCCCAGCCGCTGCACGAGCGCTCGGATGCCCGCCACGATCACGGTCGGGTGCTGGTCGGCGGTGCGCAGGCGCCACAGGGTGCGGAGGCGGCGACCCATGGTCTCCACGGCGGGGCTGACCCGCTCGAACGGCAGCGTCTCCCAGGCGGGGAACAGCTCGACGGCGTCGGCCGGCAGCAGTTGGGTCAGGTCGTCGTAGAGGCGCTGCGCCACCGTGCCGGTGGGGACGACCACCAGGATCGGCCGGCGGGCGCTGAGGTGCGTGAGGCCGGCGATCGTGAACGCCCGGGCCGCTTCGCTGACGGCCAGCACAGCACCGGCGCGGCCGAGCACCCGCGCCACGGCCGGCTCGTCGCGAAGCAGCGGCGCCAGCTCGGCCAGCGGCGGGGCGAGGGCCTCGGGTGAGGTGGTCACGGGCGGGTGGTGGTGTTGAAGCGGGTCATGGCGGCGGCAACCCCGTCGGCGGCAATGGCCAGCACGGCATCGGCCGCCTCTTGCACCACGATGTCGAGCTCGGTGCGCTCGGCCTTCGACGGCTTCTTCAGGACGTGGTCGGCGCCGTGGGTCTTGCCGGGCGGCTTGCCGATGCCGAGCCGCACCCGCACGAACTCGTCGGTGTGGAGGTGCTGCTTGATCGACTTGAGGCCGTTGTTGCCGGCCAGCCCGCCGCCTTCCTTGACCTTGATGCGGCCCGCCGGCAGGTCGAGCTCGTCGTGGACGACCACGATCTGGTCGGGGCGCTCGATGCCGTAGCGGCGCACGAGCAGCACGGCGGCCTCACCTGAGAGGTTCATGTAGGTCTGCGGGAAGGCGAGCGCGATGCGGCGGCCGGCGAGATCGGCCTCGGCGGACAACGCCTTCTCCTTGCCCTTCTTGAGGGTGACGCCCCCGCGCCGAGCCAGCTCCGCCACGACCTCGACGCCGAGGTTGTGGCGCGTGCCGTCGAACTCCTTGCCCGGGTTGCCGAGGCCGATCACCAGCAGATCGGCGGGTGTGCCTCGGCGCTCCGGCCGATCACCTCGGCCGAACAGCGCCATGAACCGGCTCAGCTGTCGGTGTCGGCGTCACCCTCGGCGGCTGCGGCGGCCTCGGCCTCGGCCAGGTCGGCGGCTGCCGTGGTGGCCCGCGTGACCGAGGCCACGACCACCAGGGTGTCGGGGTCGAGCGGGGTGCTGACTCCGGCCGGCAGGGGGATGTCGGCCACCCGGATGATGTCGCCGAGCTGCAGGTCGGACACGTCGATGATGAACCCGGTCGGGATGTTGCGTGGCGTCGTGGTGATGGGCATCGACGCGAGCTGCTGGTCGACCACGCCGGCCTCGGCCACGACGGCCTTGGCCTCGCCCTCGATGGTGATGGACACCTCGACGGTGATCTCCTCGTCGAGGTTGACCACCTGGAAGTCGACGTGGGTGACCACTCGCTTGATCGGGTCGCGCTGCATGGTCTTGACGACCGTCGGCTGCTTGGTGCCGTCGAAGTCGAGGGTGATGATGGCGTTGAGGCCAGCCGGCCCGGTCAGGGCGTGGCGCAGCTCACGGCGCTCGACGGCAACGGCCACCGGCGCCATGCCGTGCCCGTAGACCGTGCCCGGGACCTTGCCAGCCGCCCGGAGGCGGTTGGACGCACGGGAACCGGTGGTGCGTCCGGTCTCGGCAACGAGGATCGTGTCAGGCATGGCAGGGCGCTCCTACAGGCGTACGGCAAACGGCCAGCGAGCCTACCCGGACGAAGCGGTGCGCCGCTAGGCGCCGACCAGGCAGCGCGACGGGTCAGCTCTGGTTCTCGCCGCCGAAGATCTCGCTCACGCTGGTGTCCTGGAAGACGGCATCGAGCGCGCTGGCCACGATCTGGGCGACCGAGAGGACCTCGATCTTGTCGATCTGCTTCTCGGGCGGCAGCGGCAAGGTGTTGGTCACCACGACTCGCTCGACCTCGGCGTTCTTCAACCGGTCGATGGCCGGGCCGGACAGCACGCCGTGGGTGGCCATGGCCCACACCTCGCTGGCGCCTTTGCGCTTCAAGATCTCGGCGGCGGCCACGATGGTGTTGGCGGTGTCGATCATGTCGTCGATGAGGATGCACTGGCGCCCCTCGACCTCGCCGATGACGTCGCGGGCCTGGGCGACGTTGGTGGTGCCCTTGGGCCGGCGCTTGTAGACGAAGGCGAGGTCGGCGTGGAGGTGCTGGGCCATGCGCTCGGCGACCTTGATGCGGCCGGAGTCGGGCGACACGATGACCGGGTCGGTGGCGTGCTTGCGCAGGTAGTCCTCGAGTACGGGCATGGCCGTCAGGTGATCGACCGGGCCATCGAAGAAGCCCTGGATCTGGCCGCTGTGGAGGTCGATGGAGACGAGGCGCTTGGTGCCGGCGGTGCGGAACAAGTCGGCCACCAGGCGGGCGGTGATGGGCTCGCGCCCCTCGGCCTTGCGGTCCTGGCGGGCGTAGCCGTAGAAGGGGCAGACGGCGGTGATGCGCTTGGCCGACGCCCGGTAGGCGGCGTCGATCATGATGAGCTGCTCCATGATCGAGTCGTTGACCGAGCGCTCGCCCGAGCCGGTGTGGGACTGGATGACGAAGACGTCGGCCCCGCGGATGCTGTCGCTGTAGCGGGCCCGTATCTCACCGTTGGAGAAGTCGACGACTTGGACGTTGCCGAGCTCGACGTCGAGGTAGTCGGCGATCTCTTCGGCGAGTGCGAGATGTGATCGTCCCGAGAACAGCGCCAACCGCTTCTGCGTCACCCGTTCCATGCCAGCTCCCTCGGTTCGCCCCTACTCCGGTCGGCCAGCATAGAAGGCGCCCGTTCGCAGCCCAGCAGGAACCATCGAGCCTGGTACGAGCGACGCATACGGGCCGACGACCGCTCCGGCGCCGATCTCGGCTGAGCGGCAGACGCTGTTCTCGATGGTGGCTCCGGCGCCGACGACGCAATCAACGAGGCGGGTGTCTGGTCCGATCTCGCACCCAGAGCCGACGTAGGTCTCGCCTTGCAGGATGGTGCCGGGGTACAAGGTGACGTCGGAGGCGAGGCGGACCGTGACGTCGATGAAGGTCTGGGCGGGGTCGAGCATGGTGACGCCCTGGAGGAGCCAGGCGCGGTTGGTGCGGGCCCGCAGCTCGGCTTCGGCCGCGGCCAGTTGGGCCCGGTCGTTCACGCCTTGCGTCTCGCCTGGTTCGAGCACGGCGATCGCCCCTACCGGGTAGCCGGCGTCGTGCAGGACGCCGACGACGTCGGTCAGGTAGTACTCGCCCTGGGCGTTCTCGGGGGAGAGCCGCCGCAGGGCGGGCCCCAGCACGCTGCGGCGGAAGCAGTAGATGCCCGTGTTGATCTCGTCGATGCCCAGCTCGTCGGGCGTGGCATCGCGCTGCTCGACCACCCGCGCGACGCGGCCCTGGCGATCGCGGACGATCCGGCCGTAGCCGGTGGGGTCCGGGAGCCGGGCCGACAGGACCGTGGCAGCGGCGCCGCTCCCCTCGTGCTCGTTGATGAAGGCGGTGATGGTGGAGGGCCGCAGCAGCGGCGTGTCGCCCGGGAGCACGATGACCGTGCTGTCGTCGTCGACGTCGGTGTCGCGAAAGCCGGTCATGCCGACCATGACGGCGTCGCCGGTGCCGCGCTGGACGGACTGCTCGACGAAGGTGACGTTGAGCGAGGCCTCGCTCTGGTCCTGCACCTTCTTGGTGACCCGCTCGGCGCCATGGCCGACGACGACGACGGTGCGGTCGATGGTCAGGCCGGTGAGGGCGTGCAGCACGTGCATGATCATCGGGCGACCGCACACGAGGTGCAGTGGCTTCGGCCGCTGGGAGCGCATGCGCGTGCCTTCGCCGGCGGCCAGCACGATGGCCGAGATGGGGCGCTTCGTCATGGTGCTGGTCTAGCAAGTGGGCGTTCGGAGGGGACGACACCTGGCATGCTTGCGTGCCTACCTTGGCGGGTAGTTCAACTGGCAGAACACCTGACTTTGGATCAGGGGGTTGCAGGTTCGAGCCCTGCCCCGCCAGCCACAGGCCGTAGCCCGATCTGGGGGTCCCGCGTCCCGTTGGTGGGACTGAGGACTCCGAGAACGGTCGCGAATCACGACTCGTCGTCGAGGTCGCGGTTGTCCCAGATCAGCGCCCCCTGGATGTCGGACTCCATCTCGTCCTCGGTGGCCCCGCTCGAATCCCTGTAGCTGCCGTCGGGGTCGATGGTGAAGCCAGGCGCCCCCTCGCTCGCGATCCCCGCTGCCTTGAGAGCGTCTCGTCGCGCTCGACGCTTGCGACCGAGCATCACGAACCACCCATGCCCGCTACCCCCAGGTGACCAAGCCAACTTGTGCGGCCAAAGGGCACCAGTGCCCCCTGCGCCACACAAGCTTCGCATCTGGAGGCCGACAGTGCCGGTCTTCTCGAAGGATGCTAGCAACAAGCGATAGCATCATCTGATGGCGTCTACCCGCACCACCTTCACGCTCGATGACGAGCTGGCGGAGCGTGCCCGGCAACTCGACGTCAACATCTCGGCAGCCGCCCGCAACGGCGTTGCCGCGGCCGTGCGCGCCGCCCTAGCCGCGGCAGACCGCGCTGCCTACGAGCGCCGCCCGGAACGCCCCGATGCCTTCTGGGACGAGGCCGAAGCCTGGGGCGAGGAGTGACCCGGTCCGAGATCTGGCTCGCCGAGGTCGGGCGGAAGTCCCGGCCTGTGCTGGTTCTCACGCGGTCTGAGGTCATCGCCGTGCGCCAGCTCGTCACCGTCGCCGAAGTCACGACGTCGAGGCGGGGCCTCGCCGCCGAGGTCGAGCTCGATCATGACGCGGTTGGGCTGGTGCGGCCGTCGGTCGTCAACTGCGACGGCCTCCACACCGTGAGGCAGTCCATGCTCACCAAGCGCGTCGGCGTCGTGGCCGACGAGACGATGACCAAGGTGTGTCGAGCGATCAGCTACGCCCTCGGCTGCTGAGGCGGCGTGGCGCGGTGAGAGGTCTCCAGTGAGGTAGCGCTGGCCGGCCGGTGGTGCAGACCGCGCACCAGATGGCTCGCCGGCCTGCGGGAGGTGATGGTGTGCCCCGGTCGTAGGGTGCCGTGCATCCCCATCATCTCCAGCGACCCGAACCTCGTCGAGGGCGAGTCGCGGCACGTGCCCCAGCGTCGGACCCGTCGACGCCAGGCCATCGTGGGGTCATCGGTAGCCGTCGCTCACGCGCCCGGATGGGGACAACGGCACTGGACGAGCCGTCTGCTCCACAAGGTCGGTGAGCTCACGGCCCACTCGTCGGCTGGCGTCCTGGCCGCAGTGGTCGTCCTGATCTGGGTCGTCGTGGGGATCGTTGCCGGCTTCCCGACGTGGTGGTCGACCGCGCTCTACAGCGGTGCAGCATCGGTGACGTTCGTGATGGTGTTCGTCATCCAGCACATGCAGGAGCGTCAGACGTCAGCGATGCAGCGCAAGCTCGATGAGCTGATCCGCTCCGCCGATGGTGCCGATGACGGCCTGATCGCGGTGGAAGAGGCCTCCGATGACCATCTGCAGGCCCTCGCCGGAGTCAACGTGGCCGCGGGTGAGCTGATCAGGGACTGATCGCAAGCGGGCCGGGAACATCGAGTGCTGCCGCCGAGAGGTCGGTCAGAAGCCGTCGCGGCGTTTGAGGTCTGACGGGCGGCCGTCGGGATCGAGCACATGGGTGTGCGCAAAGTGGACAAGGGGGTGTCGTCCTGGTTCGAGTCGCTCGACGACGTGTGACCGTAGGTGGCCGGGTGGACGAGCGCCGTGGCGACCGTTGCGATGCCAGCGATCGAGGGTCTCGGCGCTGTGGCGCAGGGCGGCGAACCAGTCACGGGGGTCGATCATCGCGTCGTCCTCGATCGTGCCGCCGATGTGCTCGTGGGCGAGCCGCAGCCTCGCCTCGCGAGCGAGCTTGCGGGCGCCGTCGCCGACTCCCGCCGGGTCACGCGGCTCGCGTTCGTCCAGCGTCTCGTCGATGACCGCGCAGGAGATCTCGGAGTCGTGGGTCCATGATCTCCGGTTGAGGTTGTCGGAGCCGATGGCGACCCAGATGTCGTCGACGATGCACGCCTTGGAGTGCACGTACACGGCGGTCGAGTCGTCTCGCTCGAGGTCGTAGATCGCGACGCGGTCGCCGCCCGCCTCGTACAGCGCGTCCTGGACGCGCTCGCGCCCCCAGACGCTCGCCTTGCCCGAGATGCGGCCGTCAGGGTCGGGGTAGCGAGGGATGACGATCACGAGCAGGAGCTCGGGTTCCGTTCGCAACGCATCGCACAGCACCCTGGTCGCATGGAACGACCACAGGTACTGGTCTTCGAGGTAGATCAGGCTACGGGCGCGCCCGAACGCCTTGATGTACCCGCGGGCGATGCTGCGCTCGCCCTTGGGGGCGAACGGATAGGGCTGGCGGCGTGCCGGATAGGTCCGTAGCACCTGGACTGCGTGTGGGCCGACAGGCCGAGGGTCGACGCGCTCGGCGGCCAGCGGGGCCCGCTCGGCCGGCTGCCGCGACAGCCGGTGCATGAGCCAGTGGAGCGGGTTACGAGTGTCGAGGTGCGCCGGGTCCTCCCAGCGCTCCCGGAACGTGAACGCGACGTCGTCGACCGCTGGGCCTCGCAGCGCGACCTGTACGTCGTGCCAACCGGGTTGTTCCCCGTAGTCCTTTGCGTCGAGGGTCGCCGGCTGCGGGTCGCCGAAGTGGCGATGGTCGTCGTGACGGCCGTGCACGAGATCGATGCCGCCGACGAAGGCGACGTCGTCGTCAGGGCGGCCTTCGTGGCGGACCACGACGATCTTTTGGTGGTGGCTGCCACCACGGCGGATGCGGTTGTCGAGAAGGACCTGTCCTCCCTTTTCGTTGATGGCAAGGGAGAACATCAGGTTCTTCTCCTCGCCGCCCACGCCGTGGGCTCGCCACAGCAGCCCCCGAACGCGCACGCCGCGTTGGATTCGGTCCCCGAGCACCTCGGCCGCTTCGGTGCCAGGACCGGCGAGTCGTTCGTCGGCCTGGCCTTCGAGGCCGGTCATGTAGATCGAGTCACCCCCGGTCGTCGCGCTGATCGTCAGGTGCAGCCGTCGGAAGTAGGCGTCACCGTCGATGAGGACCTCGGCCAGGTTGCCTTCGGTCCAGGGGATGCCCCGGTGGCGACGGTCGATGTCGCTGTGGGGGTTGTCCCGCTCGCGTGCGGTGAGGAACCAGTCATCGATGCGCATCACCCATCACTACTCCGACGTCGGGCCCGTCCGCTGCTCTCAGCCCAGCGGGTGCCTAGCGCCGGGCTGTACCCGGGTCTCGACGCGCCCGTAGGGTCGGACTCATCCGCAGCTCAGAGAAGGGGTGATGCATGTCGCGCAGTGATCCGGCCCGTGCCCGCGAATCGGGGCGTCGATCGGTCTCTCCCTTCGTTGATCTCGCGGAGCCGATCGTCGCTGAGCTCTTCAGCGTCGAGCGTCTCGAGCAGCACGCCCAGTCACTCGCGGTGGCCCAGAGGATCACGAGCGAGCCTCGCCGAGGCCGAGCGATCCAACCCCGGATCGCGGACAACGGCCGGATCCTGCTCGACTCGTACCGCCTGCTCGCTCAGGCCATCAAGGAGGAGCGGTCGATCACGCCGGCCGCCGAGTGGCTCGTCGACAACTTCCACATCGTCGACGAGCAGCTCCGTGAGATCCGTGACGACCTGCCCGCGGACTACTACCGCAAGCTCCCCAAGCTGGCTCAGGGGCACCTCGAGGGCTATCCACGCGCCCTCGGGCTCGCCTGGGCCTACGTCGCGCACACCGACAGCCGCTTCGACCCGGACAGCCTCCGCCGCATGGTGCAGGCCTACCAGGGTGTCGAGGCACTGACGATCGGCGAGCTGTGGGCGATGGCCACCAGCCTGCGGATCGTTCTGGTCGAGAACCTCCGTCGCCTGACCGAGCAGATGATGAGCCGTCGGACGGCGCGCCAACGGGCGGACAAGCTCGCCGACAGCCTGCTCGGGATCGGGGAGGACACCCCGGACGTCGCACTGGCTTCGTTGCGCCGGCTCAAGGGAGCGGCGCTTCCCACTGCCCTTCAGGTTCAGCTGTTCCAGCGGCTGCGCGAGCAGGACCCCGCGGTCGTGCCCGCACTTGGATGGCTCGAGGAGCGTCTCACCGCGCAGGGCACGACGGCCGAGGAGACCGTGCGCCACGAGCACCAGCGCCAGGCGGCGATGAACGTGACCGTCCGCAACGTGATCACGAGCATGCGGCTGATCTCCTGGTTCGGCTGGGCCGACTTCGTCGAGAGCGTGAGCCTGGTCGACGAGGTCCTTCGGTCTCACGATTCGTTTGCTGCCATGGACTTCGCCACTCGTGATCAGTATCGACATGCCATCGAGGAGCTCGCCCTCGGTTCGGGTCACGGTGAGGTGGAGGTCGCCCGGCGTGCGGTGGCGATGGCGGAGGACGCCGGGGATCTGGCCGCCGCTCCCGAGGCCCGACTGGGCGAACCCGGCTACTACCTGATCTCCGACGGTCGCGCGGAGTTGGAGAGCGTGCTTCACGTTCACCTTCGCCGAGGAAGGCGGCTGCGACGCGCGTTTGCCGTGACCAGACCCGCCTACCCGATGACGATCGCCGTGGTCACTGCTGTGATCCTCGCCGTGCCGCTCGTCCTGGCCAGGCGCGGCGGGGCCGGCCCGACTGCGCTCGTCGTCCTTGCGGTGCTGGCCGCCCTCCCGGCCTCTGACCTCGCCATCGCACTCATCAATCGGGTGGTGATGCGGGCCTTCGGTCCAACAGCGTCTCCGCGGCTCGAGCTCATCGAGGGGGTGCCCTCCCACCTCCGCACGCTCGTCGTGGTACCCACGCTTCTGACCAACCAGGCTGACGTCGAGGATCAGATCCGGCGCCTCGAGATCCACTACCTGGGCAACTCGGAGGGCGATGTGCGGTTCGCGCTCCTCTCGGACTGGCTTGACGCCGAGGCCGAGAGCGTCGCGGGAGACGTGGAGCTCCTCGCCACCGCGACCGAGGCGATCGAAGGCCTCAACGCGCGTCACGGAGACGCGCCGGGTGGCGGCGCCCGCTTCCTGCTCCTGCACCGAAAGCGTCGCTGGAACCCGGCCGAAGGCTGCTGGATGGGTTGGGAGCGCAAGCGAGGAAAGCTGCACGAGCTGAACGCACTCCTGCGGGGCTCCACGACGACTGACTACCTGGTTGCCGATCATGCCGCGTCGATCCCGCCGTCAGAGGTTCGCTACGTCGTGACGCTCGACGGTGACACGCGGTTGCCGAGGCGTGCGGTGGCGCGTCTCGTCGGGACCATCGCCCACCCGCTCAACGAGCCCCGCTTCGATCCGGGCCTCGGGAGGGTCGTGAACGGCTACGGGATCCTCCAGCCGAGGATCACGCCCACGTTGCCCACCGAGCGGGAGGCGTCGCTGTACCAGCGGACCTTCTCCGGCACGGCGGGGATCGACCCCTACGCATCTGCGGTGTCGGATGTGTACCAGGACCTGTACGGCGAGGGGAGCTACACGGGCAAGGGCATCTATGACGTTGACGCCTTCGAACTGGCGATGGATGGGCGCGTGCCAGAGAACGCACTGCTGAGCCACGATCTGTTCGAGGGCACCTTCGCCCGCGCCGGGCTGGTCACCGAGATCGAGCTCTTCGACGAGTCGCCCTCCCACTACCTCGAGGCGACGGCCCGCAGCCACCGCTGGGCACGAGGCGACTGGCAGCTCCTGCCCTGGATCCTCGGTCGGGCTCGCGACGCCGCCGGTCAGCGGAGCCGGAGCCCTCTGCCCGGCGTCGCCCGCTGGAAGATGGTCGACAACCTGCGCAGGACGCTGTCGGCCCCACTGGCCGTTGCCACCTTGGTGGCGGCATGGGCGATCCCGTCGGCATCGGCCGTCGTGTGGACGGGCTTCGTGGTCGCAGTGATCGTGATCCCGATCCTGGCTCCCATCGTGGCTGGTGTCGTCGTTCCGCCTCGCAGGGGGATCTCCAAGCGCAGCCACCTGCGTGCCTTGATCAGTGACGTCGTCCTCGCCCTCGCTCAGATCGCCCTCGCGCTGACGTTCCTTGCCCACCAGGCCGCACTCATGGCAGATGCCGTTCTGCGGACCCTGGCCCGCATGTGGTTCACGCATCGCAACCTGCTCGAGTGGACCACCGCATCACAGACCAAGGCCACCGTCGACCTGCAGCTGGCCCGGTTCTACCGCCAGATGGCAGGCGGCGTCGCCCTAGCAGCCGGGGCAGTGGTGCTGGTCGTGGCGGTCAACCGGTCGAGTGCCGCCGTCGCGGCGCCGCTTGTGATCCTGTGGCTGCTCTCGCCGGTGATCGCTCGGTGGGTCAGCCAGCCCGCCCCCGAGGCGGCTGGGAAGCCCCTGTCGGCGTCTGACGCGGCGGTGCTGCGCCTCATCGGCCGCCGCACCTGGCGGTTCTTCGAGACCTTCGTCGGCCCAGAGGATCACGCGCTCCCGCCTGACAACTTCCAGGAGGATCCCGAGCCGGTCGTCGCCCACCGAACCTCCCCGACGAACATCGGGATGTACCTGCTGAGCATCGTCACCGCCCGTGACTTCGGTTGGATCGGGACGCACGAGATGGTCGAGCGACTCGAAGCGACCCTGGGAACCATCAGCCGGCTGCAGCGCTTCCACGGGCACCTGTACAACTGGTACGACACGCGAGACCTCCGCCCCCTCGAGCCCCCGTACGTGTCGTCGGTCGACAGCGGCAACCTGTGCGCTGTCCTGTTGGTGCTCTCGAACGCCTGTCGGGCGATGGTCGATCAGCCTCTTGCGGTGCATGCCGCGCTGTCCGGGATCGACGATGCGATCCAGCTCACGCGTGAGGCAGCGGCGGCCCTGAGTGACGACCGACGGGCCCAGACGTTGACCAGGCGTCAGCTCACCGAGGCGTTGGCGCCGCTCGAGGAGCTGGGTTCGGGGCCGGCGACAGCCTCGGCGTGGGGGACCCAACTCGCGAAGCTCTCCGCCCACACCACGACCCTCGCCGACGTCGCGGCTGTTCTGACTGCCGAGCGCGACGGAGACGGCGACAAGGACCTCGTGACGTGGGCCAAGGCGGCGGCTCACACTGTCGACAGTCACCGCCGTGATCTCTCGTTGCTCTGGTCGGCTGAGGTGCTGCCAGCGCCCGCCGACGGTGGGCAGGTCGAGTGGGTGGCTCCGACGCTCGCCGAGCTGCGCGATGAGGCGCTCGCTACGCCCGCAGGTGATGCCTCTGGCGCCGTGCTGCTGGTTCGGCGGCTCGAGGCGATCGTCCACCAAGCCGAACGCCTCTTCCTGGAGACCGACTTCGCGTTCTTGTTCGATCCCACGCGCAAGCTGTTCTCGATCGGCTACCGCGTGGTGGATGGTGAGCTCGACCCGAGCTACTACGACCTGCTTGCGTCCGAGGCCCGGCTCGCGAGCTTCCTGGCGATCGCAAAGGGCGACGTCGCCCCCGAGCACTGGTTCCGGCTCGGACGTTCCTTGACGCCCGTCGGTCGAGGTTCTGCGCTCATCTCGTGGTCGGGATCGATGTTCGAGTACCTGATGCCAGTGCTCGTGATGCGCTCTCCGGCGCGCACCCTCCTCGACCAGACCTACCGCTTGGTCGTCGCCCGCCAGATGAGCTACGGGGCTGAGCGCGGTGTGCCGTGGGGCATCTCCGAATCGGCGTTCAACGCCCGTGACCTCGAGCTGACCTATCAGTACTCGAGCTTCGGTGTGCCGGGGCTCGGCCTCAAGCGTGGCCTTGGTGAGGATCTGGTCGTAGCGCCGTACGCCACGGCTCTGGCCGCGATGATCCAACCCGAGGCGGCCGTGCAGAACCTCGTGCGCCTGGGCAAAGCCGGTGCCAGCGGCGCGTTCGGCTTCCGGGAGGCGCTCGACTACACGCCACGTCGGCTTCCCGAGGGTGCTTCGGTGGTCGTCGTGAGGAACTACATGGCGCACCACCAAGGAATGGCGCTCGTGGCGATCGGCAACGTCTTGAACAACGGGGCAATGGTCGATCGGTTCCACGCTGCCCCGATCGTCCAGGCAACCGAGCTCCTCCTTCAGGAGCGACTGCCCCGTGACGTCCTCGTCGCTCGACCACGAGCCGAGGAGGTGAAGACCGCGGCGGACGTGCGCGATCCGGTGCCTCCAGTCGTGCGCCGCTTCAACTCGCCCCATGACCTGACGCCCCGAACGCACCTGCTGTCGAACGGGAGCTACGCCGTCATGGTCACCGCCAGCGGGTCGGGCTACAGCCGCTGGGGGGACATCGCCGTGACGCGTTGGCGCGAGGACGTCACCCGCGACCACTGGGGCAGCTACCTGTTCCTGCGCGACACACGGACGGGGGCGGTCTGGTCGGCCGGTCACCAGCCGAGCGGCGTCGAGGCTGATCGCTACGAGGTCCGCTACTCCGAGGAGCACGCGGAGTTCTCGCGTCGCGACCGCACGATCGCGACGCACCTCACCATCGTCGTGTCGGCGGAGCACGACGCGGAGATCCGCCGCGTGTCGCTGACCAACTACAGCTCGCACCGGCGCGAGATCGAGCTGACGTCATACGCCGAGATCGTCCTTGCCCCCCAGGCAGCAGACGTCGCCCACCCGGCGTTCCAGAACCTGTTCGTCCAAACGGAGTTCGTGCCTGACATCGGCGCGATCTTGGCGACCCGCCGGCCCCGGTCCAGAGACGAGCGCCAGATCTGGGCGGCCCACGTTGCCGCGGTCGAGGAGCAGGACGGCGGGGTCATCCAGTACGAGACCGATCGCGCCCGGTTCCTCGGTCGCGGTCGGTCGGTCCGGTCCCCCATCTCCGTCATCGATGGTCGCCCCTTGTCGAACACCGTCGGTGCTGTGCTCGACCCGATCTTCAGCCTGCGCTGCCGCGTGTCGCTCGCTCCGGGCGCCACCGTCCACGCCATCTTCTCCACCGTCGTCGCCAGCTCGCGCGAGGCCGTTCTCGACCTTGCCGACAAGTGTCGCGACTCGGGCACCTTCGACCGCGCCGCCACGCTGGCCTGGACGCAGGCGCAGGTGCAGCTCCACCACCTCGGTGTCGAAGCGGACGAAGCGCACCTCTTCCAACGGCTTGCCAACCGGATCCTCTACTCGGACCCGACGCTTCGGCCGTTGCCCACCTTGCTGGCCGAGAACCAGCGCGGCGCCCCCGGACTGTGGGGGTACGGCATCTCCGGAGATCTCCCGATCGTGCTCGTTCGCATCGATGACGCGACCGACATCGACATCGTCCGCCAACTGCTCCGGGCCCACGAGTACTGGCGACTGAAGCTCCTCGACGTCGATCTCGTCATCATCAACGAGCACGGCACGTCGTACGCCGAAGATCTCCAGGACGCGCTCGACACCCTCGTGCGCACGAGCCAGTCCAGACCGGGTCCAGAGCGCCCCGAAGCGCACGGTCGCGTGTACATCCTTCGTGGCGATCGGCTCTCCGGCGACGACCGGACCCTGCTCCTGACCGCAGCGAGAGCCGTGCTGCTGAGCCGGGGCGGCAGCCTCTCCGAGCAGGTCATCCGGGCGGAGCGGCCGGCCAGGACGATCATGTCGGCTCCATCCCCCGCAGCGCCCCGGGCGCCTCGGGTGCAGCTCGCGGCGCCCCGACCGGAGCTCGAGTTCTTCAACGGCCTCGGGGGCTTTGCTGATGACGGCCGCGAGTACGTGACGGTGCTCGGCCCCGATCAAGCGACCCCAGCCCCGTGGCTGAACGTCATCGCCAACCCGTCGTTCGGGTTCCAGGTCTCCGAGTCCGGCTCCGGTTACACGTGGTCGGAGAACAGCCGGGAGAACCAGCTCACGCCGTGGTCGAACGATCCCGTCGGGGACCCGGTGAGCGAGGCGTTCTACGTTCGTGACGATGACGATGGCACGCTCTGGGGGCCGACGACGCTGCCGATCCGGGTGAACGAGAGCACCTACGTCGCCCGACACGGCCCCGGGTACAGCCGCTTCGAGCACACCCGTGACGGCATCGCGCTGAGCCTCGTGCAGCTCGTACCGGTCGACGATCCCGTCAAGATCTCGGTCCTCACCGTCGAGAACCGATCCGGCCGCACGCGGCGGCTGTCGGTGACTGCTTACGCCGAGTGGGTCCTGGGCACGTCTCGAGGCGCGGCCGCCCCCTACGTCGTCAGCACCCTCGATCCGGGGACGCATGCCCTCATGGCCCGCAACCCGTGGAGCACCGAGTTCGGGCATCGGGTCGCCTTCCTCGACCTCGGTGGACGCCAGACCGCGTGGACGGCTGACAGGACCGAGTTCCTCGGTCGCAACGGCGCGCCCGATCGGCCGGCCGGTCTCGAGCGGGGGCAGCGTCTGGCGGGAGCGGTGGGTGCTGGCCTCGATCCGTGCGCCGTCCTGCAGACCAGCTTCGAGCTCGCCGATGGCGCCCAGACCCAGGTCCTCGTGCTGCTCGGTCAGGCCGACAGCGAAGCGGCGGCGACGGCCCTGATCCATCGCTGGCGCACCGAGGACGTCGAAGTGACGATGCGGGCCGTGAAGACCCAGTGGGACGACACGCTGGGAGCCATCCAGGTTCGCACGCCGGACCGGTCGATGGACATCCTGCTCAACAGCTGGTTGCTGTACCAGACGCTGTCGTGTCGGCTGTGGGCCAGGACGGCCTTCTACCAAGCGGGTGGAGCGTACGGGTTCAGGGACCAGCTCCAAGACGTGATCGCGCTGACGATGGCCCGCAGGGATCTGGCCCGCGAGCACCTCCTGCGCGCCGCGGCCCACCAGTTCCCGGAGGGCGACGTCCAGCACTGGTGGCACCCACCGTCGGGTCGCGGGGTCCGGACGCGGATCTCCGACGATCGCCTGTGGCTGCCCTACGCGCTGGCCCGCTACCTGACGGTGACCGGCGACGAGTCGGTGCTCGACGAGACCATCGGCTTCATCGAGGGGCCAGGGCTGCGGGCCGAGCAGGTCGACGCCTACTTCCAACCCGAACGCTCGGACGAGTCGGCTTCGCTCTTCGAGCACTGCGCGAGGGCCATCGATCGGAGCCTCGCGGTCGGACGCCACGGGCTGCCCCTGATCGGTTCGGGTGACTGGAACGACGGTATGGACCGGGTCGGTCGGGAGGGCCGAGGGGAGAGCGTCTGGGTGGGGTGGTTCTTGCACACCGTCCTGGCCGACTTCGCGCCGATCGCCGAACGACGCGGCGAGGACGTTCGGGCCGAGCGGTGGATCGCACAGATGACCGCCAACCGCCACGCGTTGGAACGTGATGGCTGGGACGGAGACTGGTATCGGAGAGCCTTCTTCGACGATGGCACGCCGCTCGGTTCGGCAGTGAACACCGAGTGCCGGATCGATTCGATCGCCCAGTCGTGGAGCGTGCTGTCGGGAGCTGCCGACCCGGACCGGGCCCGGCGCGCCATGGCGGCCGTCGAGGAGTACCTCGTCCATCATGGCGACGGTCTCGTGCTGCTGTTCGCCCCTCCGTTCGAGCACTCGGACCTGGATCCCGGCTACGTCAAGGGCTACCTCCCAGGCATCCGGGAGAACGGCGGGCAGTACACCCACGGAGCCATCTGGTCGGTCCTCGCCCTGGCCGCGCTTGGTGAAGGTGACAAGGCCGACGAGCTCTTCTCACTCCTCAACCCGATCAACCACGCCAGCACGCGCGCCGGCGTGCACCGCTACAAGGTCGAGCCGTACGTCATGCCGGCCGACGTCTATGCCGAACCTACCCACCTGGGGCGGGGAGGCTGGACGTGGTACACGGGGTCGGCGGGCTGGATGTACCAGGCCGGCGTCGAGTCGATCCTCGGCTTCCGCCTGTGTGGCACGACGCTGGTGATGGAGCCCTGTGTGCCGCGTTCGTGGCCGGGCTACGAGATCACCTTCCGCTACCACTCCAGCCGATACGAGATCGTCGTGACGAACCCGCAGGCGGTGAGCCACGGCGTCGTCAGGACCGAGCTCGACGGAGTGGTGCTGCCTGGCCAAGGTGCGAAGATCCCGCTCGTCGACGACGGCGGAACGCACCACGTCGCCCTGCTGCTCGGCTGACCAAGCCGTCCCCCTTCGACTCGAACCCCCCACGACCGCGGTTTGCCTCCGGATCGAGCGGGGTACAGGTCGTCGAGCGCAACGAGCGCGTTCCTGGACACGGAGCGAACCACCATGGCAGGCGAACAGCCAACGTTCTGGGACCTCATCTCGCTGACACCGGATCTACCCCGGGAGCCAAGCGGATGCTCGAACGGGCCGGCGTCCAGGTCGACGCCGTGTCACCGACCTTGGACCGACGTTCATTCGAGCCAGGGCTCGACGCTCCTAGGACCGGAGTCAACAAGACCATGCCTGGTCTGACGGCAGAGGGCGCCGCCGTGGGCCTGGTGCGCGACGTAGGGCCAGGTGTTACGGTCCTGCCTCAACACGACACATCCCGAACGTGTTCATCCAGCGAAAGCTGCTTGGGGCGCGGTGCTCCAGACCCTGGTAGCGCGACGTCGCTCTTGCATCGGGGTGTGACATGACATGTTCGACGTATCCGGGGAGCCATGCTGGTGGCGCCACGACGAGGGTCGAGGGTGTCGACACCGTCGTGTGGATCGAAGGTGAGCACGATCGATCCACGTTGGAGTGGCTGACGTGCGCGTTTCGACTCGCGGCCGACCTGATCGACGGTGACATGTTGCTCGATCTCAGCGCAGTGGACTTCATGGACGCCAGCACCATCGGGGCGGTCGTGGCGTTGCGGCGATCGTTAGAGGCGAGCGACCGACACCTGTCGTTGCGGGACCCCTCTCGTGCCGCGCACCTGGTCCTCGGGGTCTGCGGACTCGAGGACCTCATCGCCTCGACTCAGCGTCATCCCCCACACGCGCTCGCCACGTGGGTCGAGGTGCCAACAACCCCACCCCGGGGCCCGGTCGGGCAACGGGCACAGGCCGACACCGAGCCACGACAGAGCGTCACCGCCGCCGGTGCCCCGTGAACGAACCCGGCCACATCGCGCACGAGTGGGAGTTGCGTGTTTGGCGGGGTCAGGCGATGGGAACACTCGTCACACGAAGGCTGGCGAGAGCCGCCTGACGATCGCGGTCGATGGGTCCCACACCCCCCCCAAGGGACCCATCGACTGCCTCCTCCCTTCACGGGAGGAGTCAGCGGTTCAGGGCAGCCGACGGGGCAGGTCGAGCGCCGATGACGACAGCGTGTGGTCGATGACCGAGCGGGCGACATCGGCCAGGCGGAGGTTGTTGCGACGCGCATACGAGCGCAGCGATGCAAAGGCCTCGTCCATGCCGAGGTGCTCGCGCTGGGCCACCATGCCCTTGGCCTGCTCGATGACGACGCGGGTGACCAGCGCGAAGTTCAACTGGTCGTTGAGGGCGGTCGCGTCGAATGCGGCGCGGTGCTGCAGGATGCCGATGGTGGCGATGTCGGCGAACGCCTGAGCCGCATCGGTGTCGGCCCGGCTCATCGCGCCGGGGCGCTCGTGGAAGAGGTTGAGGGCACCGATCACCGAGCCGCGCAACCGCATGGGCAGGGCTTGCACGGAGCGGAACCCGGCGGCGCAGGCCTCCGGGGCGAGGCGGGGCCACCGCCCGCCCGCGCCTTCGAGGTCCTCGCAGACCACCGGTGCGCCCGTGCGGTAGGAATCGAGGCACGGTCCCTCCCGGGCCTGCAGCTCGAACAGCTCCAGGATCCGCATCGTCTCGCTCGACGACGCCATCACCCGCAGGTCGCCCTCGGGGGCGGCCAGCATCAGGCCTGCGGCGGAGACGTCGAGCACGGCAACGCACTGGTTGGTGAGCCTGGTGAACAACTCGACGACGTCGAAGTCGGCCACCAAGGTGTCAGCCAGCTCGACCAGCGTTCGTCCAACGATCGCTTCCCTGGCCATCACGCTCTCCATCCCCTGCACCGACCGGGGCCCACGACGCGTAGATCCTGAGCCGACGCCCGAGTCTAGGACGCGGCGTTCGAATCGCTCATGTCGATGCACCATCGCGATCATCGAAGCGAAGCGCTCGATCGACCACGTCACGGGCCACCGACACCAGCTCGCGATCGTGGGCGAACGCGTAGGCGCGGAGGCGCACCAGCGCTCGGCCCACGCTGACGTCGAGCTGCACGGCGACCATGCCCGACGCCTGATGCACAACCAACTGGAGGTTGGCCCCCGATTCCAGCGCGGCTGCCAGGAGGCCAGGCGGTGCTTTGGCTTGCATCACGAGCACGGCCTGGGCGGCGACATCGGCCATGACGAGCGCGTCGGCATGCTGGTCGTGGGTCAACGCACCGGGTCGATCGCGGTACACGTCGAGCGCGCCGAGGCGCACTGAGCCCACCTGCATCGGGAACGCGAACACTGCGCGCACCCCAGCAGTGAGCGCCGGACCACTGAAAGCCAACCAGCGTGCTGTTCGGGGGTCGGCAAGATCCGGCTCGGCTACGGCACGATCGAGCGTGAAGGCGTCGATGCACGGACCCTCGCCGAGGGTGTACTGCAGCTGCTCGACGAGGGCGCTGACGGCATTGGTGTTGCACAACGACCCGTAAGGCACGTCGTCGGACATGAGCATGATCCCCGCGCCAGTGAGTCCCGTCACCTCCGCGCACACCGCGCACAGCCGCTTCGATGCCAGCTCAGGCGCACCGTCGCCGACCAGCAGCTTGACGATGCGCACCCGGCGCTCGCCGTTCACGAGTCCGAGCTGGGCTCGGCGAGATCAGGCAACGGTGCACGACTCATGTCACTCCCTTGGCATCGGCGCCGGATGTACGTGTCGCGCTACCAAGGTCCGGAGCACCGCTCCCCGACCAGACCTGCTGGCCGAACACGTGTGGGATCTGTCGTGTTGCTCGGGAACCTAGACCCCGCAGGTTGCAGCAGCCAGGTCTGCGGCGGGGCGAAGCGCGGCGAGCAACGCGCTACCCATGGCTCCGGCGGCCTGAGGCCCAGGCGACAGGCAGGTGGTCGAAGCCCTTCAGCACGGACGGCTCGGTGTCGACCGGCTCACCCGCGAGGTGGAGGTCGGGCATTCGGTCGAGCAGGGCGTTGAGGGCGATCCGGGTCTCCATGCGCGAGAGGTGCATGCCAAGGCAGATGTGGGTGCCGTAGCCGAAGGCGAGGTGGTGGGCAAGCTTGCGCTTGTCCCGATCGAGGCGGAACTCGTCGGGGTGTTCCCAGACGGCGGGGTCCCGGTTGGCCGATGCGTACAGCACCAGGGTCTTGGTGTCCTCGGGGATCGTGACGCCGTGGAGCTCGACGTCCGCCTTCGGGGTGCGGAACAGGCCGTGCACCGGCGCATCGAAGCGGAGGCTCTCCTCGACCGCCACCTCCACCAGGCTGCGGTCGGCTCGCACCTGCTCCCACAGCTCGCGGTGGGTGATGAGGTGGTGCACGACGTTGCCGATGAGCATCGTGGTGGTGCCGCTACCGCCGATCAGCAGGAACGACATGAAGCCGAGCATGACCTCCTCAGAGAGCCGGCGGCCATCGACCTCGGTGGTGATCAGCCGGCTGGTGAGGTCGTCGGGCGGCACCTCGCCGGCGGCAATGGCGGCCTTGCGACGGTTGATCTCGGACTGGAAGTAGGCCCGCACCTGCATGGCCAGCGGCAGCAGCACTGCCGCGTCGGCCTCTCCCATCACGCCGAGGGTGGCGACGTGCGTGAAGCGCCTGAACGTGTCGAGCGGCGCGTCGGCGAACCCGAGGAGCCAGCAGATCACCACCAGCGGGATCCGCTCGGCAAAGGTCGGGATGAGGTCGGCACCGCCCAGGGGCGCCAGCTCGTCGAGCAGCAACGCCGCCAGTTCCTCGATCTGGGCCTCGTAGCCGGCCAGGGCGCTCGGGCCGAACACAGCGCCGATCAGCGCCCGCTGGAAGTCGTGCTCGGGTGGGTCGACGCCGACGAGCGCTCCCGAGTTCTCCGGCGCGAACGCCAGCCCGGGGCCGAAGCGGCTCGACCACACCTCGGTGTCGCGGAGCATCCGCCGGATGTCCTCGTCGCGGCTCACCACGAAGAACCCGTGTGCGGGGCAACCCGCGACCGGCGCCTCCTCGCGCAGGCGGGCGTACACGGGATGTGGGTTGCGCCGGGTCTCGGGATCGAACGGGTCGTAGTCGACGGTCATGGTCGCTCCTCTGGTTCGGCATCGTGGATGGCCGACGAGACGATGACGAGGGTGTGCCGGGCGAACAGTGACCCGCTGGGCTGCGGAGGCCACCTGGCGGGACCAACGTGTGCGGCCAAAAAGGGCACCCGAGCCCCCTCAGGCGCACAAGTTCGGCGCGGTCAGAGGTCGCCGGTGAGGTAGCGCTGGACGGTGTGGTGCAGGTGTCGGGCTCGTGACTCCTGGTAGTTGCCGAGCGTCTCGGCTCGCTTCACGCTGCCCTTGAACCCGCGAGTCTGGGCCGCCATGTTCGCGGTGTCCTGGTCGTAGACCATGGCGAGGCCGTGGTCGAGCTCCTTGCACAGCGTGTAGCTGTCCTCGACGGCCAGCTCGGTGGGCGCCGGCGGTCGGGGAGCGGGACCGTCGATGGGCCTGGGGCGCAGGATCACCAAGTCGAAGATGCACTTGTTCGGGTCATCGCCGTCGGGGCGGAACCGGTAGCACATCGACTTGTCGATGCCCGGGAAGAAGAACTGGTTGGGGAACACGAAGTACTCGATCGAGTCGACCAGCTCGCTCACGCTGTACTGCGAGAAGTCCTGCCCGTACCGCTCACCGAGGCCCTGGGCCACCTCCACGGCCAGCACCTCGCGGGCGCGGCCGCCCTCGGGCAGCTGGGGCCGATCGGCGGCATCGGGGTAGCGGCGGGCGAACAGGAAGTCGACGATCTGCTGCTCGGTTGGCTGCGGGTCGAGGTGGGGGCTCGGCGTGCCGACCGTGTGCACGAAGCGGGTCACGTGGTCGCCGAACACGTCGTACTGGGCGTTGGCGTCGCCGGTGGCGATGATCGCCTGCGAGTGGGTCTCGAGCACGTGGTAGGCCTCGAGGAAGGCCTCGGCGGCCGCCTTCCAGTTGCACGGCAGGTGCTTGAGGGCGTGCGCCTCGACGTAGCGGTCCTCGAGCGGCCAGGTGGCGAAGTGCTCGGGCAGCACCCCCAGGTACTCGGCCAGTGGCGGCGCACTCGGGTCGAAGTTGACGAAGACCCACCCACCCCAGGTGTCGACCTGGATCTGAGGAAGTCCGTACTCGGCGGGGTTCACGTGGGGGAAGTCCCACGCGCAGGGCAGGTCGACGAGGTTGCCCTCGAGCGACCACGTCCAGCCGTGGAACGGGCACCGCAGGACCTTGGACCGCCCGCCGGTGGTGGTGGAGGGCTTGAGCTGGGTGCCGCGGTGCAGGCAGAAGTTGTGGAACGCCTTGATGGTGCCGTCGGCCTGGCGGATCACGAGGGCCGAGCGATCGCCGATGTCGTAGATGCGGTAGTCGCCGGTGCTCGGGATGTGCTCCTCCCGACATGCCCACTGCCAGGTGCGCGACCACATGCGATCGTGCTCGGCCCGGGCGAAGTCGACCGAGGTGTAGTTGGTGAACGCGATGTCATCGTCGCCCCCGAACCAGGGCGACTCGACGAGCAGTGGTGCCGGCGCGTGGGGGTCGGCGGCGATGAGGTCGTGCGTCGACGGACCTGGGCACCGGGCTTCTCCGGGTCGCACGGTCACCTGCTGAACGCTCATGAAAGCTCCCTTGACTCGCTCGGGCGAGGCCCGACTCTCTCAGGCTGCCTGCTTCGGGTCATCAGAGGCAAGATGACGACGTCGGCGGCCCGGGAGCTCAGATCCCCCGGGCGACGTCGGCGGCCTGGTGGATGGCCTGCATGATCGTGTTGTCACCGCGCACGTCCCCGACGAGGTGGATGACCCGGCCCTCATCGGCGAGGATCTCGGCCAGCTCGCGGTTGGGGTGGTTGTGGGTCACGATCACCACGGTCCTGGCGGCAAGCCAGCGGGACCGGTCGGTGAACAGCACGCCGATCTCGACGCCGTCGTCGGTGATCTGACGCACGTGATGCCCGCCGATGAAGTCGAAGGCTCCGCTCATGAGCCGCTCGCGAGCGGCCTCGACCGTGACGGGCGGGTAGGGCACGTTCGCCCCGAGCTGTTCGAGGCGCGCCACCATGGTCACCGGCACGCCCGCGGCCAGCAGCACGTCGGCGACGGAGATCGCCTCGAACGTGCCGGTGTCGTCGAACACCACCGTGGGGCCCTCGATCTCGGCCCGGCCGCCGAAGCCGAGCACGTCCCACGACGTGAACACGTGGGGGAGGTCGTGGCCGGGGATCGCGGCGGCCGGCGTGGACACCTGGAAGCCGTCGCGCCTGGGCATCCCCCCGGTGGCGATGATGACCTCGTCGGGGTCGAGGTCGGCGACGACGTCCGGATCGACCATCGTGCCGAGCTGGATCTTCACCCCGAGCCGCTCGCACTCGCCGGCCAACCACTCGGTGATGGCCGACAGGTCGGCGCGGTGGGGCGCGGTGGCGGCCATGGTGACCTGACCGCCGAGGTGGCGCAGCGCCTCGTAGAGGTGGACCTCGTGGCCGCGAAGGGCAGCGGTGCGGGCCGCCTCGAGCCCGGCAGGCCCACCCCCGACGACGAGGAGCCGCTTGCGCACCGCCGCCAGGCCCTGCGGGTCGAACGGCACCGCGCGCTCTCGTGCCGCGGCGACGTTCACGACGCAGCTCAACACGCCGGTGGTCATGAGCTGGCCGACGCAGCCCATGTTCGAACCGATGCACGGCCGGATCGAGGAGACGTCCCCCCGGCGGGCCTTGTTGACCAGCTCGGGATCGGCGATCAGCGCTCGCACCATCGACACCATGTCGGCCGCGCCGCTGGCCACGATCCGGCTGGCGTCGTCGAGGGTCATGATCCTGCCCACCACGATCGTGGGCTTGGTCAGGGTCCTGGTGATGACCTCGTCGGCGGCGAGCTCGACGCCGAGCGGGTCGTCCATCGGAGCGATGAGCGTGTGGAAGCGCCAGTACGCCCCCATGTGGAGCGACACGTAGTCGACGAGCGGCTCGATGAGCTGCGCGATCTCGGCGTCCTGCCCGGCGGTGAGCCCGCCGGGCACGTGGTCTTCGTTGGGCAGCCGCACGCCGATGGCGAACGAGCCGCCGCCCACCTCGGCCTGGATCGCCTCGGTGACCTCGACCAGGAAGCGCATGCGGTTCTCGAGCGAGCCGCCGTAGCGGTCGGTGCGGTGGTTGGTGGCCGGCGACAGGAACTCGTGGATGAGGTAGCCGCTGGAGGCGTGGATGTCGACGCCGTCGAGCCCGCCCTCGCGGCAGCGCCGAGCGGCCGAGGCGAACGCGGCCACGACGTCGTCGATCATCGTCTGGGTCATCTCGATCGGCACGACACCGGTCATCGGGTTCGCGATGGGGCTGGGCGACCACCGCATCGGGAAGCCGTTGCGGGACCGGTACGACGCGCCGGCGTGGTAGAGCTGCTGGAAGAGCTTCATCCCGTACGGCGCCACGCGAGCACTGATCTGCTCGTAGAAGGGGATGCAGCTGTCGTTGAACAGTTGCAGGCGGCCGGCGGCCCCGGCGTGGACGCCGGTGGCCTCCAGGGTGCTCATCCCTACCCCGCCGCGGGCGCGGGCCTCGTGGTAGCTGATGAGGTCCTCGCCGCTCAGGCCCGTGCCGTGGGCGCTGCGCACGATGCGGTTCGCGATGGTGACGGGACCGACCTGGATCGGCTCGAACAGGTTGTCGTACATCGCCGCCCCGAGTCAGTCGTTCAGCCGGTAGACGCGGGACGCGGTGCCGGAGAACAGCGCCGTCTTGTCGTCGGCCGAGAAGTCGGCGACCATCTTCTTGAAGCCGTTCCACACCGTTCGGTACGACAGCGAGAAGCGGTCGACGGGGAAGTTGGACTCGAACATGCACCGCTGCGGCCCGAAGACCTCGATCATGTGCAGGTAGTAGCGGCGCTGCGCGGCGACGAGCTCGTCCGACGTCGGCGGTCGCTCGGCCAGGTTCCACCCGAAGCCGTTGTCGGGCATGGCCAGCCCACCGAGCTTGGCCACCACGTTCGGGCACGTGGCCAGCTCGACCATGTCGGCCGTCCACTGCTCGAAGATCGCCTCGCGTTGATCGGCGTACGGACCGACGCCGAGAGGAGTGCCGAAGTGGTCGAGCACGATCGTGGTCTGCGGTACCGCTCGGGCCAGGGCCAGCATCTCTGGCGCCTGGTAGTGGTAGTGCCACGTGTCGTAGGTGAGGCCGCGCTCGCCGAGGCGGGTCACCCCCCGGCGGAAGTCGGGGTCGGCGTACAGCCCGACGGGGGCCCGGCCAGGGATCATGAGCGCCTCTGGGTGGTCGGCGCGAGACAACGCGTCTCGAATCCCCCGGAACAGCCCGCGGCCGGCGGCTTCGTGGGCGTCGAGGATGGCGTCGAGGTCGGCCGAGCGGAGGTCGGTGTGGCCCACGATGCCGGCGATGAGCCGATCGGGGTCACCCATCGCCTCGCCGGCGATGAACTCGGTCTCGCCCACCGGGGCCAGCTCCGGCGGCCCGTCCTTGCGGTACGCGGCGCCGCACTCCATGAACACCGTGTTCACGATGTTGTGGCCGTCATGGGCATCGGCCTTGAGCTCGGCCAGGCCGTACGGGAGCGGCCCGCCGACGGGCCACATGTGGTGATGCGGATCGATGATCGGCAGCGCTGGTTCGACGACGTCCTCGATCACGAGGTCGAGCCAGGCCTGGGTGCCGGGGGCGGGGGCTGCGTCAGTCATCTGTTCACCTTCCTGGGGTGTGGCGGCGCTCGATGTGCACGACGTCGATGCGGTGCTTGTCGATGGTCCACCGGCCGCCCGGGCGCACGAACCAGTCGTGGTAGCTGCCCCACAGCTGCACCATGGTGTGGGGGTCGTCGGCCAGGAGGTGGAACGCCTGCACGTAGGACTCGGCGTGGGCGGTGTCGCCGTCGATCGTGATGTCGATCTGGCCGAGCATGTGCTGGGTCCGGCCGTACTTCTGCTTGGCGGTGCGGATGTAGTCGATGATGGCGTCGCCGCCGTCCACGATCTCGGGGGCGGGTGGCGGGTAGCCGGCCAACGTGCAGGCGTCGGTGAAGCACGTGCGCAGGCCCGTGTAGTCGTCGGCGTCGACCGTGCGGGCGTAGCGGTGCATCACGGCAGCCACGGCGAGGTGGTCCTCGGCGGATGCGGTCATGAGTTGGTCACCAGCCTTTCGGAGGCAGGAAGCGGTCGGCTTGGAAGCCACTGATGAGCCGGCGGAACATGTCCTCGGTGTCGACGCAGTCATCGAAGCCGGCGTGGCGGATCTTGATGGTGCTGACCAGTGACGGCGGTGGGGTGCGCTCGAGGCCGTAGCCGGTGATGAGGTCGGCGTAGATGAACGACTGCCCCACGAACGCTCCAAGGTCGACCGGCGACTGCAGGTCGAAGCGGCGCACCAGGTCGGTCCACGTGGCTTGGCGGGCCGGCATCTCGGCGGCCAGCGACATCGGCCGTCGCCCGCCGGCCTCCATCCCGAACGCGTCGGCGATGGCCGGCCACAGGTGCTCGATCACGAGCACGTCACCGTTGGTCACGTTGAAGGTCTCGTTGGCCGCGGCCGGGGTGACAGCCGCCCAGTGCAGGGCGCGGGCCACCAGGTCGGCATCGACCGCCTCGGCCACGAGCATCGCCCCACCGGGGTAGTCGAGCGGGCGTCCGTCGTGGCGCAGGACGGCGGCGTAGACGCCGAGGGCCGGGATGGCGTTCATGTTGCTGCCGAACGCCTCGCCGAAGATGATCTGCGGCCGCAGGATCGTGAACGTCCACTCGGT
>JBBRTJ010000050.1:0-26256 GCA_038244535.1 Acidimicrobiales bacterium | reverse complement strand
GGGGGATGGATGGGGCAGGGGGGATGGACCGGAGCAAAGGACCCGCCGCCGGCCACCCGGACCCGCCACCGACCGCCGGCCGCCCGGGCCCGCCGCCGGCCACACCGGCAGCACCCCGACCTGAGGCAATCGGGGGCGGCCGCGAGCCGGGTGCCCGGGCCGGGACCACCGGGGCCGGTACCCTCGCCGACATGGGCCTGCAATCGTTCGAGCGGGGTCTGGAGAATATGGTCGAGGGCGTGTTTGCCCGAGCGTTTCGCAGCAGCCTTCGTCCGATCGAGCTCGGGCGACGCCTGATCCGTGAGATGGACGACCACCGCACCCTCGACGTGCGGGGTCGCACGATCGTGCCCAACAGCTTCACGTTCTGGCTGGGCCACGACGATCGCCTGCAGTTCATGGAGATCGAGGAGGCCCTCGTGCGCGAGCTGGCCGACGCAGCGCGCGAATACGCGCGCGAAGAGGGCTACGGCTTCATGGGCCCGATCGAGGTGAGCCTCGACGTCGATCCGAAGATGAGGTCGGGCCGCTTCCGACTCACCAGCCACCTGCAAGAGAGCGCCGGCGGCGGCGGCGCAGGGTCGCTCGTGCTGATGAGCGGCCATCGGATACCGCTCGGCAACAAGGTCGTGGTCCTCGGCCGCCTCAGCGACTGCGACATCGTCGTGACCGATCCCAACACCAGCCGCCGCCACGCCGAGGTCCGCCCGTCGGGCATGGCGTACGTCGTGGTCGACCTCCAGAGCACCAACGGCACCAAGGTGAACGGTCTCCCCATCGAGCAGCATCGACTCGAGGACGGAGACGAGATCACCATCGGCACCACCTCGGTCCGCTTCGAGGCCTCCTAGAGGGGAGGGCGGATGCCCGACCGTCTGCTGCTCGTCCTCAACCTGTGCCTCCTCGCGCTCCTGTACCTGTTCTTCCTGCGCGTGCTGTGGGCGGTGTGGGCCGAGGTGCGAGGCCCGTCCACCCGCCAGCTCCGCCACGCGGCCGAGGCCGCCGCCATCACCGGAGCCACCCCGGCCGTCGGGCTGCCCACGCCGGCCAAGAAGCAGAAGCGCAAGAAGGGCAACCCCTCCAAGCTCGTCGTGATCCAACCGAGCATCGCCAAGGGCACCACCTACGGCCTCGCCCGTGAGATGACCATCGGGCGGGCGGCCGGCTGCCAGGTGTCGCTGGCCGACGACACGTTCGTCAGCCAGCTCCACGCCCGCGTGTTCCTCCGTGACGGCCAGGCCTTCGTCGAAGACCTGGGATCGACCAACGGCACCTACCTCAACGGCAACCGCGTCACCAACGCCGTGCCGCTGCAGAAGGGCGACACCGTGCAGACCGGCAAGACCGTGCTGGAGGTGAGCTGATGGCCACCCCGTGGTCACTGCACTGGGCGGGCTCCACCGATGTCGGCCGCGTGCGCCGCATGAACGAGGACAGCGTGCTGCTCACCGGCCCCGCCATCGCCGTGGCCGACGGCATGGGCGGCCACGTCGCCGGCGAGGTCGCCAGCCGCGTCGCCCTCGACGGCTTCCGGCGAGCCCTCATCGATCTCGACGGCGCCCCTCAGCTCGTCCAGATCCTGGCGGCCGTGCGCAAGGCCAACACCGCGGTGCTCGACGAGTCCTACCGCGTCCCCGAGCTGCGGGGCATGGGCACCACGTTGTGCATCCTGTCGCCGGTCCGGTCCACCGACGGCGTGGATCGCCTCGCCATCGTCAACGTCGGTGACTCGCGGGCCTACGCGTTCGTCGACGGCGTTCTGCGCCAGATCAGCCGCGACCACAGCTACGTCGAGGACCTCGTCGAAGCAGGCGAGATCACCGCCGAGCAGGCCCGCGTCCACCCTCAGCGCAACATCGTGACCCGCGCCCTCGGCATCGAGGCCGACATCCAGGCCGATGCGTGGGAGCTGGACGCCGTCGTTGGCCACCGCTACCTGCTGTGCAGTGACGGGCTGACCAACGAGGTGAGCGACGAGATCATCGCCCGCGTCCTGGCCACCAACGACGACCCCACCGACGCCGCCCGCCTGCTCGTCGCCCTCGCCAACGACAACGGCGGCCACGACAACATCAGCGTGATCGTCGCCGACGTCGTCGGCACAGCGGCGGCCAGCGCGTCCGTGCCCGCCGCCGCGGTCGAGATCACTGACGTGGCCGGGGCCGGTGCGATGGCCGTCGGTGGCTGGCTCGCCCCCGACGCCGGCCAGATCATCACCGAGTCGCCATCGGCGGCCAGCGGCCCAGTTCAGGCCGGAGGCGAAGGCCAGGCCACCGCCACCGGAGCGAGAGCCAAGCGTCCGCGGCGACGACGGCTCACCTGGCTGGTCGGGCTGTTCCTCGTGCTCGTCGTCGGGGTCCTCGGCGTCGCCATGGCCGCCGTCGGCGTCAGCGCCCGCAAGGGCTACTGCATCCGCTTCGACGGCAACACCATCGTGCTCATCCAGGGCAAGACGGTGCTGTTCTTCTCGCCCACCATCGAGCACCGCTACCCCGAGTACACCCGCCAGAGCTTCGTCGGCACCGACCTCGAGACCCTTGACCGCGGCCAGTGCGGCTTCGGGTCAGCAGCCGAGGCCGAGGCCTCGCTGGCCGCCCGCTTCGAGTCGAGCCAGGCGATCCTCAACCCCCCGACCACGACGACCAGCACCACCACGACGACCATCGCTCCGCCCACCACCGCTCCGGCCACCACGACCACCGCGGCGCCGACCCCCGCAGCATCGGGGCCGCCCGTGCCCACCACGAGCCCCACCGGATGATCGCCTGGTCGCGCCGCACGGTCGAGCTCGGGTTGATCGTGCTGGCGCTGCTCGTGACGGCCGGCGCCTACACGCTCGGGGCCCTGGGCGTCACCAGCAGCATCCCCGCCGACATCGGGCCCTTCCTGCTCATCGTGGCCGGCCTGCTCATTGCCGCTCACGTCGCCACCCGCTACTTAGCGCGCGGAGCCGACCCGATCCTGCTGCCCGTGGCCGTGCTCCTCAACGGCATCGGCTACGTGTTCATCGCCCGCATCGACAGCGACCTCGCCGCCCGCCAGGCAACCTGGACCTTCGTCGGCGTCCTCGCCTACATCACGACCCTGCTCGCCCTCCGCCGGGTCAAGGAGCTCGAGCGCTACAAGTGGACGTTCGCCCTCGCCGGTGTGCTGCTGCTGCTCATGCCCCTCGTGCCCGGCCTCGGGCGCACCATCAACGGGTCGCGCATCTGGATCATCATCGGGCCGCTCAGCTTCCAGCCCGGCGAGTTCGCCAAGATCGCCCTGGCCCTGTTCTTTGCCGCCTACCTCACCGAGCGGCGCGAGCTGCTGGCCATGGCCACCTGGCGTGTCGGCCCGCTGTGGCTTCCCGAGCCCCGCCACCTCGCGCCGATCGTCGGCGCATGGGCCACCTCGGTGGTGATCATGGTGTTCGAAAAGGACCTGGGCTCGTCGCTGCTGTTCTTCCTGCTGTTCGTGATGATGGTGTGGGTGGCCACCGAGAGGGTCAGCTACCTCGTGGTCGGGACAGGGCTGTTCGCGATCGGCGCCGTCGGCATGTGGTCGATGCTCACCCACGTCCAAGACCGCGTCTCGATCTGGCTCAACCCATGGGAGGACCCACAGGGCAAGGGCTACCAGGTGATCCAAGCGGTGTTCGCCCTCGCCTGGGGTGGCCTCACCGGCACCGGCATCGGGCTCGGCGACCCCACCCGCATCCCCGAGGTGCAGAACGACTTCATCTTCGCCGCCATCGGCGAGGAGCTCGGCCTGTTCGGCACGGTGGGCATCCTCATCGCCTTCATGCTCTTCATCGGCGCCGGGTTGCGGGTGGCCACCCGCGCCGAGCGGCCCTTCGAGAAGCTGCTGGCCACCGGTCTCACCGCCATCCTCGGCCTGCAGGCCTTCGTGATCATCGGCGGCGTCATCCGACTGGTGCCCCTCACCGGCGTCACGCTCCCGTTCGTCAGCTACGGCGGCTCGTCGCTGGTGGCCAACTACGTGCTGCTCGCCATCCTCATGCGCATCTCGGACACCACTGCGCAGCGCAACAACGAGGTCCTGCCGACGCGGCGCGAGGAGCGCCGACACGAACGGGCCGTGCTCGCCGCCATGAACGCCCCCGCGCCCATGTACAGCACGGGCGACGGGTACGACGCTGATGGCTGGAGCCCGGCATGAACACCCAGATCCGTCGCCTCGGGATCGGCCTCATCGTCTGCTTCATCGCGCTGTTCGTGCAGCTCAACGTGATCCAGGTCGTCAAGGCCGACCAGTACAACTCGAACCCGCTGAACAATCGCGAGGTCATCGCCGACTTCAGCCGGCAGCGTGGCTTCATCCAGACCGCCGACGGCAAGATCGCCGCCGAGTCGATCCCCTCGGGCGACCGCTACGACCTGCTGCGTCGCTACCCGCTCGGCGACCTGTTCGCCCACAGCGTCGGCTACTTCAGCCTCACCTACGGCACGAGCGGCACCGAGCAGAGCTACAACGACCTGTTGGCCGGGCGCAGCCGCAACGAGCGGGCCCGTGGCATCGCCGGCCTGTTCGCCAACGACAGCAGCGACATCGCCGACCTCACCCTCACCTTGCGGGCCGATCTTCAGCAGGTGGCCAAGGACGCCCTCGGGCCGCGAAACGGCGCGGTGGTGGCGATCGACCCCCGAACCGGGGCGATCCTGGCCCTGTGGAGCTACCCCAGCTTCGACCCCAACACCATCGCCACTCACAACACCGAGGCGGCCAAGGCCGCCCGTGAATCGCTGCTGCTCGCCCCGGGCAAGCCGCTCCTGGCCGCCACCTACCAGGAGCGCTACTTCCCGGGCAGCACCTACAAGGTGGTGACAGCGTCCGCCGGCCTCGAGAGCGGCCAGGTCACGCCCGAGGCGCCCGTCTACCCGACGTCGAACCAGTACATCCCGCCGGGCACCACCAACCCGATCAAGAACTTCGGCGGCACCACCTGCGGCGGCAACCTCGCCGAGATCCTGCGCGTGAGCTGCAACACGGCCTTCGCCCAGATCGGCGTCGACCTCGGCGCGCTGATCATGCGCGATCGGGCCACGGCCTTCGGCTTCGACCAGCCGGTTCCGTTCGACCTCCCGCGCCCGGCCCAGTCGACCTACCCGACGCTCGCCGCCCTCGTCCGCGACTCCCCGAAGCTGGCCCAGACCGCGTTCGGGCAGAACGACGTGCAGGCCACCCCAATGATGATGGCCATGGTCGCCGGCGCCGTCGCCAACGGGGGCACGATCATGCAGCCCCATGTCCTACAAGAGGTGCGCAACACGAGGGGCGAGGTGATCCAGCGCTACCAGCCGCGGCCGTGGCTCGGTGCCATGTCACCCTCGGTAGCCGCCATCCTGAGCGCTGACCTCGTCAACGTCGTGCAGAACGGCACCGCCAAGAACCTGGCCATCCCCGGGGTGAACGTCGGTGGCAAGACGGGCACCGCGCAGCTCGGCACGACGCCGCCCTCGTCGCACGCGTGGATCCTCGGCTTCGCCCCCGCTGAAGCGCCCCGCATCGCGGTGGCGGTCATCGTGACCGCCCAACCCGGCGTCAGCGAGATCACCGGTGGGGCGGTCGCCGCTCCCATTGCTCGCGCCGTCATCGCCAAGCTCCTCAGCCTCAACCTCCCGTAACGGTTCGCGGGACACCCTGCCCGAGTTGCACAGCACCCCCTCGGTAAGGTTCAGCCCACCATGGCCGGATCCGATCGACCCGTTTTCAACGACCGCTACGAGATCCACAGCCGCATCGGCCGTGGCGGCATGGCCGACGTCTTCCTGGCCCGCGACCTGCTCCTCGATCGACCGGTGGCAGTCAAGGTGCTGTTCCCCGAGTTCGCTACGGATCCGACCTTCGTCGAGCGCTTCCGCCGCGAAGCGCAGGCCGCCGCCAACCTGACGCACCCCAACATCGTCGGCGTGTACGACTGGGGTCGTCAGGGCTCCACGTACTTCATCGTGATGGAGTACGTAAAGGGCCGCTCGCTGGCCGAGATCGTCAAGGCCGAAGGCCCGCTGCTGCCCGAGCGAGCCGCCGACGTCGCCTCCGACGTGGCCGCCGCCCTCGGGTTCGCGCACCGAAACGGGGTCGTGCACCGCGACATCAAGCCCGCCAACATCCTGGTGTCGCCCAACGGTTCGGTGAAGGTGGCCGACTTCGGCATCGCCCGCGCTCTCGGCAGCCCGGCCGAGCAGGAGCACCTCACCCAAGCCGGTTCGGTCATGGGCACGGCCACCTACTTCTCGCCCGAGCAGGCCCAGGGTGGCAGCTCCGATCCCCGCAGCGACCTCTACTCACTCGGCATCGTCATGTACGAGATGGTGGCTGGAAGGCCGCCGTTCGCAGGTGACAACCCCGTGGCCATCGCCTACCAGCAGGTGCACGACGCGCCCGCCCCGCTGTCGTCGATCACACCCGATGTGCCGCGCGCGTACGAGGCCATCGTGATGAAGCTGCTGGCCAAGAACGCCGCCGCCCGCTACCCGTCGGCCGAAGATCTGCGCAACGACCTGCGCCGGTTCCGCGACGGTCACGCTGTCATCGCCGCGCCGCCCGGCTCGGCCCCCACCAGGGCCCAGCCCCCCGTGCGCGCCCGTGATCCTCTGCTCGGTGCCGCCGCCGGGGCCGCTGGTGTGGCCGTCGCCGGGGCTTCGAGCGCTCCCACCTCCGCGGTTCGCGCCACGCCGGGAGCTACCACGGTGGTGCCTCAGCAGCGGGGCGGTCCGCCCCCGGCCAACTACCAGCGCGGCGGCTACGACGACGATCCTCCCCGCCGTACAGCCCTCCTCGTGATCGGCATCATCCTGGCGCTGCTCGCCCTCGTGGCCGGCATCTTCTTCGTGTCGCAGTGGGCCCTCAACAGCAGCGACAACCAGGTGCCCACGGTGGCCGTCACCGACGTCGTCGGCAAGCCGCTGGCCCAGGCCGAGGCGACCCTCAAGGCCCAGGGCTTCGACACCTCGATCGTCAACCAGGTCAGCGACACCGCGCCCGTCGGCACCGTCATCTCGACGAACCCGGTCGCCGGCGTCGAAGCCAAGAAGGGCTCGATCGTCGAGATCACCGTCAGCTCCGGCAAGGGCCAAGTCGACCTCCCCGACTACACCGGCAGCACGGTCGCCTCCGCCACCAAGTCAGCCCAGGCGCTCGGGCTCACCGTCGAGGTGGTCCCACGCGACGCGCCCGACAAGGTGGAGGGCACGGTCATCGACCAGACGCCCAAGGCGGGCAAGGTCGACGCCGGTAGCAAGGTCCAGCTCGTCACGCCGTCGGGCAAGGGCAAGGTCGCCGTCCCCAACGTCTTGAACCAAGACGCGGTGGCCGCCACGGCCGCACTCACCCAGGCCGGCTTCGTGGTCAACGCCACGCAGGCCGCCAGCGACACCGTCCCTGTCGGCAGGGTCATCAGCACCACCCCGGCCCCCAACACCCAGGCCGAGAAAGGGTCAACGATCGACATGGTCGTGTCGAGCGGCACCGCCCCGGTGGCCGTGCCCAACGTGGTCGGCCAAACCGAGACCACTGCCATCCGCACTCTGCAGAACGCGGGCTTCCCCAGCCAGAGCGTCTTCATCGACGTCCCCTTCGGCTCGCCCCAGGACGGCAAGGTGATCAGTCAGAACCCGCCGGCGGCCACCCAGGCGGCCAAGGGCAGCACGGTCACCATCAACGTCGGCAAGGCCCTGCCGCCACCGGCCACCACCACCACCACCATCGCGCCGACGACGACCACCTGATCTCGGCCAGCGCGGCGCCGAGCTTCAGATCCCGGCGAGGAACGTACGCAGGAGGTCGTGACCGCCGGTGGTCAAGATCGACTCGGGATGGAACTGCACGCCCTCGATCGGGCGGTGGCGATGGCGGAGCCCCATCACGAGGCCGTCGGCGGTCTCGGCGGTGATCTCGAGCTCGTCGGGCACGCTGGACCGCTCGACCACCAGCGAGTGGTAGCGGGTCGCCTCGAACGGCTCAGGTAGGCCGGCGAACACGCCCTGGCCGTGGTGGTGGACCAGGCTCGTCTTGCCGTGCAGCAGCTCGGGCGCCCGCACCACCTCGGCCCCAAAGACGTAGCCGATGGCCTGGTGGCCGAGGCACACGCCCAAGATCGGGCCCTGGTAGGCCTCCAAGATGGTGACGGTGAGCCCGGCATCTTCGGGCCGCCCCGGCCCGGGCGAGAGCAGCACGGCATCGGCCTCGAGCGCCAGCGCCTGGTCGAGCGACATCGCGTTGTTGCGTACGACGATCGGATCGGCCCCCAGCTCACCCAGGTACTGGACCAGGTTGTAGACGAACGAGTCGTAGTTGTCGATGACGAGCACCCGCGGCGAACTCACGATCGCCGAGCATGGCCGCCTCGCCGATCCCTGTCGAACGCGTAAGTTGGCGCCCGATGGCTCCTCCCAAGAAGACCTCCGGCGGACGCACCACCCCAAAGGGCACCAAGCCTGGTGTCCCGACCACGAAGGCACCTGCCCCCAACGTGCGCACCGACGCGGCCCGCCACGCCACGCAGGCGTCGTCGCGCTACACGCCCCCTACCCCCAGGAGCAAGAAGTCGAGCCCCCGGTGGTGGGGCGGGCTCGTGTTCGGGCTCATCGGCGTGGGCGTGCTGGTGATCGTGCTCAACTACATGGAGCTCATCTGGGGCGCCAGCTCGGTCCTGCTGTTCGTCGGCCTGGGCTTCATCCTGGCCGGGATCATCACCGCCACGTCGTGGAGATGAGGGGTTCCACGCCGCCTCCGCCGGGGTAACCATGCTCCTGGCCGACACCGCCAGCCAGCTGATGGCCGCGCGCTACCAGATGGCGCTCTCGCTCGGCTTTCACATCGTGCTGTCCTGCGTCGGCGTGGCCTTTCCCGCCATGATCTTCGCCGCCCATTGGCGCGGCATGCATCGCGGCGATGCGGCCGCGCTCACGCTGGCCCGCAAGTGGTCGAAGGTCGCCGCCGTGCTGTTCGCGGTCGGCGCCGTCTCGGGCACGATCCTGAGCTTCGAGATGGGGCTCCTCTGGCCCGGCCTCATGTCGCAGTTCGGCGATGTCATCGGCCTGCCGTTCGCGATGGAGGGAATCGCGTTCTTCACCGAGGCCATCTTCCTCGGCATCTACCTCTACGGCTGGGACCGGCTGTCCCCACGCGTCCACCTGCTCACGCTGGTCCCCATCATGGTGAGCGGCCTGTTCGGCACCTTCTGCATCCTGGCGGTCAACGCCTGGATGAACTCCCCGAGCGGCTTCGATCTCGTCGACGGCAAGGTCACCAACGTGAACCCGTTGGCCGCCATGTTCAACGACGCCGTCTGGACGCACGCGCTGCACATGTTCCTGGCCGCCTACATCGTGACCGGGTTCCTGGTGGCGTCGGTCTACGCGGTCGGCATGCGACGCGGCCGAACCGATCGGACCCATCGCCTCGGTTTCACGATCGCCTTTGCCTTCGCCTCGGTGGCGGCCCTGGTGCAGCCGTTCGTCGGCCACGTCACGGGGATGCGTCTGGCAACCGCGCAGCCCTCGAAGCTCGCCGCGATGGAGCTGGCCGTCACCACCGAGACCCACGCCCCGCTGACCATCGGAGGGATCTACGTCAACGGCCGGGTGGTCGGAGCCATCCAAGTACCCGGCCTCGGATCGTTCATCGCTCGGGGGAGCACCGACCTGCCCATCAAGGGCTTCGACCAGATCCCTGCCGAGCTCCTCCCGCCGATCAACGTGACCCACCTCGCCTTCCAGACCATGGTGGGGCTGTCGCTGGGTTTGGCGGGGCTCGTGCTGTGGTTCTGGTGGCGGCGGCGCCGCGGACACGATCCGCTCGCGTCGCGCCGCTTCCTGCGCGCGGCGTCGTGGTCAGGCGCCGCCGCCGTCGTTGCCCTCCAGGCGGGATGGACCACCACCGAGGTGGGCCGCCAGCCCTGGATCGCCTTTGGCATCCTGAAGGTCGACGAGGCGGTCACCCACAACAGCGGGGTGTGGATCAGCCTCACGGTCCTGGCCATCGTCTACACGGCGATGGGCGTGGCCGCGGTTCGCGTCATGCAGTCCATGAGCCGGCGCTGGCGGGCCGGAGAGACGCTCGACCTGCCGTCGCCGTACGGGCCCGCCGCGGCCGATGTCGACCGCGGTGCCGCGTCCAATGAGCTGGCCAACACCATCGCCTCGTCGGAACGTTCATGAACATCGCCGACGTGGTGGCCGCGCTCTTGTTCGTCGGGGTCATCGCGTACGCGCTGTTCGGTGGGGCCGACTTCGGCAGCGGCGTGTGGGACCTGATGGCCGGTGGCGGCACCCGGGGCGCGCAGGTTCGCACCCAGGTCGACCACAGCATCGGCCCGGTGTGGGAGGCCAACCACGTCTGGCTCATCTACATCTTGGTGTTCATGTGGACGGCGTTCCCCGTGGCGTTCACCGCCCAGATGACGACGCTGTTCATCCCATGGATGCTCGTCGGTCTCGGAATCGTCGTGCGTGGTGCGGGCTTCGCCTTTCGCAAGGCGTCCGCCAACCTCGCCCAGGCCCGGGTGTTCGGGGCCGGCTTTGCCGCGGCGTCGCTCGTGACGCCGTTCTTCCTCGGCACCATCGCCGGCGCGGTCGCCAGTGGCCGCGTTCCGGTCGAGGGCGGCGACTCCTGGTCGAGCTGGACCGGGCCGACATCGATCGTCGGCGGGGTCCTGGCCGTGCTCACGGCGGCGTTCCTCGCAGCCTGCTTCCTCGCCGCGGATGCCGCTCGGGGCGGCCACGACGATCTGGCCGACTGGTGCGGGCGCCGCGGGCTCGTGAGCGGCGCCATCAGTGGCGCGGTCGCCCTCGTCGCCGCCGTCACGCTCAAGGCCGATGCCCCTTCGCTCGCCGAAGGCCTGCAAGGGCGAGCCGCTCCGCTCGTCGCCGCCTCGGCCGTGTGTGGTGCCGCGGCGCTCTGGCTGCTGTCGCGCCGCCGGTACGGCCTCGCCCGCTTCGCCGCCGTCGGAGCGGTCGCGACCATCGTCGGCGGGTGGGGCGTCGCCCAGTACCCCGACGTACTGGTTGACCACATGACGATCGACCAGGCGGCCGGTGCCCACGCCACGTTGGTCGGCCTGATCATCGTGTTCGCAGTGGCTGCCGTGACGGCGGTTCCCGCCCTCATCTGGCTCTACGTGCTCGTCAACACCCGCCGCTGGAGCGACGACACCCTGCCTCGCCCGCCTCCAACGACCGTCACGTGAGATCCACAGCCTGTGGATGACACTGATGGTTACCTCCTCTCAGATGATCCGCGGAGTGGTACCTGCCCACACCCAGTGGTCGCCAGAGTTACAACGATGTGACTAACCTCAACTTCATCCACAGGTTGGGGATGAACTCGGTGACTGACGTCACTCCATGATGGGGGCGACGAGGTCCATGTCCTCCTGGCAATGACGGGGCGGCTCGGGCTCCTCGTCGTTGGCCAAGGTGAGCTTCAGCTCGACCCCGCAGATCGAGCATCGATAGCGCAGGTTCACCTTGCGCAGCTCGCCAGCGGGGGGCGGACCAGGCAGCGGCGTGGTCACGCTGCGCAGCATGGCGAGGCCGAACTTGAAGATGAAGGCCCCGATGAGCAGGCCGATCAGGATCCAGACGACGGTACCGAGCATGCGGGCCCCAGGCTACCGATGCGGCTGCGGGACCACTGGGCAGCTGCCCAAAGAGAGAAGTAGACTAAGTCCATGACTAAGTCGTCTCTGAGCGTCGGCGTTCACGAAGCCAAGACCCGGCTGTCCGAACTGCTCCGGTTCGTCGACGCGGGCGAGGAGGTCGAGATCCTTCGCAACGGCCAGCCCGTGGCCCGTCTCGTCGCACCGACTGGACGACCGCGGCGCACGTTCGGGATCGACCGGGGAGTCGTGGTGGTGCACGACGACTTCGACGACCCCTTGCCCGCCGACGTCCTCGCCGACTTCGAACGGTGAGGCGCCTGCTGATCGACACCCATGTGTGGCTGTGGCTCCAATCGGAACCGGATCGGCTTGAGCCCTCACTCCTCGCCGAGCTCGCCGACCCCGCCACCGTGCTCCTGCTGTCGGCGGCGAGCTCATGGGAGATCGCGATCAAGCACCGCCTCGGCAAGCTTCTTCTCCCCGAGCCACCCAGCGTCTTCGTCCCGAGTCGGATGCGGCGATCAGGCACCGAGGGCTTGCCAGTCGAGCACGCCCACGCGCTGGCGGTCGGCGAGCTGCCCGAGCACCATCGCGATCCGTTCGATCGACTCTTGGTCGCTCAGGCTCGCCACCTCGGCATCGCGCTCGTCACAGCCGACGCGATGCTGTCGCACTACGACGTCGAACTCGTGGTCGTCGACCGCTGACAGGGCTCGGAGCGCAGCCCTTTCTTCACAGTGCGGCCCGTGATCGGTCAGGCTCAGTCGATGGCCGTGCCGTCTCGATCCGAAGTGCTCGACTGGTCCCCGTCCGAGAGGGCGAGCGTCGCCCGACTGCTTGACGAGGTGGCCGACCGCCCAGAGATGACCGGCCGGCTGCGCCGACAGCGGCGACTGATCATCGCCGTCACCGGGTTCGGGGCGCTGCTGCTCGTGCCGTGGATCGTGTTCCTGTCGTTCGAGCTGTCCGACCGGGCGGCAGGCGGCGCATGGCGCGTCGCGTGGGTGGGCTTCGACCTCGCCCTGGTCGCGGCGTTCGCGACGACGGCCTGGCTCGTGTGGCAGCGCCGCCAGCTCGCCATCACCGGGCTGTTCATCTGCTCGACGCTGCTCGTCGTCGACGCCTGGTTCGACGTGTGCCTCTCGTGGGGCACCAGCGAGCAGGTCGGAGCGCTTCTCACAGCCGCCTTCGGCGAGATCCCCCTGGCCGTCGTCATGGCGGCGACCGCGCTGACGATCATGCGGCGAACGATGCGCATGGTGCTGGTGCTGAGGGGCTTACCGCCCCGCTCGGCCCGGCTCCGGACACAGCGGTTCGTCATGGCGCCGGTCAGTCGACCGGCGCCATGACGTCCAGGGTCTGACTACAGGCGCTCGATGATGGTGGCGTTGGCCATGCCGCCGCCCTCACACATCGTCTGCAGGCCGTAGCGGCCGCCGGTGCGCTCGAGCTCGTGCAGCAGGGTGGTCATGAGGCGGGCGCCGGAGCAGCCGAGCGGGTGACCCAGGGCGATGGCGCCGCCGTTCGGGTTCACCTTCTCCATGTCGTAGCCCGGGTTCTCCTTCCTCCACGCCAGCACGACCGAAGCGAAGGCCTCGTTGATCTCGACCACGTCGATGTCGTCGAGGGTCATGCCCGCCCGCTCGAGCACCTTCTCGGTGGCCGGGATCGGCGCGGTGAGCATGAAGCGGGGATCGGCACCGGCAAGCGCGAACGACACGAACCGGGCGCGGGGGCGCAGGCCAAGGGCGAGGGCCTTCTCCTCGCTCATGATGAGCAGCGCCGAGGCGCCATCGGTGATCTGGCTGGAGTTGCCGGCGGTGACCTTGCCGCCCTCCTCCTCGGGCCGGAACGACGGCTTGAGCGCCCGCAGCTTCTCGATCGTGGTGTCTCGCAACCCGCCATCGGTGCGGACCATGGTGCCTTCGGAGTCGATCACCGGAAGGATCTCGCGCTCGAAGCGACCCTCGGTGGTGGCCCGCAGCGCGTACTCCTGGCTGCGCAGGCCGAAGAGGTCGAGGTCCTCACGGCTCAGGCCCCACTTGTCGGCGATCATCTCGGCCGAGATTCCCTGGGGGACGAGGCCGCCTTGGGGCGCGTAGCGAGCGCCGACCTTCGGGCCGAAGGGGAAGCCGAACTTGCCGTCGGCCATCGAGGCACCCATCGGCACCCGGGTCATGATCTCGACACCGGCGGCCACAACGACGTCGTAGGCACCAGCCATGACCCCCTGGGCGGCGAAGTGCGCAGCCTGCTGCGACGAACCGCACTGGCGGTCAACGGTCGTGCCGGGCACGGTCTCGGGCCAGCCCGCCGCCAGCACGGCGTTGCGGGCGATGTTCACGCCCTGCTCGCCCACCTGCATGACGCAGCCCATCACGACGTCGTCGATGAGGGCGGGATCGAAGTCGTTGCGATCGGTGAGGGCCTTCAGGGTCTCGGCGGCGAGGTCGACGGGGTGCCAGTCCTTGAGGCGCCCGTTGCGCTTGCCGAGGGGGGTGCGGATGGCGTCGACGATGACGGCGGTGGGCATGGGTGGCTCCCGGGAGGTTGCGTGAGGGGTGAACTTGACCGAGCGGTCAAGTTTGTAGCCGCCCGAGGGCACGAGTCCAACCCGCGCCCCGCCATCAGCGCGCGAGACTGCGGCGCGACGGGCCGGTGGGCCGGCCATGAAGGAGGAGCCATGGCGACCAACAACGCCACCATCGCCGAGATCAACGAGATCGTCGCGGGGCAGACCGTGCCCCGGCTCTTCGAAGAGACCGTGCTGAAGCACGGCAACCGGGTGGCCCTGCGGGCCATGTCCAGCGAGCAGCCGGGCACGTGGGACACCTACACCTGGGTCGACTACGCCGGCCAGGTGGCGCTCGCCGCTGCTGGACTCAGCGCCTTCGGCGTCGTCCCCGGCCAGCGGGTCATGCTCATGATGCGCAACCGCCCCGACTTCCACTGGCTCGACATGGCCATCCAGTGCCTGCGGGCCACCCCGGTCAGCATCTACAACTCGTCGTCGGCTGAGGAGCTGCAGTACCTCGTGTCCCACAGCGGTGCCGAGGTCGCCATCGTCGAAGACCGGGGTTACCTCGACCGGTTCCTGTCCGTGCGTGATGAGCTCCCGCTGCTGCAGCACATCTTCGTCATCGACCCGGGCGACGACCCACTGCCCGACGGCGTGCGTTCCGCCAGCACGCTCTACAACCAAGGGGCGCTCAACCCGGCCCCGCTGATCGCCGAGACGCAGCCGTCCGACGTCGCCACGATCATCTACACCTCGGGCACGACGGGACCACCGAAGGGCGTCGTGCTGACGCAGTACAACATCGTCTACACGGCCCAGCAGCTGATCCGCTGCATGCCGTTCACGATCCCTGAGCTCGTCGGCGCCCGCATGGTGTCGTACCTGCCCATGGCCCACATCGCTGAGCGGATGAACAGCCACTACGCCTCGGTGCTGTACGGGATGGAGATCTCGACGTGCCCTGACCCGAACCGCATCGCCGAGTACGCCCGCGAGGTCCATCCCGAGATCATCTTCGGGGTCCCCCGCGTGTGGGAGAAGGTGCATGCCGGCGTGAACGGCGCGCTGGCCGGCGACCCGGAGCGCCAGGCGAAGTTCGACGAGGCCATCGCTGCCGCTCTGCCGATCATGGAGGCCAAGCGCAAGGGCACGATCACCGAGGAGCAGCAGGGCATCTGGGACTTCCTCGATGCCGTCGCCTTCTCGACCGTGCGTCAGCTCGTCGGGCTCGACGCGGTGCGCTCCGCCATCTCGGGCGCGGCGCCGATCCAGCGTGAGGTGCTCGAGTGGTTCAACGCCATCGGCGTCCCCCTGTCGGAGATCTACGGCATGAGCGAGTCGAGCGGGCCGATGACCTGGGACGCCGTCGACATCCGCCCGGGGACCGTCGGGCGCGCCCTACCCGGCAGCGAGGTGCGCATCGCGGAGGACGGCGAGGTCCTCTTCCGGGGCGGCAACGTGTTCTTCGGGTACCTGAACGCACCGGACAAGACAGCCGAGACGCTCGTCGACGGGTGGCTCCACTCCGGTGACATCGGCGAGCTCGACGAGGAGGGCTACCTCAAGATCGTCGATCGCAAGAAGGAGCTCATCATCACGAGCGGCGGCAAGAACATCAGCCCCGCCAACCTCGAGGCCGGCCTCAAGGGGCTCCACCTCATCGGCCAGGCGTGCGCCATCGGCGACCAGCGAAAGTACGTGACGGCGTTGCTGGTGCTCGATCCCGACGTGGCTCCGCAGTGGGCCAAGGCGCAGGGCATCGAGGTCACCAACCTGGTCGAGCTGGCCAAGGACCCGCAGGTGCTGGCCGACGTGGCCAAGGGCGTCGACGAAGTCAACCAGCAGTTCGCCAACGTCGAGCACATCAAGCGGTTCACCCTCCTCGGCGAGGAGTGGCTGCCCGACAGCGACGTGCTCACCCCGACCTCGAAGCTCAAGCGGCGAGGGATCCTGGCCCGCTACAAGGCCGAGATCGACGCCATGTACGACTGACCGACGGCGGGACCCGGCGCTCCGCTTCGCCCCTCGTCGAATTCGACCTCGGGACGCACCGCCCCGACCGTCGACCGGACCTGAGCCCCAACCCCAACCCCGAGATGAGCGTTGGCGGCGGTCAGCGCCGCCAACGCTCATCTCGACCCCCGTCACGGCGACGGCGCACTGGAGCCCACCCGCCCGGCCGCCTCGCCCTGACGGGTTGACCGGAAACGCCCACCGCGGCTGGGGCGCGCCGCCGTAGCGTTCGGCGATGGAGGACTACGAGGCGTTGGTACGGCCACTGGTGGAGGGGCGGCGGATCGTGCTCGTCGGGGGTGTGGCCGCGGGGTGGACGGCGACGGTCGAGCTGCTCGGTCGGCTCGGGTCGGGGCCGATGCTCGTGCTGGCCACCGAGGGGCGCGGCTCGGGACCGCAGCCCGACCCGACCGTGGCTCGCTGCGTGGCATCGGCGCCATCGGGTGCGACCACGATGCTCGGCAGCCTGCGGGCCGGGCTCGAGGCAGCACGCCATCCGTCTGCCGAGCTGCTCGACGCGCTGCGGTCGTTCGACCCAGCGGGCGACGCGCTCGTGATCGGCACGTTCCTGGCCGACACGCCCTCGCTCGACGGGCGGCCGCTGCTCGCCTACCGGTGGCCCGAGTGGGTCGCTCTCGAGGACAAGGTGGTCGTCGACGCGCTGTGGGACCGAGCGGGCGTGCCCCGGGCACCCTCGATTGTCGTGCCGGTGGCCGACGCGGCGCGGGCCGCGCGCGCACATGACCAGGGCGCCGGGACGGTGTGGGCCGGCGACGCCAGGGAGGGCTTCAACGGAGGGGCCGCCTTCGTGCGCTGGGTGCGCAACCAGGGCGAGGCCGAAGGGGCAACTGCCTTCTTCGCCAAGCACTGCGACCGGGTGAGGGTCATGGGGTTCCTGGCCGGTGTGCCGTGCAGCATCCACGGCATCGTCTTCCCCGATCAGGTCCTCGCCGTGCGGCCCGTCGAGATGGTCACGCTGCACCGGCCGGACACTGACGACGGTGGGTTCTTCTACGCCGGGTGCGCCAGCTTCTACGACCCGCCGGTGGCGGGGCGCGACGAGCTGCGGGCGCTGGCCCGCCGGGTCGGTGCCGTGCTGCGCGACGAGGTCGGCTTTCGCGGCGCGTTCACCATTGACGGCGTTGTCACCGACGCCGGCTTCTTGCCCACCGAGCTCAACCCCCGCATGGGCGCAGGCCTCAACACCGTGCTGCGGGCCCTGCCCGAGCTGCCGCTGCAGCTGATGCTCGACGCACTCGTCGGCGGCATCGATCTCGGTTGCGACCCGACAACGCTCGAAGACGACCTCGTCGTCGCGGCCGACGCGAACCGCGCCGGCGGCACGTGGCGCCTCGTCCCCGACGTCGCCGTCGAACCGCTCGCGGCCCGCCCCGCGACCTACGACAGCAACGGGGGAGCCTGGCGGTGGTCCGAGCCCGGCGACGACATCAGTGCCACCGTCACGGCCGGCGAGAGCGGGCACGGCTCGTTCGTCCGGTGCCTGTTCGACGAGGCGGCGACCCCAGTCGGGCCGTCGGTGGCCCCGCGTGCCGCGGCGTTCTGGCGGTTCATCAACGCCGACCTCGGGCTCGGGCTCGGCCGAGTGGTGTCAGCCGCGGACGCGTGACAGCCCCGAGGCACCGCATGCGGTACCTCGGGGCTCTCCAGCGTGGATCGGTGAGGATGAGGGCCTACTTGTTGAAGCCGTCTTCGATGCTGGTCACCTTGAAGGAGGCGTCGAGCTTGACGGTGGCCATGGTGCCGTCGGCCTTCTTGATGTGGGCCTCGTAGGTGGCGCCCTCGGCGTCGTTCTCGACGCGGAGGATGGTGGCGCCGGGCACAGAGGCGAGGGCCGCGTCCTGCACCTGGGTGGCGGTGTCACCGGTGAGGACGACTTCCTTCACGCCATTGGCGCCGACGTGGCCACCCTTGGTCGGGCCGCCCGGGGGCCGGGCGGCGGGGTCCGGCGTCGTGGTGCCGGCATCCGGCCTGGCCGGAGCCGCCGAGCTGCTGTCGGGGGCGGGGGCGGGGGCCGAGGCCGCCGGCGTGGTGGTGGTGGTCGTGTCGGCGCTGGCCGCGCCGGCGACCACGGCCGCACCGATGCCGGCGCCGGTGATGGCAGTGGCGCCGATGGCGAGTCCGGCGAGGAGCTTGCGAACGTTGTTCATGGGGGTCTCCTGGGGTCGGCCCTTGCTGTCGTGCAAGGTGTGCTCATCGTCGGGCCCGGCCGTCAGCGTGTGCTCTGCATTGGCTGGGAAGTTGCTCCGAATCGCGAGCCCGTCGCTCAGGTGATCCGACCCGCCTCAGCAGCAGCAACCACAGGGCGGATCCGCACCAGATAGATGATCGACACGATCACACCCGCCGCGCAGAACAGGATCCCGGCTCCGCACAGCGCCACCCACAGGAGCCGGCTGCGTCCAGCCAGCGCGAAGGCCCACTCCGGCCGCCGCGCCGCGTCGAGCAACGCCCAGACGGACAGGGCCAGCGGCGCCGACGTCAGCAGGATCCCGCCGATCACCCACACGACGGTCATGCGTCGACCCTGTGGTGCCCGGTAGGCACCACGTCAATCAGGCGCGACCATTGGCGGCCATGAGCTTCGACAGCGCGCGCTGGAGCGCCACGACGTCGGAATCCGTCAGGTGCTGCGCGAAGTTCCGCTGGACGCTGCGCTGGTAGGTGGGCAGAGCCCGACGGAGCACATCGCGGCCCTCCTTGGTCAGCTCGGCGTTGAGGCCCCGGTTGTCGTCCTCACAGCGGACGCGGGCGACGAGATCGGCGGCCTCCAAGCGATCGATGAGACGCGTGAGGCTGCTCTTGTGCAACACGAGTCGGCCGGCCAAGGACTGCATCCGCATCGACCCGCCGGCCTCGTGCAGCTCGACCAGCACCTCGTACCAGGCGAGCGGGAGGTCACGATCGGCCATGAGCACCTGCTCGAGGTCGGCGGTGATGGCAGCGTGGGCGTCGGTGAACGATCGCCAGACGGCGAGGCGCTCGGGATCGGGGCGGGCGGTCATGCCGTGGCCTTCAACGCCGCTCCGAACGCAGCCAGCGCCTGCCCGACCTCGGACTCGGTGACCACGAGCGGTGGCATCCACCGCAACGTGGTGCCGTACGTGCCGGCGTTCATGAGGATGAGGTGGCCCTCCTGCAAGCAGTGGCGTTGGACAGCCGCCACCAGGGCGGCGTCGGCGAACTGGGTGCCGACCATCAGGCCGAGTCCCCGGACGTCGACGATGCCGGGTTCGTGGCCGGCGAGCGCGCGCAGGCCCTCGATCAGCTGCGTCCCGCGGGCGTTGACGTGGTCGAGGAACCCGGGTGCAGTGAGCACCTCGATGGTCGCCAACGCGTCGGCGCACCCCATGGGGTTGCCGCCGTAGGTCCCGCCGTGACTGCCCTTGGGCCAGCGATCCATGATCGCCTTCGGGGCCCCCAGAGCGGCGAAGGGGAACCCTGAGGCGATGCCCTTGGCCATGCAGATGATGTCGGGCTCGATCCCGTAGTGCTCGACGGCGAACATGGCCCCGGTGCGAGCAAAGCCGGACTGCACCTCGTCGGCGATGAAGAGGATCCCGTGCTCGCGACAAGTCGCCACGACGTCGGCGAGGAATCGGGGTGGAACGGGGAGGTAGCCACCCTCACCAAGGACCGGCTCGAGGATCACTGCGGCCGTCTCGTCCGGAGCCGTGAGGGCCTTGAGCACGTGGTGGAACCCGAAGATGGCCCGGTCGATCTCGGCGTCCTGGTCGGCGGCCAGCGCATCGGGAAAGGGGGCCACGAACACGCCTGACGGCAGGGGCTGGTACCCGGCGCGGTAGCTCGTCTTCGACGTCGTCATGGCCATGGCCAGGTGCGTGCGACCGTGGAACGAACCCGAGAACACGATGACGTTGGGCCGCTTGGTCGCCTGCTTGGCCAACTTGACGGCTGCCTCGGTGATCTCGGCGCCCGAGTTGGCGAAGAAGAAGGTGTCGATGGCACCGGGGCTGAGCTCGGCGAGGCGCTCGGCCAGCGGTTCGAGCAGGTCGTGGCGGTACACGTTGACCTGGGCGTGGATGAACCGCTCGGCCTGACGCTGGATCGCAGCCACCACATGGGGATGGCAGTGCCCGGTGCTGTTCACGGCGATGCCGGCTGCGAAGTCGAGGTACTCGCCGCCATCGGCCGTGGTGACCCACGATCCCTGACCGCTCACCACCTGGAGGTCGGTGACCGAGAACCAGACGTCGGAGAGGTGCGAGGCCATGGGCAGCGATGCTACGCCCCGGCCCTCGCAGGAGACCTCGGCCAAGACGGCCTCGGTAGGGTCGGTTCATGCGAGGCCACGCCGTGCTCGGCGACATCCGGCAGAACGGCTACGTCGTCGACGACCTCGACGCCGCGCTCACGCACTGGATCACCGTCCTCGGCGTGGGCCCATGGATCGTGGTCGACCCGTTGCCGGCCACCGACTTCGTCCATCGCGGAGAGGCCACCGAGCCACTCGACATGGCCATCGCGCTGGCTCACGTCGGCACGCTGCAGATCGAGCTCATCCAGCAGCGCTGCGCCACCCCGAGCGCCTACCGCGAGTTCCTGACCGCGCACGGGCCCGGCCTCCACCACCTCGCGTTCTGGCCGGCCGACCTCGACCACGCCCTCACCTACGTCGAGGCGGACCTGGGTTGGGGGCTGATCGGGGGCGGGCAGGTCGGGCCGGGCGGTCGCTTCCGCTACTACGACACCGACCCTGGACAGGGAAGCCCGATCGGCGGCGGCACCGTGATGGAGCTGGCCGACGTGCGCGGGGCCCGCCTCGCGTGGTTCGAGCAGCTCGCCATCGACAGCCGCAGCTGGGACGGCACCACCCCGGCGATCCTCAACCGCTGACGGCGGCCGCGGCCGGGCTCAGCGCGGCGGCGAGCACGTCGTCGACGGTGTCGGCGAGGTGGAAGGTCATCGCGGCGCGGATGCGCTCGGGCACGTCATCGAGGTCGGGGCCGTTGCGCTTCGGCAGGACGACCTCGGTGAGGCCAGCCCGGTGAGCGGCCAGCACCTTCTGCTTGACGCCGCCGATCGGCAGCACCTTGCCCTGCAGCGTCACCTCACCAGTCATGCCCACCGAGGGCTTGACGGCCCGGCCCGTGAGCAGGCTCACCAGGGCCGTGGTCATGGTGACGCCGGCGGAGGGACCGTCCTTGGGCACTGCTCCCGCGGGCACGTGCACGTGAAAGCGGCGGGCCAGGTCGGCTTCGTCGACCCCGAGCTTGTTGGCGTTGGCTCGGACGTAGGAGAGCGCGATCTGCACCGACTCCTTCATCACGTCACCGAGCTGGCCGGTGAGGGTCAGGCCGGGCTCGCCGCTGGTGGCCGACGACGACGCCTCGATGAACAGGACGTCACCCCCGACCCCGGTGACCGCCAGCCCGGTGGCCACGCCGGGCACGGCGGTGCGCTCAGCCGCCTCGGCCACGAACCGCGCGCGGCCGAGGTGCTCGGTGATCTGGGCGGGGCCGATCACGATCGGCGTCACACCGGGATCAGTCGCCACCTTGGTCGCCACCTTGCGCAGCAGCTTGCCCAGCTCCCGCTCGAGCGAGCGCACGCCGGCCTCGCGCGTGTGGTCGACGACGATCTGACGCAGCGCGTCCTCGTCGACGGCCACTTCGCCGGGCCGGAGCCCGTTGCGCTCGAGCTGGCGGGCCAGCAGGTGGTCACGGGCGATGAAGACCTTCTCGTCCTCGGTGTAGCCGTCGAGGCGCACGAGCTCCATCCGGTCGAGCAGCGGGCCCGGGATCGTGTCGGCCACGTTGGCCGTGGCGATGAACACGACATCGGACAGGTCGAGATCGACTTCGAGGTAGTGGTCGCGAAACGTGTGGTTCTGCGCGGGGTCGAGCACCTCGAGCAGCGCGGCTGACGGGTCACCCGACCAGCCACCGGCGCTCAGCTTGTCGATCTCGTCGAGGAGCACGACCGGGTTGAACGTGCCGGCCTCGGTGATGGCCCGGGCGATGCGGCCCGGCTGTGCGCCGACGTAGGTGCGCCGGTGGCCACGGATCTCGGCCTCGTCACGCACGCCGCCAAGGGCGACGCGCACGAACGAACGGCCCATGGCCCGGGCGACAGACTCGCCGAGGGACGTCTTACCCACTCCGGGCGGACCGACGAGGGCGAGGATGGCGCCGGCCCCACGCCGAGCGGCCACGGGCGACGCCTCCCCATCTTCGATGGCGCGCTCAGCGCGCAGCTTGCGAACGGCGAGGTGCTCGACGATCCGGTCCTTCACGTCGTCGAGGCCGGTGTGGTCGGCGTCGAGAACCGCTCGGGCCTCGACGATGTCATGGTTCTCGGCCGTGGTGCTGCCCCAGGGCAGCTCGAGCACCCGGTCGAGCCAGGTGCGCAGCCAGCCCTGCTCCGGGCTCTGGCCACTGGTGCGCTCGAAGCGCTCGATCTCCCGTTCGACGAACGCTCGCGCCGGCTCGGGCATGGTCAGCGCAGCGAGACGAGCGCGGTAGTCGTCGGTGGTGTCGTCGTCGGTCTCGCCCAGCTCCTTGCGGATGGCGGCCAGTTGCTGGCGCAGCACGTACTCGCGCTGGGTCTTCTCCATGCCCTCGGCCACGTCGCTGCGGATGCGCTCGGCGACGTCAGCCTCGGCCAGCAGGTCCTTGGCCCAGTCGATGGCCAGCTCGAGGCGGACGCCGACCTCGGTGGCCTCGAGGATCCCGACCTTGCGTTCGGTGGTGATCTCGGCCCAGGCCGTGGCCTGGTCGGCCAGGGCGCCGGGCTCGTGGGCGGTGCGCAGGATCTCGGGCAGGCGACGGCTGCGGCGCCGCTCGGCCAGCTGCTGCAAGAGCACGCGCAGCTCGCGGGCGAGGCCCTCGATGCGGGGTGTCGGGCGGCCGTCGCCCACGGGAACCACCCGGACCCAGAGGCCGGGCCGCCCGTCGGTCACGCCCACGCCGATGCTGGCGCGGTGCAGACCCCTGAGGATGGCGGCCGGGCCGACCCCGCCGGGCAGCTCACCGACGCTCTCGATCTTGGCCACCGTGCCGACCCGGGCGTAGCCGCCGTCGCGGCGCGGCGTCAGCAGGACCCGGCCGTCGCCGTGCTGCGCGGCTTCGATCGACGCACGGGCCTCGTCAGAGTCGAGGATGAGGGTGACGACGGTGCCCGGGAAGACAACCCCATCGGGCACGGGGACGATCGGGTAGGTGACCTCGGTGACGGTGTCGCTCATGGCGACGGAAGCTACCGAGACTTACAGCGATTACAACCTTACGACGCGACAGCAGCGGCGTGGGCCAGCGCCTCGTCCCAGGTCGCTCCCGCCACGAGCAGCTTGCGGTAGGACATGAGCAGCTTGGGCATCGTGAGGCCGAGCGCCGCGGTCAGGCGCCCGTCGCGGCCGTAGAGGGCCACGAAGCGGCGCTCGTCGACCGAGCCGTGGACCACCCGCACCTCGTCGCCCGGCTCGGCCCGCCCGAGGAACTGGATCCGAGCCTCGTACTGGTCGCTCCAGAAGAACGCGATGGTGCCGAACGGTGTCGGCGTCTCGCCCCGCTCGACGGCCAAGAGGTTGGCGGCCGCCGCCGCGCCCTGCTCGTTGGCGTTTGACCAGTGCTCGAGGCGCACCTCGCGGTCGAGCAGGGCATGCGGCCAGCGAGCGAGGTCGCCGGCCGCGTACACACCGTGGGGACCGGCGCACAGCGTGGCGTCGCACACGACGCCGTCGCGCAGCTCGAGGCCGCTGCTCTCGATCCAGCCGGTGGTGGGGGCCACCCCCACGCCGACCACGACCACGTCGGTCTCGATCCGCGTCCCGTCGGCCAGCAGGACGGCCTCGACGCGATCGGTCCCCGCGAACCCGGCCACCCCGACGCCGAGGCGCAGGTCGACGCCGTGATCGCCATGGACGGCACTGCAGGCAAGACCCATCTGCTCGCCGAGCGCTCGGGCCAGCGGCACGGGGAGCGCTTCGAGGATCGTGACCTCGGCTCCGTGCTGGTGGGCGGTGGCCGCGACCTCGGCACCGATGAACCCCGCGCCGATCACGACGAGGCGAACGGGTCCCGCCGCCAGGTCGGCCCGCAACGCAAGGGCATCGTCGAGCGTGCGCAGCTCGTGCAGGCCCGCCAGCTCGGGCTGCTGCGGCAGTCGGCGCGGCGCCGCGCCCGTAGCCAGGATGACCCCGTCGAAGGGGACGTCCTCACCGTCGGCCAGGACCACGCGCCGGCGGTCGAGGTCGAGAGCCGACGCCCGCACCCCGAGGCGCATGGTGAGGTCGAGCCCCCCGTACTCGTCGGCGTGGCGCAGCGCGATGCGCTCCGGCTCCCACTCTCCGGCGAGGAGCTTCTTGGACAACGGCGGTCGGTCGTAGGGGAGATGAGGCTCGGCCCCGATGAGGGTGATCGAGCCCTCGAACCCCTGGGTCCGCAAGGTCTCGGCGGCGCGCAGGCCCGCGAGTGAAGCCCCGACCACGACGACGTCACGCAGCATGGCGCCACCCTGCCACGCGCGGGTCAATCGGGTGGGAGATCGGAGTGGTGGCGGAACATCACACTGACCCGAGGACCGGCCTGGGCCACCTTCGGCACCGCGTGGTGCCACCGGTGCTGGCACGTGCCCCCCATGACGAGCAGGTCGCCCTGACCCAACCGCCATGAACGGCTCGGCCCACCGCCGCAGGGGCGCATGGCGAACACCCGTGGCGCGCCGACGCTCACGATGGCGACGAGCGGATCGGCGACGCGGTGGCGGACCCGGTCGGCGTGCCAGGTGACGCTGTCGCGCCCGTTTCGATACAGGTTGGCCGAGATCGAGTCGAAGGCCTTGTTGTAGCGGCCCGACAGGGTCGTGGCCATCGTGGCCAGGAACGGCCAGGGCAGGTCGCCCGTCGGGTCGCCGGCCCACCACGTGAGCCGGGGCTCGTCCACCAGCCGGCCGTACATGGCCACGACGCGCTGCTTCCAGTCGAGCCGAGCCACGAGCTCGCCGAAGACGAGGTCGGCGCCGCTCAACCACCGGGGCTGGTGATCGACCCACGAGCTGTCATCCAGCCAGGTGCGCTCGAGACCACCGAACGATGGGTCACAGGCCGGGTCGGCCAGCGCCAGGAGCGAACCCTGGAGCGCCAGCTCGCCGGGCGACAGGGTCGAGGTCACGAACATGCGTTCGACCCTCGCGCGGGCAGCGGGTCCCGTCAAGGGCCAAGATCGTCGCCGTGGCCGAACCCGTCCTCGTCGACGATCCCGACGACCCCCGTCTCGCCGACTTCGTGGCGCTCAACGACGTCCGTCGTCGCGAGCGGATCGAGGCCCGCTCCGGCGTGCTCGTCGTGGAGGGCACGCTGGCCATCCGGCGCCTGCTGGCCACGGGTCGACCGGTTCGCGCCCTGGCCCTCAGCGAGGCGAAGTGGCGCAGCCTGGCCGATGAGCTGGGCCCGATCGCTGTCACCGTGCTCGTCGTACCGCGGTCGGTGATGGAGCGCGTCGCCGGCTTCGACGTGCACCGCGGAGCACTGGCGTCTGCCGATCGCTGGTCCTTGCCGGGGCTGGGCGCAGTGCTGGCGGCGGCCTCCACCGTGGCGGCCCTCGAAGGGCTGAACGACGCGGAGAACATCGGCTCCATCTTTCGCACCGCCGCCGCGCTCGGCATCGACGCGGTGGTGCTCGACGCACAGTGCGCCGATCCCCTGTCGAGACGGTCCGTGCGGGTGTCGATGGGCGAGGCGCTGTCGTTGCCGTTCACCCGCCTGGCCGAGGGCGAGCGGCTGGTCGAGGTGCTGCGCGCCGGTGGCTACCGCACGATCGCCCTCACTCCGGACCCGGACGCCACCCCGATCGAACAGGTGTCACGACGTCCGGGCGAGCGGCTGGCGTTGCTGCTCGGCGCCGAACGTCCCGGTTTGACCGCCGACACCATGGTCGGCGCCGACGAGCGCGTCCGCATCCCGATTGCCGGGGTGGTCGACTCGCTGAACGTCAGTCACGCCGCCGCCATCGCCTTCCACCGCCTGGCGCCCTGATCGCCCTCGCCGCCACCCCACCGCCATCGCCTTCCACCGCCTGGCCCGCTGATCGCCCTCGCCGCCACCCCACCGCCATCGCCTTCCACCCCCTGCCCCCCTGATCGC
>JBBRTJ010000049.1:0-26333 GCA_038244535.1 Acidimicrobiales bacterium | reverse complement strand
ATCGCCTCCAACCCGGAATGGGCCGCCAAGTTCGAGGCCGCCGGCGTGCCGATCGTGGGCGACGACATCAAGAGCCAGGTGGGCGCCACCATCGTGCACCGCATCCTGGCCCGCCTGTTCGAAGATCGCGGCATGGTGCTCGACCGCACGTACCAGCTGAACGTCGGCGGCAACATGGACTTCAAGAACATGCTCGAGCGTGACCGCCTCGAGTCGAAGAAGATCTCCAAGACCCAGTCCGTCACGAGCCAGCTCGACAACGGGATCGAGGCCGACAACGTGCACATCGGCCCGTCCGACCACGTCGCGTGGCTGCAAGACCGCAAGTGGGCCTACATCCGCCTCGAGGGTCGCAACTTCGGCGACGTCCCGCTCAACATCGAGCTCAAGCTCGAGGTGTGGGACAGCCCCAACTCCGCCGGTGTCATCATCGACGCTCTGCGCTGCTGCAAGGTGGCCATGGACCGCGGCATCGGCGGCCCGCTGCTCGGGCCGTCGGCCTACTTCATGAAGTCGCCGCCGGTGCAGTACCACGACGATGTCGCTCACCGCATGGTCGAGGAGTTCTCGCTGGGCGCCTGACGCCCCGGACGTCACCCGACGCGCTCCACCGGGGAGCAGCGGCACCAACCGTGGTCGCCGTGGCTCCCCGGTTGCGCGCTCGGGCTGCGCCACACTGGTGGCGTGGCCCTCGACAACGCGCTCTTCCCCGACGATGCCCATCTGCGCCTCTGTGGTGATGTCCGCGGCAAGCGGGTCGTCACGCTCGGAGCCGATCCCGAAGTTGCCCTGCTCTTCGCCCGGCATGGCGCCCGGGTGCTGGCGGTCGATCCCGACGCGGCCGTGATCGCCGAGTCTCGCGCCGCCGCCGAGGCGGCCGGCCTGAGCGTCGAGCTCCACCACAGCGATCTGGCCGATCTCGGCTTCGCCACCAGCGCCTCGATCGACGTCGTGTTCAGCGCGGGGGGCCTGGCTCGCACCGACGACCTCGCCCGTCTCCTGCGCCAGGTCCACCGGGTCCTGAAGCCCGGGGCGCCGGCGGTGTTCGTGGTCGCTCACCCAGTGGCCACCATGCTCGACGGTGGCGGAGCCGCCATCGTCCGGCCCTATGGCGCCGACGGGCGCACCGTGGCGACGTACTTCACCACGCTCACCCGCGCCGACCTCCAGGTCGACGTCATGACCGAGGATCACGCCGAGCCGGCACCGCACACCCTCGTGATCCGGGCCAGAAAGCTCGGGGTCTGATCGGGCTCAGCGTGGCGGGCCCACCATCGCCCACCACTCGTCGAGGCGACGCTCGGCCTCCTCTCGGCTGAGGGGACCCTCCTCGAGGCGCAGTTCCAGCAGGAACCCGAGCGCCTTGCCCACAAGCGGACCAGGGGGGATCCCAAGGTGGTCCATGACCGCCTTGCCGTCGAGGTCGGGGCGGATCGAAGCCAGCTCCTCCAGGGAGGCCAGCTCTGCGATGCGCTCCTCCAGGGTGTCCATGCGCCGGGCGAGCTGCTGCGCCTTGCGCTCGTTGCGCGTGGTGCAGTCGCAGCGGGTGAGCACGTTCAGCTCCGTGAGCAGGTCACCGGCATCGCGCACGTACCGGCGCACCGCGCTGTCGGTCCAGCCCATCTGGTAGGTGTGGAAGCGCAGGTGGAGCTCGACCAGACGGGTCACCGCCGCGACATCGGCGTGCGAGTAGCGCAGGGCCGTCATCCGGTCTCGCGTCATGCGCGCACCCACCATCTCGTGGTGGTGGAACGACACCCCCTTGCCAGCCCGAAACGACCGCGTCTTGGGCTTGCCGATGTCGTGGAACAACGCCGCCAAGCGGGTGACGCGGAAGTCGGCGTCGGAGGCCGAGGATCGTTGGACGTTCTCGACCACGGCGATGGTGTGGGCCAGGACGTCCTTGTGGCGGTGGATCGGATCCTGTTCGAGCTGCATTGCCGGGAGCTCGGGCAGGAACTCCTCGGCGAGACCGGTGTTGACGGCGAACCACAGTCCGGGGCCGGGTTGGTCGACCACGATCAGCTTGTCCAGCTCGTCGCGAATCCGCTCGGCCGACACGATCTCGAGCCGATGAGCCAACCGGCGCACGGCAGCGACCAGGTCGTCATCGGGCTGCAGGCCGTAACCGGCGATGAAGCGGGCGGCGCGGAGCATCCGCAGCGGATCGTCAGAGAAGGACTCGTCGGGTGACAGGGGCGTGCGCAACCGCTGGCTGACCAGGTCGATCGCGCCGCCGAAGGGATCGATGAGCTCGGGGACGGGGAGTGACAGGGCCATCGCGTTGACGGTGAAGTCCCGCCGAGACAGATCGGCCTCGATCTGCTGCGAGAAGACCACCTCGGGCTTGCGGGAGTCGGGGTCGTAGGCCTCGGCTCGATGCGTCGTGATCTCGAACGAACGACCGCCGTAAGTAGCGCCGATCGTGCCGAAGCGCTCCCCCTGCGTCCAGATGGCATCGGCCCAGCCGGCGAGCAGTCGCTTGGTATCGGCCGGGAGCGCGTTGGTGGTCAGGTCGTAGTCACCGTCGAGAGGACGGCCGATGAGGAGGTCGCGCACCGCTCCGCCCACCAAGTAGATGCGGAACCCGGCCGCGACGAATCGCTCGGAGACCGGCCGGAGCTCTTCGAGGACGGGAGCGATGCGCTCCGGGATCATCCAATGCCCCAGAGCTCGGTGGCCGCCCGCACGACGGCCATCCCAGGCCCTCCCGAGGTGGGCCGCTCGGGTTCGACGGCTCTGCCTTCGAGCGCGGCGAGAAACGCTGCGGTGGAATCGGCCAGCGCCTGAAGGTCGTAGCCCCCTTCGAGCATCGCGAGGCGACGCCCGGCCGGGGCGTATCGCATCAGGTGGGTGGTGATGGCGGCGAAGTCTCCGGACGTGAGCCCAAGGCCGGTCAGCGGATCGCGGCGATGGGCGTCGAAGCCCGCGCTGACGAGGAGCCACGTCGGTGCGAACCCCTCGACCACGGGATCGATGATCTCGTCGAGCGCGGCCAGGTACACGTCGCCGGTCGCGCCGGCCGGCAGTGGCAGGTTGAGGGTGGTACCGGCACCATCGCCTCGGCCTTGCTCGGTGAGCCTGCCGGTGCCCGGGTACAGCGGGTACTCGTGCAGCGACACGTAGAGCACGCGGGGGTCGGCGTAGAACGCATCCTGGGTGCCGTTGCCGTGATGAGCATCGATGTCGACGATGACGACGCGCTCACCGCGCTCGGCCAACGCCGCCGCCGCCACCGCCACGTTGTTGAGGAGGCAGAAGCCCATGGCCCGGGTCGGTGTGGCGTGATGACCCGGGGGCCGGACCGCGCAGAAGGCGGCGTCGCCCGCACCGGCATCGAGCGCCTCGATGGCGGCGACGCCCGCACCGGCGCCGAGCAGCGCGGCCTCCCACGACGACGCAATGACCGACGTGTCCTCGTCGATGCGGCCACCGCCGCCCAGGCACAGTCCCTCGAGCGCGTCGAGGAACGCAGCCGGGTGCACCCGCTCCAGCTCGTCCCGCCGAGCCGGGCGGGGCTCACAGGCGACCAGGGCGTCATCGACACGACCGAGGCCGGCACCGGCCAAGACGGCTTCGAGGCGCGCCGGGCGCTCCGGGTGGCCTGCGCCAGCCAGGTGATCGAGGTACTTCGGATGCGTGCTGAACAGAATGGCCACCGGCGGCGAGGCTACCGTCAGGCCTGTCGTGAGCCCGCTCCCCATCCCTGAGCCGGCCGATCATCGGGCCATCGTCACTCACCGAAGCGGCATCCGGGTGACACCCTGGAACGGCACCACGCACACCGCGCTGTTGACGCCCCCTGACGGATCCGGAGCACCCGAAGCCGGGATGATCGCGGGTGCGCTTCGAGAGGCCTCCCTCGTCGGGTACTCCGAAGCGGTCTGCGCGGTGTTCGGGCACGCAGCCGCAAGGCCCTACCGGGACGCAGGGTTCAGCGAGCACGAGCTGCTCGTGCTGCTCCGCCACGATCTGACGGGACTCGAGGTGCTGCCGCCGGTCCCGGCCGGCACGAAGGTCCGGCGCCTACGCCACGATGATTGGGCCGACCTCGTTCGCATCGATGCCGCCGGGTTCGACGCGCGCTGGCGGCTGGGACAGAGGGGCATCCGGGACGCATACCGGGCAACACCGCGCAGTCGGCTCCGCGTGCTCGACCTTGGAGGCAGCACCAGCGACGGCGTCGACGGCTACGCGGTCACCGGGCGGAGTGGAGCAAATGGCTACCTCCAGCGAGTGGCCGTCGATCCGGCTCGCCAGCGAAGCGGCGGCGCGACCGCGCTGGTCGGTGACAGCCTGCGGTGGCTGGCGCTTCGCGGCGCTCGCCAAGCACTCGTCAACACGCAGCGTTCCAACGACGCCGCGCTGAGGCTCTACGAGCTGCTCGGCTTCGTGCGCCTCGATGACCCGCTGATCCTCCTGCATGCAGGCTTGGAGCGGGTGAGATGATGGCCTGGCGGAGCCCCGCGCTTGCCGTTGCGATCGTCATGACGTGCGGCGTCACGGTGCTCGCACCCACCGTGGCCCTGGCCGCCGACCCCGTGACGTCGACGCCAGTGGCGCCGTCGCCCTTGCACCTCGTGCGTCAGACCCTCTGGATCCAGCCGAACGGGACCGCCTCGATCGTGCTGGCCGTCGACCGCGACATCCCTGACGATGCCGAGATAGCAACCTCGGTGCACGGACAGGTCAAGGGGGACCGCACCGCGTTCACCGAGACGATCGCAGGCACGTTGCGCACGACGACGATCGGGACGACGAGTGCCCCCGTCGCCGACCTCGCTCGTGACGCGCTCGGCAACGTGGTCGTGTCGATCCCGACCACGACGACCCGGGAGCGCGACAAGGTCCGACTGTCCGTGCCCGGGGTGTACCCGGTCGAGATCGAGCTGCGCCGCGGCGACACCAATGAGGTGCTCGGCAAGCTCATCACCTACCTGGTGCGCCTCCCTGATCCCCTGCCGCCCGGCTCTCCACCCCTGCGCATCGCCGTGATCTTGCCGATCGACGGCCCGCCGGCGATCCAACCCGATGGTGCGGTGAGCCTGACTGCGGCCGACCTCATCCGGGCCGGCGCCACCACCCAGGCGCTAGCCGACCACCCTGACATCGCCTTGACGGTGGCCCCGCGGCCCGAACTGCTGCAGGCACTGGCGCGATCGGCGAATCCCGACGACGTCGCCGTGGCGAGCAGGCTGGCCGCCAGCGTCGGGGCCCGTCAGCTCCTGGCGACGCCCTACCTCCGCGTCGACGCCACCTCGCTCGTCACCGCATCGCTCGAAGCCGAGCTCTCCACGCAGCTCACCGCCGGCGAGACAGCGCTCACTGCGCTTCTCCCGAGCTCGAGGCCCGACCGACGCACGTGGTTGGCCGACGCCAACCTCGACGAGCGCACGCTCACCACGCTGCGATCGCTCGGCATCAGTCAGGTGATCGCCCCGCCGGGGCTCCTCACGGCCGGGCAGCCCCTCACGACCACGACGAGACCAGTGGCCGTAGGCGGCGCTGTCCCGCTCCGGGCGGCGTTCGTGGCCGACGCGAGTCTGACGGCGCGGTTCGCCTCAACGGCCGAACCGGTGCTCAAGGCCAACCAGATGCTGGCCGAACTGGCATTCGTCGCCCTCTCCAGCTCACCACCGGTGAGCGCGGCTCGGGGCCTCGTGCTCGAGCCTCCGCCGAACTGGCAGCCGTCACCAGAGCTCCTCGATGCAGTGCTCACCGGTCTGGGAACCATGCCGCTCGTCGAGCCGGTCACCGTGGATGCGCTGTTCGCAGCACTGGGCGACGGTGGGCCGAACCCCACCATGGTGCAGCTGACGCCCACCTCTGCGGCGGCCGCCACCCAACTGACTCGACCCATCCAGTTGGCCCGGCTCAAGGCTGCGACCATCGGTTCGATGGTCGAGACAGGGGCGCCACCACTCGAGCGGCTCGACGAGATCCTTCTCTATGGCACCGCCGCTGACCTGGCCCCTGAGGCTCGCCAGGTCTACCTCACCGAGGCCAGCGATCGGCTCGAGCAGGTCCGCACGTCGGTGCGACCACCGGGACGCCAGACGATCACCTTGACGGCCCGCTCCGGTGAGATCCCCCTCATCATCACGTCCACTGCCCCGTTCCCCATCAGGGTCAAGGTGCGCCTGACCGCCGACAAGCTCACCTTCCCCAAGGGACGCGAGCAGATCGTCGAGGTACAGGGGCCGACGCGCATCCGGTTCCCGGTCGAGACCCGGGCCTCAGGCACGTTCCCGCTCACCGTCGAGCTCCTGACGCCAACCGGCGACGTGCCGGTGACGGCGCCGACGCGACTGTCCATCCGCTCCACGGCGATCGCCGGCGTCGGGATCGTGCTGTCGATCGGCGCCGGTCTCGTCCTCGCGGGCTGGTGGGTGCTGCACCTTCGCCGTCGGCATCGGGCCAAGGTCACCGCCGGCGCTGAACGTCACCCGTCTGGACCCGAGCGACCCGTGCCTGTGGGCGACGGTCGGTAGGGTCCCGCTTCGGTGGATCAGTCAGGGGTCAGGATCAGCGGTCAGCCCCGCCGCCTCGCGGGGCGATACCGACTCGACCGGCGCCTGGCGATCGGTGGCATGGCCGAGATCTGGGTCGCCACCGACGAGGTCCTCGACCGGCAGGTGGCCGTCAAGATGATGCGGCCGGAGCTCACCACCGAGCCCGCAATCGTCGAGCGGTTCCGGCGAGAGGCGCTGGCGGCGGCCCGCCTGAGCCATCCCGCCATCGTTGCGGTGTTCGACACCGTCGGTGACGCCGGAGACGAGGCCGTGATCATGGAGCTCGTCGCCGGGCGCACGCTGCGTGACGAGCTCCACGATCACGGACGCCTGCCCGTGGCCGATGTCGTCCGGATCGGGATGGAGCTGTGCGGAGCCCTCGAGGCCGCTCATGCCTCTGGCATCGTGCACCGCGACCTCAAGCCGAGCAACGTGCTGCTGGCCACCGACGGCCGCATCCTGCTCACCGACTTCGGCATCGCGAAAGCGATGGGAACCCCGCCAGATCTCACCGGTGACGACCTGATGATGGGCACCGCCAAGTACCTGTCCCCCGAACAGGTGCGAGGTGAGCCGCTCGACGGGCGCAGCGACCTGTTCGCACTGGGCGTCGTGCTCTACGAGTGCCTCACGGGCCAGGTCCCGTTCGAGGGGGCCAACGACTCGGCCACCGCCCTCGCCCGCCTGCAGCGCGACGCGTTCCCACCAAGGACGCTGCGGCCCGGCATCCCCCGCGCCCTCGACGATCTCGTCCAGCGCCTGCTGTCCCGAGAGGTCGGCGGGCGACCTGCCGACGCCGCCGAAGCGCGAGGGGCCCTGCAGCGCCTGCAGGTCGCCGTAGCCGACGAGACCGGGATGATCGATGTTCGCGACGTGACGCCGGTGCATGGCATCGGGCCGGCGTACCGGGCCGGCGGCCCGCCGACGCCCTCGGCCGGACGCCGCATCCCCGCCAGCCTCCGCAGCGAACGGCGCTGGCTCGTACCGGTCGTCATCATCGTCCTCGTGGCCATTGCCGTCGGTACCGCGGGCGTGCTCCTCGGGCGCACCGATGCCGGCGAAGGGCTGCTCCGCGCCGCGAGGGGCGAGACCGAGGTCACCCGACCCGCCACGGCGGGAACGACAACCGCCACTGCCGTGGCGACACCGGTGACGATCGGCACCGTCGGTGAGTTTGATCCGGCCCCCGGTGACGGAAGGGAGCACCCCGAGCTGCTGCGAAACCTCCTCGATGCCGACCCGACGTCGGTGTGGACGACAGAGAACTACCGATCACGAGACATCGCCGGGAAGCCGGGGGTCGGACTCATCGTCCAGCTCACCGGACCCGCGAGCGGGATGAGCTTGGTGATCAGCTCGCCGACGTCCGGCTGGGTTGCGCAGGTGTTCGTCAGCACGTCATCGGCAGCAGCACTGGCCGGATGGGGCAAGCCGGCGGCCACCGTGTCGGTCAAGCAAGCGACGACGACCGTGCCGCTCGGCGCCGGTCCAGGCCGCTTCGTGCTCCTGTGGATCACCTCGCTCAGCGATGCCGCGCCCCGCTACCAGGTCGCCATCGCCAACCTCGCGCTCGCTGCGTCGAACTGACCGTCGGCGCTCGCCGTGCCCGAAGACACCGATCTCCAACGAGCCCGCTCGGGTGATCGTGCCGCCCTCGAGCGCCTGCTGAGGGAGCACCACGACCGCATCTACGCCGTGTGCCGGCGCATCACCGGCAATGCCGCCGACGCCGCCGACGCCTCCCAGGAGGCGCTCATCGCAGTCGTACGGGGCCTCCCGGCCTTCGACGGACGCTCATCGCTCTCGACGTGGATGTATCGCATCGCCACCAACGCCGCCCTCGACGAGCTGCGTCGCCGAGGACGGCGAGCGACGCCCACCGATCGGGAGCTCGATCACCACGGTGACGAACCCCTGCTCGCCGACCGTGTCATCGATCGTCTCGAGCTCGACCAGGCTCTCGCCGAGCTGCCCGAGGACTTCCGAATCCCGGTCGTGCTCCGAGATGTCGCCGGCCTGTCGTACGCCGAGATCGAGGACGTGCTGTCACTTCCTGGCGGAACCGTACGCTCGAGGATCTCTCGGGGTCGCGCCGCCCTCGCGGCGCGACTCATCGGGAACCAGGGGGCCTCCCCCGAACGTCGAAGTGAGCAGCCATGACGACCTTTGATCCCCTGGACGACGAACGGGCCTCGGCCTACCTCGACGGCGAGCTCGCGCCCGACGAGCGTGACGCGGCGGCCAACGACCCCGCGCTCTTGGCCCGAGCCGGCACGTTCACCGGGCTCGCCACGGCGCTTCGAGCCGTGGCGCCACGACCAGCGCTCGACACTGAGCGCGCGATCGCCGCCGCGCTCGACGCACCGATCGCCCTGGCGCCTGTCGTGCACCTGTCACGGACCCGCGCTCGCTGGCGGCCAACCTGGGCGGTAGCGGGGCTCGCGGCCGCGGCCGCCGTCGTCGTGATGGCCTGGGCGGCGACCCGCTCACCCGATGCCACGCAGACCGCAAGCCGAGCTACGACCACCTCGACGATCGCCTCGCCGGCCACCGCGGCCGGCGCCGAGGTCAAAGACGGCAGCGCATCGGCCACAGCCCTTCCGAGCAACCTGGGCGCGGCCGACGACATCGCCACGCTCATCGGCCGCCTCCGTTCCATGCGATCGACCACCCCGGCGGTGGCTGGCTCACCCCTCCCACCCCAGCCCGGCTTCGGCGCCACCGTTGAGGCGCTGAAGCCATGCAGCCTGGCTTTGACCCCGGGCACCCTCAGCACGGTCGTGTGGAAGGGCTCGCCAGCCATTGTCGCGGTCAGACCAGGAGCAGGTGGATCGGTCCTGATCACGGTGTATGACCCGCTGAGCTGCCTCGTGCTCGCAGAGGCACCACTGCCGTAGGCTCCGGCGCATGTCCGACCAGACACGGCCCCCGTCCTCAGCGCCGACACCGAATCCCCCGACCGTCGACTGGGCCTCCCAGACGGCGGACACCATCGACCGCGTCATCGTGCAGTTCCGCGACCGGACCACTCGCCCCGTCCTCGTCATCGCCCGTGGCGTTGTCTTTGGTCTGCTGGGAGCCATCGTCGGCACTGCTGTGCTCGTGATGGCGCTCATCGGCATCCACCGGCTCGTCGCCCTCATCCCGCCGGACGTCTGGATGGGCGACCTCATCCTCGGCGTGCTCCTCGTGCTGCTCGGCCTGTTGCTCATGAGCAAGCGAAAGGCTCCGGCCGGGGCGGTGGACGCATGAGCGACGTGCGCGAGGTCATCATCATCGGGTCGGGCCCCGCCGGCCTCACCGCGGCGATCTACACGGCTCGGGCCAATCTGGCACCACTCGTCATCGAAGGCGAGCCGTCCAGCACGAGCGATCAGCCCGGCGGGCAGTTGATGCTCACCACCGAGGTCGAGAACTTCCCCGGGTTCCCGGACGGCATCATGGGGCCCGACCTCATGATGCGCTTCCGCGATCAGGCCAGCCGCTTCGGCGCCGAGATCCTGACGGAAAAGGTGACCGAGGTCGACTTCTCCACTCGCCCGTTCGTCGTGCGGACGCACGATCAGACCTTCTCGGCCCGCTCCGTGATCGTCTCGACGGGCGCACAGTCGCTCATGCTGGGCCTCGACGCCGAGCAACGGCTTCTCGGCCACGGCTTGTCCACCTGTGCCACCTGTGACGGCTTCTTCTTCCGAGGACAGGAGATCGCCGTGGTGGGCGGCGGGGATTCGGCGCTCGAGGAGGCGATCTTCCTCACCAAGTTCGCCAGCAAGGTGACCGTGATCCACCGCCGTGACCACCTCCGAGCCTCCAAGATCATGCAGGAGCGGGCTTTCGCCAACCCCACGCTCGAGTTCTTGTGGAACCATCGCGTGACCGAGCTCGAAGGTGACACCAAGCTCGAAGGTGCGACCGTCGAGAACGTCCTCACCGGCGAGCAGCACCGGCTGGGGGTCACGGGCCTGTTCGTGGCCATCGGCCATCGGCCCAACACCGATCTGTTCGCCCGCGTCCTCACCCGGGACGACGCCGGCTACCTGGTGACAGCCCCGGGGGGCACCGCCACCAACATCGAGGGCGTCTTTGCCTGTGGCGACGTCCAGGACCACACCTACCGCCAGGCCATCACTGCCGCCGGATCCGGGTGCATGGCTGCCATCGACACCGAGCGGTGGCTCGAGGCCAACGGTCACTGACCGAAGGGAATGCACGGCGCGCCGCCGACGTTCTGAGCAACGCCGCTGGCTCCGCTTGGAGCACACGAAAGGAACCTTTCATGTCTGCCTCGATCACGACGCTCACCTCCAGCACCTTCGACGAGACGCTGCAATCGGCGTCCACCCCCGTCGTGGTCGACTTCTGGGCCGAGTGGTGCGGTCCGTGCAAGATGATCGCCCCCATCCTCGAAGAGATCGCCAAGGAGCACGACGGCAAGCTGATCGTGGCCAAGCTCAACGTCGATGACCATCCTGACCTGGCCCGCCGCTTCGACGTGATGAGCATCCCCACCCTCCTGGTCTTCCAGGACGGCGTGGCCAAGAAGCGGCTCGTCGGCGCCAAGGGCAAGGGCCAGCTGCTGCAGGAGCTCGACGAATTCCTGGCCCCAACCTCCCGCTGATCCCGGGCCAGCGCGGCGAGGCCGTGCGTGACCTCCAGCGGCGACTCGTCGCCGCTGGAGCAGCGCTCACTCGCACGGAGGCCGATGGGTACTGCCAAGGCACCGAACAGGCGGTGCGGTCCTTCCAGGATGAGCACGGACTACCCGCCGACGGCCGCTGCGATCTCGCGACCTGGGAGGCGATCGTCGAAGCGGGCTATCGCCTCGGTGATCGCACCCTGTACGCCCGGCGACCGATGCCTCGGGGCGATGATGTCGCCGAGCTCCAGCGCCGGCTGGGCAACCTCGGGTTCAACGCCGGCAAGGTCGACGGCATCTTCGGTCCGCTCACCGACTCTGCGCTCACCGAGTTCCAGCGCAACGTGGGCCTCGGGCCTGACGGCATCTGCGGCTGGGAGACGGTGCAGGCGCTCGATCGCCTGGGCAACCGCAGGGCGACCGACGTCAGCATCGCCTCCGTGCTCGAAACCGAGTCGCTTCGCCACGCACCGCGCACCCTCACTGGTCGACGGGTCGCGGTAGGTCACCTGGGCGGCCTCGGGGCCGCGGCGCGCGCGCTCGGACGCGAGCTGCGCGCCGGTGGGGCGATCGTTCTGACCCTTGACGAACCTGACCCATCGCTGCAGGCGGAAGCTGCTAACCGCTTCGGGGCCGACGTCTACCTGGCCCTGCGTACGGGAACTGCCACCACAGCGACCTCGGTGTGGTTCTACGCCGCCAAGGGATACGAGTCGTCCGGAGGCAAGCGTCTTGCGCTCGAGGTCGAGACGCAGCTTCGAGCCGTCGTCGCCGACCTCAGTCCCGCACCGGTGGGCATGCGCATCGCCCTGCTGCGTGAGACGCGGATGCCGGCCGTGGCCATCGATCTGGGTACCCGGGCGCTGGCCCTCCCCCCCTACCGCCTCGTTCACGCCCTGGTGACAGCACTCAAGGCCTGGGTCACCGACCCACTCGACGATGAATCACCAGGTTGAGCCCGTTATCCACAGTATCCACAGGTGCCTGTGGTTGAAGTGACCTTCAAGCACACCTTCAGGGTCGTTGGCTCACTCGTCGGTGTCGGGTTCGGCGATGATCCGGTAGATCCGTTCAAGATCATCGAGGGTTGCAAACTCGATGACGACCTTGCCCCGCCTGCCGCCCATCGAGACCTGCACGCGGGTGGCCAGGTGGTCAGAGAGCAGCTGCTCGAGCTCGAGCAGCCCCGGAGGCCGCAGGTTTGGACGGCCCTCTGGACGCCGCTCGACCGCAGGATCGGCCGGGCCTCCACTGCGGGCGGCGGTACGCACGGCGTCTTCGACTGCTCTCACGGTCCAACCCTCAGCCACGGCACTGCGGGCCAACGACTCCTGCAGCGATCGGTCGGGGGTGCCCATCAGTGCCCGAGCGTGGCCCGCGGTCAGGCGTCCAGCACTCAACAAGTGCTGGATGGACGGGGGGAGCTGGAGCAGCCGTACCGTGTTCGACACCGCCGAACGGCTCTTGCCCACCCGCCGCGCGACCTCGTCGTGGCCGAGTCCGAAGTCCTCGATGAGCTGGAGGAACGCGGCGGCCTCTTCGAGCGCCGTGAGGTCCTGGCGTTGCAGGTTCTCGACGAGGGCCTGGGCGACCGAGGCCATCTCGTCGACCTCACGAACCACGGCCGGGATGGTGTCGAGGCCGGCGCGGCGGGCCGCACGCCAGCGCCGCTCGCCCGCGATCAGCTCGTACTGGCCGGAGTCGAGGGGACGCACCAGGATCGGCTGCAGCACACCGAGCGACGAGATCGATTCAGCAAGTTCGGTGAGGGCTTGCTCGTCGACTGACGTTCGGGGCTGATTGGGATTGGCCACGATGCTGCCCAGCGGCAGCTCGAGCAGCTCCGCCGGGCCTGCCTCGCGACCGTCGGAGGGGATGAGGGCGCCGAGCCCCCTACCGAGTCCGCTCCGGCGCACCACCACTCACCTCCTTGGCCAGTTCGCGATAGGCGATGGCGCCTCGCGAGGTCGGATCAAAGGCGATGATCGGTTGGCCGAACGATGGCGCCTCGCTCAGCCGGACGGTCCGAGGCACGAGGGTGCGGCACACCTTCGCGCCGAAGTGGCCGCGCACCTCGTGCACGACCTGATCTGCGAGCTTCGTGCGAGCGTCGTACATGACCAAGATGATGGTGCTCAGTTCCAGCGTGGGGTTGAGGCTCCGCCGCACGAGTTCGACGTTGCGGAGCAACTGGCCCAAACCCTCGAGCGCGTAGTACTCGCACTGGATCGGTACGACCACCTCCTGGGCCGCGGCGAGCCCGTTGACCGTCAGCAGGCCAAGTGACGGCGGGCAGTCGATCAAGACGTAGTCGTAGTCGTCGAGCACTGCCTCGATGGCCCGGCGCAACCGGAGCTCGCGGCTGAAGGCAGGAACGAGCTCGATCTCCGCCCCGGCGAGGTCGAGGCTGGCCGGCGCGACGAAAAGCCCCTTGACCGTGGTGGCCACCACGCAGTCCTCGAGCGGCACCTCGTGGATGATCACGTCGTACATCGAGGCATCCAAGCCCCGAGGGTCCACACCGAGGCCAGTCGTGGCATTCCCCTGGGGATCGAGATCCACGACGAGCGTCCGATACCCGATGTCAGCCAGGCAGGCCCCGAGGTTGATCGCCGTCGTCGTCTTCCCGACGCCACCCTTCTGGTTGGCCACGGCCATGACGCGCGGCAGTGGCCGGTCCTTGGGGACGTAGTCAGGGTCGACTTCGGGAATCACCTTGCGGGCGATAGAAGGCACTGCGGACTCCTCGTGATGCAGAACGGGAGGACCAACCGGTCGAGCAGAACGGCGTCGGGCGGCGTCAGCGTACTCAGCACGGAGCAGCCGGTGTCACCCAACGATGTTTCACGTGAAACGCGGCGAACGACTCCCGTGCTGTTCGAGTACGAAACAAGCCACCGGACCCCCCTCGTCGTCCAGGCGACGAGCGCCGAAGCGCCGCAAGAGGGTCTCGGGCCACCGATCGGAACGATCGGACCGATCCGGTGGCTCGCTCACCACTACCCGTCCGCCAGGAGTCAGGAACGGGGCCGCGGCCTCGAGCACAGCTCGAGGAGGCCCGAAGCTGCGCGCCACCACCGCATCGAAAGACCCTGCGAGCTGGGGGAGACGGGCTGCCTCGGCCGCCAAGGCTTGAACCACCGTTACCCGATGGCCGATGCCCAGCCGGCCCACTAGGCGAATGAGTTGGTCCGTACGTCCGCCGCGGGCGTCGAGCAGGGTCAGCGCCACATCGGGCCGTACCTCGGCGATGACGAGTCCCGGCAACCCTCCACCACTGCCAAGATCGAGGCACCGGGCTCCGGTGGGCAGCCACTCGACGAACCCCAGAGCGTGTCGAGCCTGCGTGGCGACCGGCGCGACTCCGAGCATCCGAAGCTGCTGTGAGCTCCTCAGCGCGGCGAGGAGGGCCTCGGAGAACTCGGGGCGGCTTCCGTCCGACACCTAGGAGGCGACGGAGATCACCACTCGCCGAGCGGGTTCTTCGCCCTCGGACGACGTCGTGATGCCCTCGATCTTGCCCGCAGCATCGTGGACGACCTTGCGGTCCGCCGACGACATCGGCTCCAGCCGGCGGGCCGCTCCCGTGGCCAACACCTCGCTGGCCACCTGCGCGGTGAAGCGGCTGAGCGCCTCGGCACGATGGGCGCGGTAGCCAGCGATGTCGATGCGAAGCCGACCCTCATGGCGCTCACCTCGCTGTTGGGCCACGACGCGGGTGATGTCCTGCACGGCGGTGAGCGTGCTGCCCTTCGGCCCGATCAACAGCCCGAGGTCGTCGCCGGTCAGATTCACCTCGACGCCGTCGTCGACCATGACGATCTCGGTCGAACCAGTAGACCCGAACACCTGGGCCAGTCCGACCAGGAAGGCGGCCGCTCGTTCACCCTCCTGTGCTGACACGTCGCCGTTCGACACGGGGACCACATCGGTCGTCTCGTCCATCTCATCCTCCGGCGTGTTGCCTGGTTCCGCGGTGGGTCCGCCTTGCTCAGTACTCCGGGGTTCCGAGGCACCTGTCTTGCGCTTGAGGTCACGACGCTCGACTTTGGGTCGAGCCTTGATGGGCATGACACGGGCCCGGACGCGGCCTTCGCCGCGCGTCCGCCCAAACAAGCCGGGCTTCGGCTCCTCCAGGATCTCGAACTCGGCGTCAGCCTCGTCGACGCCCAGTTGATCGAGGGCCTTGTCCTTCGCTTCTTCGACGGTACGTCCTGTCGTCTCGACCCATTGCATGGTGGTTCGTCAGCCTCTCGTCACTTCTTCTTGGGCACCGGGCGCTGGGGCGCGGGGCGAGTGGGGGTCGGTCGGGCAGGCGCCCTCGTAGGCGTCGCCTTCCCCTTGGGGGGTGTCGTCACGGTTCCTGGAGCGGGCTTCTTGGGCACCGGGGCCGGCGCCTTGGCCTTCGTCGCTCCTCCAGCGTCTTTCACGGGCTTGACGTCGTCTGCTGCTTCTGCGGCGGCCTCAGCGTCCTTCCGGTAGAAGCGACGCGTGATGTACGCCTGCTGACCGACCCGATAGAGGTTGGAGGTCAGGAAGTACACGACCATCCCCGCCGGCAGCGCCAAGGCGATGACGGCGAAGAACGCCGGCATGAGCTTCATGATCATCTGCTGCTGGGGGTTCACCGCGGCGGTGTTGCGGCTGGTGATCTGCCGCTGCTGGTAGAAGCTGGACCCCGCCACGAGCAGCACCATGATCAAGTAGGGCAGCCCGTACAAGATCCCGTCGTTGTTGATGACATCGACCGCCGACCGGGACAGGTCGAGGCCAAAGGCCATCATCTTGTCGGTCGAGGTGAGCGCCTTCCACAACTCGGTGCTGGAGTCGAGGTAGCTCGGCTTGAAGTTGCCTGCCGGACCGGGGCAGATGCCCTTCGCCACGTCGGCGGCCGAACAGGTCTCGGTGAGCTTGTGCAGGACTCGGTAGAGGATGAAGAACACCGGCGCCTGGAGCAACAACGGCAGGCAACCCCCAACGGGGTTGATCTTGTGCTCCTTGTAGAACTTCATCATCTCTTCGTTGAGCTGCTGGCGATCGCCCTTGTACTGCTGCTGCAGGCGCTTGATCTCCGGCTGGTGCTTTTGAAGCTCGAGCATCGACTTGGTGCCCTTGAGCGTCAGTGGCGTCACGATCACCATGACGGTCAAGGTCAACAACGCGATGGCGATCGCGTAGTTGGGGATGATGGCGTAGAACCAGGCGAGGACTGAGGCGATGAGCTGGAACACGGATCAGGCTTTCTTCTCGGGCACGAGGTCGACCCCATGGCCACCCCAGGGATGGCAGCGGCAGAGGCGTCGAGTGGCCAACCAGGTGCCTCGGACTGCACCGTGCACCTCGAGGGCCTCGACGGCATAGGCGGAACACGAGGGGTAGAAGCGACACGGCGACGGGCGGCCAGCGCGAATCGCCTGGTAGCCCCGCACCAACGTCAGGAGCGGACGCGCCGCGAGGGGCGGGCGATCCGGGGTCGCGGTGAGGGTCATGGCGCGGACGCGTCGACAGCGGTGACGAGGGTAGCCACGGCGGCCCTCAACTCACTCGCCGACAGACGGTTGGCTTCGGGCCGGCTGCCGACCAGGTAGGCACCTGGAGGAAGCGGCGGTTGCGCGAGCCGGATGGCTTCACGAAGTCGGCGGCGGAGGCGGTTGCGTTCCACCGCGGTGCCGTGGCGCCGGCCAATGGCGAAGGCGACACAAGGAGGCGATCCGACCGGCTCGAGCACGAAACGACACCACAGGGGGCCGCCATGCACTCGCCGCCCGGAGCGTTCGATCCGATCGAGGACTGCTCGCTCACGGACGCGCCAGATCACGCCGACAGGCGCAGTCGGCCCTTCTCGCGACGGGACTTCAGCACGGCTCGACCGCCACGCGTGGACATCCGCTGGCGAAAGCCGTGCTTCTTGGCCCGCTTCCGGTTGTTGGGTTGAAAGGTGCGCTTCAACTGCTGCCTCCTGGAGACCGCCAGCATGCGATACCCAGACAGGGACGCGGCTGACCAGACGATGCCCACGCCGAAGCGCGAGACGACCCGCGAGGCTACGGGGTGGCTCCCGGCACCGCAAGCAGGGCCACTAGCCGTGTCGCGAGCCGGACGTGATGGAGAGGGGCTGAAAGTTGCTCTTGCCGTCGTCTGTCCGACGGGTGCTAGGTTCGTCATCCCACGCCGACTCGTTCGGCGCGGCATGACCAGAGCCCGGTTCCACGCGTTGTCCACAGCTTGTGGACTGGTGTGTGGACGCACAACGTGACCAATCAGCGGAGCCGCAGGTGGACGACACAGAGAGCCTGTGGACAGCCGCTGCACAGCTGCTTCGAGCGCAGGTGTCGGACGCCGTGTGGTTGTCCACCTTCAACGACGTCGCGGTGGTGCCGGCCAACGGGGCGATGGTCCTGGCCGTACCCAGCTCGGCGGCTCGCGAGCGCCTCGAAGGTCGGTACCTGCCGATGGTCCACGATGCGCTGGCCGAAGTCGGCGGTGGGCACATCGAGCTCCGCCTCGAAGTGCGCACCGCACCATCGGAGCGCACGCTCGAGCCGCTCCCGGCCCGACCTTCGACGACCGAGCGGTCCGGGCCACGCGCTGAGGCCCACAACGTCGACCGCACCGGCGAGGTCCTGAATCAGGCCTACACCTTCGAGAACTTCGTCGTGGGCACCTCCAACCGGTTCGCCCATGCCGCTGCGCTCGGCGTTGCCGAGACTCCGGCTCGCGCCTACAACCCGCTGTTCATCTACAGCGTCCCTGGGCTCGGCAAGACGCACCTCCTTCACGCCATCGGCCACTACGTGCGCCAGAACTACCCCCTGCAGATGGTCCGCTACGTGACCGCCGAGACGTTCCTCAACGACTACATCGACGCGGTCCGCACCGGCACCACCCCGAACCTGCGCAAGCGCTACCGCGAGGTCGACGTGCTGCTGATCGATGACATCCAGGTCATCGAACGCTCAGAAGGCCTGCAGGAGGAGTTCTTCCACACCTTCAACTCGCTGCACGGCGCCAACAAGCAGATCGTCATCTCGTCCGACCGCACGCCCGACGCCATGCAAACGCTTGAGGATCGCCTTCGGGGCCGGTTCCGCTGGGGGCTCATCACCGACATCCAGCCCCCCGACATCGAGACCCGGATCGCGATCTTGCGCAACAAGTCTGAGCGTGACAACACCCTGATCGCCCCAGAGGTGCTCGAGTTCATTGCCACCCACGTGACGAGCAACATCCGCGAGCTCGAGGGCGCCCTCATCCGGATCGCCGCCTACCAGAGCCTCAATCGGGTCCCGGTCACCGTGCCCCTGGCCGAACGGGTCCTCGCCGACCTCCTCAACCAGGGGTCGGGCCGGATGCTCACCCCGGCGGCCATGCTCGAGCTCATCGCGGGCTACTTCGGCTTCACGGTCGAGGCACTGACCAGCAAGAGTCGCCAGCGACCGCTGGTATCGGCCCGCCAGGTCGGCATGTACGTCTTTCGTGAGCTCACCGACCTGTCGTACCCGGCGATCGCACGTCTGTTCGGGAAACAGGACCACACCACGGTCATTCACGCTGTCGACAAGATCTCTCGCCTCATGCGGGAACGCCAGCAGGTGTACGACCAGGTGACCGAGCTCAGCGCCCGCATCAAGAGCGGGCGATGACCACCGGCCGCGCGATGGCTGTGCACGACCTGTGCCAGACGACGACGCATCGGTGGACAACGCGTGTGTCGTCCACAGCCATCACCGAGCAGACCACGGTGGCTGTGGGAGCCTGTGGACAGTGGCGGGGTAACCACACTGCCAGTGAGCTGGGACGATGCTTGGTCGTCCCCAATCCACAGACCGACGACGATGATGATCGTTTACATCACATGTTCTGCGCCGAGGGGCGCGGGGAGGATGGGCCGTGAAGTTCGGCTGCGAACGTGACACCTTGGCTGAAGCCGTCGGCACTGCCAGCCGCGCCACCGCCGGGGCCCGGGGGGGCAGCTCCGTGCTGACCGGCATCAAGCTCGAGTTGGTCGGCGACCGGTTGAACCTGACTGGCACTGATCGCGATCTGACGATCTCGGTGGAAGTGACCGTGGCCGCTACCGAGGACGGGGTCGCCGTCGTTCCCGCTCGGCTCATGGCCGACATCGTGCGGGCCCTGCCGGCGGGTCGGGTCACCGTCGAGGTGGGCAAGGACGAGGCCGAGATCTCGTCGGAGAAGTCACGGTTCAGCGTGCGGACGTTCCAGGCCGACGACTTTCCCCGACCGTCCGCAGCCGTCACCTCGCCGGTGACCCTTCCGGCCGCGGCGTTCCGAGATGCCATCGGTCAGGTCGCTCGGGCGGCCAGCACCGATGACAGCCGTTCACCGGTGCTCACTGGTGTGCTCCTGGCGGCCGAGGACGACGGCCTGCGCATGGTGGCCACCGATTCGTACCGCCTGGCCGTGCGCGACCTGGCCGAGGCATCACTGGCCGGTGCGGCCCAAAAGGTGCTCCTGCCCAGCCGTGCCCTCAAAGAGCTCGAGCGGCTCATGCCCGCTTCAGGCGAGATCACGTTGTGGTTGGGCGATCGCGAAGCGACCTTCGAGGTCGGCACCAGCCGACTCACCACGAGCCTGATCGAAGGCGAGTTCCCGAACTACCGCCAGCTCATCCCATCAGCCCAGGCCAACCGGTTGCGCGTCGGCCGTGAGGCACTGCTCGAGGCCGTCAAGCGCATGCGCCTGCTGACCGCTGGTGCGACCTCGCCTGCGGTGCGGCTCCACCTCAGTGCCGACGGGCTCGACCTTCTTGCCATCGACCAGGAGAAGGGCCAGGCGACCGAGACCGTCGATGCCAGCTACGAGGGCATCGAGATGACCGTCGCCTTCAACCCCCAGTACCTCAGCGATGGCGTCGACGCCATGATCGGCGACGAGGTCATCCTCGAGACGCAGGACGCCCTGAAGCCGGCCGTCGTGCGTTCGGCGAGCAGCGCCGACTTCCTCTACCTGCTCATGCCGGTGCGAGTCAGCTGAGCAGCGAGACCAGGCTGTGCTCGTCCTGCGCCTGACGCTCGACGACTTTCGCTCCTACGAGCGAGCCACCATCGAGCTGGGGACCGGGCTCACCGTGGTCTGCGGGGCCAACGGACAGGGCAAGACGAACCTGGTGGAGGCCATGGCCTTCGTGGCCAGCCTTGCCAGCTTCAGAGGGGCGCCCACTGACGCACTGGTTCGTGTCGGGGCCACGCAGGCGGTCCTTCGTGCCGAGCTCGACATCGAGGGCAGAGAGGTGCTCGTCGAGATCGAGATCACCAGCGGTGGGCGCACGCGGGCCATGGTCAACCGCCAGCGCGTCGCGCGCAGCCGCGACCTGACCGAACTGGTGCGCGTCACGGTGTTCTCCCCCGACGATCTCGAGTTGGTCAAGGGCGGTCCGGCCGAACGCCGACTGGTGCTCGACGAACTGCTGTCTGCGCTGTCGCGCCGTGACGATCAGGTGCGTAGTGACGTCGATCGCGTGCTGCGGCAACGCAACGCGCTGCTCAAGCAGGTCGGTGGCCGTCTCGACGCTGATGCCGCCTTCACCCTGGACGTGTGGGACGCGAAGTTCGCCGAGGCAGGCGAGGCGCTTGGTCGGGCTCGCCAGCGCCTCGTGGCCTCGCTCGAGCCGCTGGTGGCCAAGGCCTACGACGCGCTGGTCGGCAACGGCGTGCCGGTGGTGCTCAGCTATGAGCCAACATGGCTCGAACTTGGCCTCGCTGCGGCACTGGCGGCGAGCCGGGCTGATGACGTGCGCCGGGGGGTGAGCCTCGTCGGACCTCATCGGGACGAGTTGCTGATCATGCTCGATGGTCTGCCCAGCCGGACGCACGCGTCGCAGGGTGAGCAGCGCAGCCTGGCGCTGGCCCTTCGGCTCGGCGGTCACGAGCTCGTGACGGGGCGCACAGGCACACCGCCGCTCCTCATCCTCGACGACGTGCTGTCCGAGCTCGACCCGGGCCGCTCCCGGGCGTTGCTCGAGCACGTACCGGCGGGTCAGGTGCTGCTCACCACTGCGGGTCCTCTCCCAGAGGGGGCGGTGCCCGACCACGTTGTCGTGGCCACCAAAGGAAGCCTGCGATGACTGACGAGGACCCGTCGCTCCGCCGCCTCGGAGACGTCGTAGAACGGGTGGCACGGTCGTTGCGAGGGTCGTCGGCACGTGAGTCGCTGACGGTGTTCACCGCATGGCCAGAGGCGGTCGGACCGCAGATCCAGGCCCACGCGATCCCGATCTCGTTCGATGAGGGACGCCTGCTGGTCGAGGTGGACCAGCCGGGGTGGGCGACCCAGTTGCGCTACCTCGAAGCCGAGCTGCTGGCCAAGCTGGGCGCACTCCTCGGGGCAGGTGTCGTCACCTCGATCGAGGTTCGCGTGGGCCGGAGCTGACCCTGCCCGGTGGTAGACTGAAGCACATCGGAACGCCGGGTTTGTGCCGCTACGCAGGGCACCCGAGCGACCCTCGTCGAACATCTCTCTGAGAGGGACCGCGCCTTGTCACAGTCAGGGAGCGCCGACTACGGCGCCAAGGACATCCAGGTTCTCGAAGGCCTCGACCCCGTGCGCAAGCGGCCGGGCATGTACATCGGGTCGACCGGTCTGTCAGGTCTTCACCACCTCGTGTGGGAGGTCGTCGACAACTCAGTCGACGAGGCGATGGCCGGCTTCGCCAAGCGGATCGACGTGACCCTGCTGGCCGATGGTGGCTGCCGAGTCGTCGACGACGGGCGCGGCATCCCCGTCGACCCGTACCCGACCGGACCGCACAAGGGCAAGAGCGCAGCCGAGGTCGTGCTGACCGTGCTGCATGCCGGCGGCAAGTTCGGTGGGGCGGGCTACAAGGTGTCGGGCGGCCTGCACGGCGTCGGTGTTTCGGTCGTCAACGCGCTGAGTGAGCGCCTGGTGATCGACATCGATCGTGACGGGAAGCGCTACCGGCAGGAGTTCGCCAAAGGCGGCCGGCCGCAGGACAAGCTCGATGTCGTCGGGCCGGCGCCCGGGGGGCGCACAGGAACCCAGGTGACCTTCTGGCCAGACCCGACGATCTTTGTCGAAGGGGTCGAGTTCGTCACCCGCACGATCACCGAACGGCTTCAGACGATGGCGTTCCTGAACCGAGGCCTCATGATCGCGTTCAGCGATGAGCGCCCCGGGCACGAGCTCGAGGTGACCTACAGCTACGCCGGTGGCATCGAAGACTTCGTGCGTCACCTCAACGCCTCCAAGGAGTCGTTGTTCAAGCGGGTCTGTTACTTCTCCGTCGACGAGGAGGAGCAGCAGGTCGAGGTCGCGATCCAGTGGAACACCGGGTACTACGAGGGGCTCCACGGCTACGCCAACGGCATCGCCACCATCGAAGGGGGCATGCACATCGAGGGCTTCAAGACCGCACTCACCCGCACCGTCAACGACTACGGCCGCACGTCGGGGATCTTGAAGGAGAAAGAGGAGAACCTCCTCGGCGAAGACATCCGTGAGGGTCTCACCGCCATCGTCTCGGTCAAGCTTCGAGAGCCCCAGTTCGAGGGTCAGACCAAGGCCAAGCTCGGCAACGTGTCGACGCGGTCGCTCGTCACCAAGGCCACCAACGACAAGCTGGCCGAATGGCTGAGCGAGCACCCGGCTGAAGCGCGCCAGGTCGTCAAGAAGGGGATCGCCGCGGCTCAGGCCCGCATGGCCGCCAAGCATGCCCGCAACGCCATCCGGCGCAAGAGCGCGCTCGAGGGCGCGGGCATGCCCGACAAGCTCCGCGACTGCAACAGCCGCGACCCGCGCGAGTGCGAACTGTTCATCGTCGAGGGTGACTCCGCCGGTGGTTCGGCGATCCGGGCCCGCGATCCGCGCACCCAGGCGATCTTGCCGATCCGGGGCAAGATCTTGAACGTCGAGCGCGCCCGGCTCGACAAGATGCTGAAGAACAACGAGATCCAGGCGCTGATCACCGCCATCGGCGGTGGTGTCGGCGAGGAGTTCGACGCCACCAAGGTCCGCTACCACAAGGTGATCGCGCTGTGCGACGCCGATGTCGACGGCAGCCACATCCGCACGTTGCTGCTCACGTTCTTCTTCCGGCAGATGAAGACGATGGTCGAGCAGGGCTACGTGTACATCGCGCAGCCGCCGCTGTACTCGACCGAGGTCGGCAAGGCCAAGGTCTACCTGAAGGACGACGCGGCCAAGGCCGTCTTCCTCGCCGAGCATCCCAACCACAAGAAGGAGTTCCAGCGGTTGAAGGGCCTCGGCGAGATGGACTGGGAAGAGCTCCGTGACACGACGCTCGATCCGACGAAGCGCACGCTGCTGCAAGTGACCGTCGAGCAGGCCGCTCTGGCCGACGAGATCATGAGCATCCTGATGGGCGACGACGTCGAGAGCCGGAAGCACTTCATCACCACCAACGCCAAGGACGTCCGGTTCCTCGACATCTGATCGAGCGCCACCCCTCATCATGAGCGACAACGACACCCCCACCCCTCCCGACGAGCCGCCGACCGACGCCGGTGGCGACGGCGACGCCGACGGCCCCATCGACTACGCGCTCGGCGGGCTCGTCGAACCGATCGAGATCCAAGACGAGATGGAGCGCTCGTTCCTCGAGTACTCGATGTCGGTCATCGTCAGCCGGGCCCTGCCGGATGTGCGCGACGGGCTGAAGCCCGTGCATCGCCGGATCCTGTGGGACATGGAGAACCAGGGCTTCCGCCCGGACCGACCTTTCGTGAAGTGCGCACGCGTCACCGGCGACACCATGGCTCGCTTCCACCCCCACGGGAACTCGGCCATCTACGACGCTCTGGCCCGCATGGCGCAGCCGTTCTCGCTGCGTCACCCGCTCATCGACTTCCACGGCAACTACGGCTCGCCTGACTTCCCGCCGGCGGCCGAGCGCTACACCGAGTGCCGGCTGCATCCGCTGGCCATGCTGCTGCTGGCCTCGATCGACGAAGACACCGTCGACTTCAACCCGAACTACGACGGCACGACCCAGGAGCCCAAGGTCCTGCCCGCCCGCTTCCCCAACCTGCTGGTCAACGGCAGTCAGGGCATCGCGGTGGGCATGGCCACCAACATCCCGCCCCACAACCTCGGCGAGATCATCGACGCCACGATCCACCTGATCGACCACCCCGACTCGTCGCCCGACGACCTGATGCACTTCGTGAAGGGCCCCGACTTTCCGACTGGTGGTTCCATCATGGGGCGAGCGGGGATCATGGAGGCCTACCGCACCGGGCGCGGCTCGGTGAAGATGCGGGCGACCGCGTCGATCGAAGAGACGCCCCGATCGGGTTTCGACATCGTCATCACCGAGCTCCCGTACCAGACCTCGGCCAACGCAATCCTCACCCGCATCAAGGAGCTGGCCGACAGCCGCGAGCTCGATGGCATCCGGGCCGCCAACGATGAGAGCTCGGGCGTCGACACCCGCATCGTCATCTCGATGAAGCGAGACGCCAACCCGAACGTGGTGCTGAACAACCTCTACAAGCTCACGCCGATGCAGTCGACGTTCTCCGTCAACATGGTTGCGCTGGTCGATGGGGTGCCTCGCACGCTCAACCTCGTCCAGGCGCTGACCGCCTACGTCGCCCATCAGATCGAGGTCATCACCCGCCGGACCGAACATCGCCTCGAGAAGGCTCGCGCCCGAGCCCACATCATCGAGGGCCTGCTGCGAGCGCTCGACGCCATCGACGCCATCATCATCTTGATCCGGGCCAGCGACGATCGGTCGGCGGCTCGTGAGGGCCTCATGGCGGCCCCGTTCGAGTTCAGCGAGATCCAGGCCAACTTCATCTTGGACATGCGCCTGGCCGCGTTGACCCGGTTGGCTCGCTCCGATCTCGAGAGCGAGCTGGCTGAGCTCCGTGCCGCCATCGCCGAGCTCGAGTCGATCCTGGCCGATGAGGGCCGCAAGCGCGAGGTGATCAAGGCTGAGCTCCTCGAGGTCCGTGCGAAGTGGGCCACCCCTCGCCGAGCCGTCATCACCCTCGACACGGGCGACATGTCGATCGAGGACCTGGTCGACGACAAGGAGCTCGTCGTGGTGATGACGCAGGCCGGGTACGTGAAGACCGTCGAGGCCGGCGCGTTCCGTACCCAGGCCCGCGGCGGCAAGGGCGTCTCGGGGGCCAAGCTGAAGGACGCCGACCTCGTGAGCCACGTGATCTTCACCTCGGCCCACGCCTACCTGCTGCTGTTCTCCAACCGCGGCAAGGTGTATCGGCTCCGCGCCCACGAGATCCCCGAGCGCGACCGCACGGCCAAGGGGATCCCGGTGGTCAACCTCCTGCCGCTGGCCGCCGACGAGCAGATCCAGGCGATCATCGACACCCGCGAGTTCGACGAGCGCTTCCTGTTCTTCGTCACCCGTCAGGGCACCGTGAAGAAGACCACCTTCAGTGAGTACGACTCGAGCCGTCGCGACGGCCTGATCGCCTTGAACCTGAAGCCCGGCGACGAGCTCGTGCGCGTCATCGTCACGAGCGGCAACGACGACGTGGTGATGGTCAGCCGCAAGGGCACCGCCATCCGCTTCTCGGAGCATGAGGTGCGCTCGATGGGCCGGGCCGCTGGCGGTGTGCGGGGCATGAAGCTGCGGGCCGACGACGAGGTGGTGAGCTGCGACCTGGTCCGTGACGACGTGAGCCTGCTGATGATCACCGACACGGGATACGGCAAGCGAACGCAGCTCGAGCGCTTCAACCAGCAGGGACGTGGTGGGCTGGGCGTGATCGGGATGCGCCTGACGGCCCGCAAGGGCTACGTCGTGGCGGCGTTCATGGTGGGCCTCGACGACGACATCGTCATCGTCTCGTCCGGCGGCGTCACCATCCGCATGCCAGTCCGAGAGATCTCGTCGCAGGGGCGCGATGCCACCGGGGTGCGGGTCATGAGCCTCGACGATGGTCAGGTCATCGCTTCAGCTGCTCTCGTCCTCGCGTCCACCGACGAGTGACAGGTCGTCTCGCGTCGGGCCGAAAGGCAGACAGCGGGCAGGCCGTGCCCATGGTGGCGGCCCTGACCGCCGTGGCGGCGCTGGGCCTGGTGGTTGTCGGCCGCTGGATCGGCAGCGAGGTCGACCAGTCCCGGGCCCAGGCGGCCGCCGATGCCGCCGCCCTCGCGGCGGCGCGAGCCGGTCCGTGCGCGGCGCGCTCGGTGGCGTTGGCCGACGGGGCCGAGGT